>JBBDLQ010000210.1:7767-9643 GCA_040878765.1 Balneolaceae bacterium | reverse complement strand
TCCCACCGAATGGAAAGCAAGGTTCCGTTGCCGCGATTCATGTAAATGCGGTCATTATTTTTCACAAAATGAGGATTATCCCGTCCGCTGCTTTTGGCAATGAGGTTTGATGAACCGCCATCTGCTGAAATCCACACAATGTCTTCAGTGGAACCAAAGGCAAATGGCCCGTAAGCCTGCTCATAACTTCGGTTATCACCTTTAAGGGCTACAATTCTGTTGGTGGTGGTACTCCATGCCGGCTCACTGTACAACCCGGGATCACTGGTTATTTTCTGCGGCCGGATCCTGCGTGCATTTGGCTCTACTTTATAAAGTGCCCCGCCTTTTTCGGCATCATAGGTTGCATACACAATCCATTTTCCATCCGGCGACCACGTTGGCTGTGCTTCAATAAGGCTGGAACTGGTGATGCGTTTTGGTTCACCATCCGGCAAATCCTGAATATATAATTTATCGAGTACGGTGAAGGCCAGTTGTTTTCCGTTGGGTGAAGGCTCGGCATCACGAATTTGCGTGGCCAGCATTTCCTTGTCATCACTTATAGGGTATTTGAAAAAAACCTCCGGCCCCATTTCAAGGTGAACGTCTACTTCAAAAGGTATTTCTGTTTCTTCACCGGATGTTATATCAATACTGTAAATCTTTCCATTATAGGATGTTAACAGGTTTTTATTGTCAGGTGTAAAGGTCATTCCCGGCAAAACTCCCATGGTTGCAATCGACTCCTGCTCATCTCTTTGAACGGGATAAGCCAGCCAGTTTTCATCACCGGTGTTAATATCGCGGAGAACCAAACCGGTTTGATCTTCATACCGTGAACCGTACACCAGCCATTTCCCATCCGGTGAAACCACGGGGGTAAAGGCAGAGCCATATCGGGAAGTAACCCGCCGGCTTGAACCATCTTCCCGGTCATAAACACCCACCTGATATTGCGGAAGCTGTGCATTATAATTCCAGGCACCGTTCCGCTGGGAATAATAAATAAATCGCCCATCCGGAGTGACAGCAGGATCTGTAATTTTGAGATTTTCGGGTTCACCGATCAGGGCCGTTCCGCTTCCGCCCTTTTTGTGGAACAGCCATAGTTTTGGTGTGAGTCCCCCTTTTGAGGCAACAATGTATTCCCCGTCCGGCATCCATTCGGCATTGGTATAGCGGGTATTTCCGCCTTTGGTAACTTGTATGATCTCCGAAGTATCATCCACATTCACATAAAAAAGATCTTCTTCTCCTGATGCATCCGAAGTAAACAGCACATAGCTGCCATCGGGACTATAGCGCGGGTGGGTATCGAAAGCCATTCCGTCCGTCAGTTGTTCTGCTTTTCCGCCTTCAGCCGGAATTCGGTAGATATCTCCCATCAGGTCAAAAACGATATGTTTTCCATCCGGACTGATATCCAGCGACATCCAGGTTCCTTCGGTTGTGTTGAATTCGATTACCCGGCCGGGTTCCATTGGCAGGTCGTTGTCGGCCTTTTTAATTTCATTGGTATCGGCTTTGGTAGTGTCTTGTTGAAATATGAAATTAGAAGCGTATGTACCCTGAAAAGTAAATATGCTTATAAATAATAATAGCGTAATGTGTGTCCACATCTTTCGAATCATAGTACTCATAGTATTATCAGATTAGTTGTAGTTAAAAATTTCCCCTACGCAATTATAGGGAATTGTTGCTGATTATCGAGTAAAAAAATGTTTATTGGCAGATACACAAAATTAAGACCCGTATGGGGTACAAATTCAATAGTTGAACTGTAATGGGTGGGATGTTTGTGATGTGTTGTTATTCCATTCGGGGTCTGGCAACAATAAATGTTTGAAATTTTATCAACTCATCCACTACAAAGAGTATTGCCCAACCCTTCGAT
>JBBDLQ010000210.1:0-7667 GCA_040878765.1 Balneolaceae bacterium | reverse complement strand
TAACCAACAAGCCTCGGGTTTTCTTCTGTTATTTTTGCTACCCGGGGTTGCATTCACTGACGTGAATTTACCCTGGGTTATGCACGTGTGACCCCATTCGGGGTCTGGCTACAATATACTTTTGAAGTTTTGACATCTAATTATCATGTAATCAAAATCAGCTTGTTCAGTTTTATCATAATTTGTTCCGATATACCACCCGATCCCGTAGGGATCACATGTGTATAGCCCCGGGTAAGCCCGTTGAAATGTATTTGTAGGAGAAATATATGCCGGGCGCAACCCGGGGTTACCGACCAACATGAAAAAAAGCTTCGCCCGGTTCGTGATTTGGGATATGTTGGTTTTCAAAGCTTGGGCAACTCACTCACCAAAAAGAGTGTTTTCCAACCCTTCGATGACCAGCCAGGTTTTTGTAACCAACAAGCCTCGGGTTTTCTTCTGTTGTTTTTGTTATCCAGGGTTGCATTCACTAACGTGAATTTACCCTGGGTTATGCACGTGTGACCCCATTCGGGGTCAAGATTGAAATTTCACCCTAAAACAACACTTTTAATCCCATTGAGCTTCCATAACTGCCGTATAATTTCTTGCTGAATTCCGTATAGAATACGCCTAGTATTTTGGAGGCGGCGATACTAAGTTCAGCTTGTGTTTGTGAGCCCGAATATGGCAGTAATGGCTCGAGAGATGAATTTTGGTCAATCACCCCAACCGTTAAAAGTGTGGATATCTGTATTCCGCTTTTACTTATAAATTCGATAGGCAGGCTTCGGGTGAGCGAACTTCCAAATTTATAGCGTATCCTGATCTCGGAAATACGATTACCCAGCGGTTCTCGATACGAGACCGTATTAAATGGCCTGTATCGCACATAATCATCCACAACATACCCGTTATAGGTGAACAGCCGCTGATTTGGTATTTCCGAATTTGATGCTCCCACAATAATATCCGTTTGAAAAAAATGGGATGAAAATACCGGCCAGTAAAATTTTAATCCCAAACGGTATCGGTTATAATCAAAATCACTATTCCAGCTTTCGATCCCTTTTTCTAAGACCGCATCCGCCATCCATCCAAATTTCCGGATGTTGTAGTCACGTAAAAACTGAGTTCGGGAATATTGTCTGTTATCATGGTGCAGGTGCACGTATAAGCCTTTGATCTCCCCTTCCTGGGCGGGGAAATCAGGGTGGTTATTCAGAAAATCTTCCGGCGGAATTTCATTCCCAAATAAACTGAAATCGGATCGGGCGGTTAATGACCGATGTATTTCATCCATATAAAGAACCCTTAAAAAAGAATCCGAATTAAAACGAAAGCGGAGCCCGGCTTCCAGTCCCTCACGTTCAAAATAGTTATTCCCGGTCGAACCGGTTGTGAGGGCTAAAATAGTCTGCCGGGTTTCAAAGAAGTCGATGGGTGTGCGATTGTATTCATAATCCTGATATTGGGCAAGGGTTTCTTTGTGATAACTGATTTCCGGGGCTAAAAAAGATTTCCCCAAAAAGTGATACCCGCTTAGCTCATAGCTATAGGATTTATTAGCAAAACCATATCCGCCAATAGCCCGGTATTCATAATCGGGATGAACGGGTGTTCGCAGCCCCAATCCCAAATAATGGCCTTCCACCCTATTGTAATGGTAGATATCACTGAAGTTGGTTAAATAGAAGCGTTCCATTTGATATGGGAGCCTGAAGAATTTCCTCATGGCCGACATTCCAACACGCACAGCTGTACGGTCTTCTTCATAATTCTTTGCTTCTTCCAATAACATGGAATTCTCATTTTTCTGTTTATTGGAGAGTGTATCCCAAAAAACAGAATTTCGGTCGTGGGCATCAGCTAGAATATTGATGGTACTGAGTTCAACATCTTCCGGTTCAATATTTTTTGTATTTATTTTAAAGTTATCCCAGCTCCACTCATCGTGATAATAGATTTGCTCTTTGGATGTGATAAACAGAAGCATAGCCGACAACTCTGTTTTCTCGGGCAGCCAGAAATCCCCCACTTTCTCATAACTTTGCTCGTACCTGAGATCCGAAATCTTAAAAGTACCTGTGTTGGTTTCGGCATATTCGTTCAGGGTTACATCCATTCCTAGAATCACCGATTTCTCTTCATCATACCAAACTTGTCCTTCAAATAATGGGCGATTTTCTACTTTTGGATCAAAATAAATTTCGATGGTTCCCTCTGCCCAGGAGCTGTCGGCCGGTTCGTCATATAGCTCATAAAACTCTCCTGCACGGTCAGAAATGGGGCCAACAACAGTGATACTTTCAGAAAGTATGCTAAGTGTTATCTCATCGGAGTTAAGGTTTAAGGGAGCCCCTCCTGTTGAGAAGAAATCAAATTCACTAAAGAAATTTTTACTGGCCCGGTGTGCTTCAAGAACTTCGGAATAACGTTCAGGTGAGGCTGAATAGGTAATTTTTGATTTCCTTTCCGAAAAAGCAATAGGATTGAGTTTTTCTTCTTCAATATTTTCATAACTGAAATCTTCCTCTACATTACTAAGAATAGCGACTTTGTACACATCCGCTTTATAACTTTGTAAATTTGAATTCTGCTGATCCCGAATTCGGGCAAGTTCCTGTACTTTCCGGGCAACACGATTGGCACTTACCGTAACATCCATCGACATCAGGTCGGGTTGAAGATAAACATCCTGTTGAATTTGCTGATCGAGGCCCAGATTAAATTGAATAACAGTATCGCGGTATGAAAGGAATTTATACCGGATTTCAACCAGCCCTGTATCCAGCTTGATGGAATATGAGCCATCTCCGGCTGTATAGGTTCCGGCTGAGGTTCCTTCAACAATTATATTTGCATGAGGCATGGGTTCGGAAGTCTCCGCATCAAACACGAAACCTGAAATAGTACCCCTTTGAGCATTAGCCACCCCCGAAATTAAAAACAGCAAACAGTACATCACAATCGTACTAACCACGATTTTATACCCTATTACTGATTTATTCATGTACTCACGTTATTCATTTATTAAATGTTCATTTTATAACCGCCGATTCAAGTATATCAATGGTTTTCAGGGTTGCATTTATTTCCCCCGAAATTCCCTGGGGTAAGGTAATGTTATATTCCTCATGGCTGATTGATGCCCCATAAAAAGCCGGAATATTTAAAGGTTTGATGTGATCCTCAAATACTTCTTTTAAAGTGAGGCTGTTTTCTCCGGCTGAACAATCACTGCATTTACCAAATACAAATCCATTGATCTGATCAAGGATACCGGCAAGTTTAAGCTGTGTGATCATACGGTCTATCCGGTAAACGCTTTCCCCAATATCTTCCAAAAACAGAATCGCATTTTCAAAGGATGGTAAATAATCGGAGCCGATCATGGAAACCAATACAGATAAATTTCCGCCAAATAAAATTCCTTTCGCTACCCCCGGATGTATAGAAAAGCTATCATCAGAATCATTATGGACTCCAAAACGAGTTTCCTTTCCTTCCCATATAATATTTTTGAACGCATTAGCAGTGAAGTCGTTCCAGTCAGATTTTCCCACCGGGCCATGAAAGGTGATAAGGTCACTTTTTTTATACATAGCCATGTGCAGCGAAGTAATATCACTAAATCCACAGAAAACCTTTGGGTTATTTCGGATCACCTCATAATTGAGTAATGGCAAAATCCGGTTGCAGCCCCAGCCCCCGCGTATGCACATAATACCATCCACATCCGGATCTTTGAACATAGCCATGAGATCACCAGCTCTATCTTCATCGGTTCCCGCCAAATAACCCCTTTGACTCCTGACATGGTTTCCGAGTTTCAGCTTAAAACCGAGGCCCTGCAGGTCATCAAGCATCTTTTGGAAAACGGAATCCTCATATATCGGGCTTGCCGGTGCAACTAAACCAAGGGTATCGCCCCGCTTTAAAGCAACAGGTTTAATTTTTTCTGAAAATTTATCTTCTGTTTTAGTGTCACAACCGGCTGCGTTTAAGGGAATGCCGGCAAAAGAGACAATTGCGGTAGTTTTTAAAAAATCTTTTCGGGTTAAAGCCATTCTTTTGATAATTTTTTGAATGGCAGTAGTTAGCTATATAACTGCTCTTTATCAATGATCTTTGCCACATTATCCGGAACAAAATTTTCATATGCTTTGCCGGCTTTTGCTAACTCTCTGATTTCGGAAGATGAAATATCGAGTGGGTTATGATCTACGAAATGAGTATGGGATAAAATTTGAGGTTCTACATCCTCGTGCGTTACCCCTGGCCGGTTTGCGACCAAAAGATCACATTCTTCCAAAATTTCCTGATAAAATTTCCAGGTATGAAATTGCGATAAACTATCTTCACCCATGCAGAAATAAAAGGTATAATCCGGATGCTCCTTTTTTAAATATCTTACCGTTTGGACGGTATAAGAGGGTTTAGGAAGCCTGTTTTCGATAGTTTTTATAGACAAATTGTCAAAGCCACTGAACGCCGCTTTCAGCATATCCAACCGTTTTTCATAGGATGTTTTATGATCCTGCTGTTTATGGGGCGGATAAGGCGTTAACAGAACCCAAAGCTGATCGATGTGATCAGTTTTCAGAAAAGATTCTGCAATGGAAATATGTCCGTGATGGACGGGATCAAAAGTACCCCCGAAAAGTCCGATCCGCTGAGACATTAGCGTGGACTTGTATTATCACTCGCAGAATTAGGTTGAACTCCGGCAAGTTTTTTCAAAGCCTGGTCGTGGTATTCTTCAACTTTGCCTCTGTGCTCACTATCCGGAAATAACTGAAGGAAGGTTTCGTATGCTTCAATGGATTTCATATAGCGTTCGGCCTGCTTGTTAGCCACGCTGTTATCGGCATAATCGATATAAGCTTTTACCAGATCCACCAAAGCCTTTTCCGCCCATTCGGTTTCCGGGAAACGATCGATAGTACGATCGAGATAAATAGTAGCAGCACGATATTGTTCTGTACGTACATAAAACTGAGCTGCTTCATATGATTTATGGGCTAATTTAAGTCTCAGATTATCAATACGTTCAGCGGCTTCGGTTACTTTATCCGAGTTGGGATATCTGTTATTAAATAATTGAAAGCGCTCAATAGCCTGCCGTGTTTGAGATTGATCTAACTTATACCGGGGACTTAAATGGTAATAACACATTGCTGCTTTAAATTCCATTTCCTGCCGGCGTTCATCCTGGGGGAAATAGCTCACATACCGGTCATATTCTGAAGCAGCCAGCAAATATTGTTTATCCTTGTAATAACTTTCCGCTAAATAATACTGTGCATCCTGCCCATATTCGGTTCCCCGTCCTATTCGGCTTACGGTATCAAAAGCATTAGCTGCTTCCCCAAAGTCACCCTTTTCATAAAATGCCATAGCTTTTTGGTAGGCTACTTCAACGGTATCTCCCCGTTTTATCAAATTATCATTTTTACAGGCTGAAAAGACAAATAAGAAACTAAATAAAATTAAAAGTATTGGGCGCATTGAATATAGTTTTTGTGCTTTAATGGTCACGATTTTGTAAGAAGATAAGAAGTTTTTCAAGCTCTTGTTTGTATTCTGAATGTTGAAATTTATCAAGTAATTGGAGTGCTTTTTGGTAATGTTGTTCAATTTCCTGAGCTACATCATCAAGTACATTTAGCTCTTTCATGATTTCCAGCACCCGGTCTACCTGTTCGGCTCTTGGCTCATCCTTATCCAAAACCTGTTGGATGTAAGAAGATTGCGCATTATCCGTTCGTTCTAACGCAAGAATAGTAAGATATGTTTTCTTTCCTTCAATTATATCTCCGCCGGGACGTTTACCGAATTTTTCCGGATCTGCCATAGCATCAAGCAAATCATCCTGAATTTGAAATGCCACTCCCATTTCATAACCAAGTTCAGCCAATTCTTTTCTTTTTTTGGATGAGGCATGCGCGGCAATTGCACCCATTTCTAAAGCGCCGCTTATTAGGGCCGCCGTTTTACCGCCAATCATCTCAATATATTCCTGATGTGTAACTGTTCCCCGTTCTACAAATTCCATATCCAGGGCTTGTCCTTCACATACAGTGATTACCGTTTTTACAAACACCTCATGCATGGCGGCAAATTCCTCTTTCGTATAATCTTCTGAGGTGCCATAATAATTCAACTTTCTATATCCGTCAGCAAACATCACATCACCGGAAAGTATGGCTACATTTTCATTCCACTTCTTAAATACACTGGGAAGACCGCGGCGGGTATCAGCGCTATCCATAATATCATCATGTACCAGGGTGAAATTATGCAAAATTTCTACGGCTAAAGCAGCCGGCATGGCTTGCTCAATATCCCCTTCACATAACCCACAAGCCATTAGGGTGAGCATTGGCCGAATTCTCTTACCGCCTACAGAAAGAGCATATTTGTATGGTTCGTAAAGGGTTTTGGGGTGAACCGGGAGATCAATATCATTTATTCCGGTTTCAATCTTTTCCAGTAACAGTTTTTGCAGGTCTGTTTTACTCAATGCTCTTTTAATAGATGAATAATTTGAATATAAGGAAATTAATGGACGATATAAGCTAAGCTTTCTCCTTTATATGAGATGAATTAAGATCTTTAATTCCGTGACAGCCTAACAATGTGAGTATGATTCTCAGGTCTTTCTGCCATTGAGTTATAATCTTTTCTAAGCCTTCATACCCTTCATTTTTAATCGCTTTTATAATGGGTTGAGCCGTAGCTGTAAAATGGGCCCCCAAACATAAGGCTTTAGCCATATCAAATGCTGAACGGATTCCCCCCGAAGCTATAATATCAAAACCTCGCTCCCATTCCAGTTTACTAAGCTGTTGAATACAATCCACTGTACAAATTCCCCACTCATCAAAACTATGGTTGGCCGCAATATTTGAGGATCTGTAATTTTCAACTTTAGCCCAGCTTGTGCCACCGGCTCCAGAAACATCAATCACTTCAACACCAACATTCAATAACCTGCGAGCCGTATGTTCAGAAATTCCGGCTCCGGTTTCTTTTACAATAATTGGTAATTCCGTGTCCTTAACCAACTGTTCAATTCCACCTAAAATACCTTTAAAATTTCGGTCTCCCTCCGGCTGCATCAACTCCTGAAGTGGATTTAAATGAACAATAATAGCATTGGCTTTTACCGAATCAATAAGTTTGGTCAATTCCTTAGAAGAAAGTCCGCCAATGAGTTGTACTCCTCCAATATTAGAACAGATAAACGCATTAGGAGCTTTATCACGAACCACTGAGAAGGTTTCAGTCAGGTTTTCGTCCTCCAGCATAGCCCTCTGACTTCCAACACCAAAAGGCAAATTTTCGGCTTCACAAAACTCAGCAATAATAGAATTTACCGGGCCGGCTTCAGCGTATCCCCCGGTCATTGAAGAAATGAACAACGGAAAGCTGAAATTGCGTCCCAGCAATCTTGCCTCGGTTGACACATCTTCAAAATTGACCTCCGGCAGTGCATTATGAATGAAGTCATATCGCTCAAATCCGGTGGTTTGAGTGTATTGCGTGCCGTCGGTAACGGTTAGCTCAACGTGGTCTTTTTTTCGGTCCCTGATGTCTGTCATGTAGGGAAATTGCCACTAATTCACGAAAACACAAAATAGGATTACAGATTTTTAAGATGGAGGGATTTCACAGATTTG
>JBBDLQ010000209.1:44170-56736 GCA_040878765.1 Balneolaceae bacterium | reverse complement strand
AATAAAAAGGCTCCGACTTAATAAGTCAGAGCCTTTCTTTTGAGGCTAAATTAATCCGATTAACAGATTATTTAATAAGCGTCATTTTTTTGGTTTGAGTAAAGTCGCCAGCTTTAAGTACGTAGAAATACATACCGCTGCTGAAGTTACTCGCATCAAAATTAATACTGTAAGTTCCGGCCTGTTGGTAACGGTTATTTACCAGTGTTGCTACTTTTTGGCCAAGAATATCAAATACATCAATCTGTACGTTTGCACCTTTAGCAATTTCGTACTGAATGGTAGTAGTTGGGTTAAATGGATTTGGATAGTTCTGCATCAGTGAGATTTCTGTTGGTAATTCTACATCAACAGGTTCAGGTTCTACTGAAGTTGCCAACCAGTCAGCTTTTTCATCAGGGAACCAGTTAAGGTCACCAGCTGGGTATCCGTCTTCTCCGCCACTGTAAGCTGCGGAAGAGGTGCTGTAAGACGCGTCAAAGTCACCAATATAATAGGTGATTGGACGGCGGTCCATGTCATGAATAGCAGGATCCCAAACATCATTTGGCGTGTCTTTGGTTTTCTCCGCTACATCCACATAGTAATCCATCAACCCGATCATAAGATCCGGAATATTGGTCATTGTCGGATCATCAACCATAGTAAATGCGGCATCAGCAGCATCACCAAGTTGCTCACGAATGAAGTTAGAAAGTGGCTGCCCAACGGTAATTCCTTCGCGGCCGTCTAACCATGCTTGTCCTTCAGCCGAAACAGCATAGAAGTTATTGCTGATCATATAATCCACCTCTGCATTAGGGGCACCAAAGATCCAGGACATTCTGTTGTTTCCATTGTCATAGGTATCACCAACATTACCCCATTCCGCCGTACGGGTTTCATCGTTAGGATCTTCACCTGCGGCAAAGGCATCCACAAACAGGTTATTGGTAATAACCATGTCTTGTCCCAAGTTACCTAAAGAAAGTACACCATGGAAACCCATGCCGTTTACAAAGGTATTGTGATCAATTTCACCAAACACAATATCTCCGGTTCCTTCGGTTGGATTGCCCCAGTTGTAGTGACGAATGGGTCGATCCTGGTAGTTAACAAAGGTGTTATTTCTCAAAATAAGCCAGTCAATGACGGATTCTCTGAGATCAATACCTTTACCGGCACCAAAGTTTGAAGTGGATAATGCTCCTAAATTAGCTAACACATTATCTTCGAAGTGTATAAGGCTTGCATCGGTGTTTACGCGAAGTATTTGGCCTGCAACATTGGAGAAAATGTTATTTTTCATAACAAATTTTGCGCCTTCACTATCGTTACGGAATAAACCACCCTGAACGGTATAAAGCTGATCATAATCAGTATCATCATCCTCAAAGCCTGGCTCGTAATATCCGGTTATGGCCAGTCCTTCCACGGTCAGGTGTCCATCAAAAATCCGGGCAACATGGCCTGGTGGATTTTGAGGATTATCTCCTGCTCCTGTTGGAAACTGGTAAACAATAGCTTTTTCATCTGAGCTGGTAGCACGCAGATGTAAATGGCGTCCGCCTCTGATCTGAATTTCTGCATCGTTCAGGTAAATTTCTCCTGATTGAAGCTCATAAACCCGGCCTTCCGGAATAATTCCGCCATCTAAAGTATCAGCAAAAATCTGATCTGCTAATGACTCCTGATTAACATTATACGGGTCTAATACCAGTACACTTTCTTCCGGTTCTACTGAAGTTGCCAACCAGTCAGCTTTTTCATCAGGGAACCAGTTAAGGTCACCAGCTGGGTATCCGTCTTCTCCGCCACTGTAAGCTGCGGAAGAGGTGCTGTAAGACGCGTCAAAGTCACCAATATAATAGGTGATTGGACGGCGGTCCATGTCATGAATAGCAGGATCCCAAACATCATTTGGCGTGTCTTTGGTTTTCTCCGCTACATCCACATAGTAATCCATCAACCCGATCATAAGATCCGGAATATTGGTCATTGTCGGATCATCAACCATAGTAAATGCGGCATCAGCAGCATCACCAAGTTGCTCACGAATGAAGTTAGAAAGTGGCTGCCCAACGGTAATTCCTTCGCGGCCGTCTAACCATGCTTGTCCTTCAGCCGAAACAGCATAGAAGTTATTGCTGATCATATAATCCACCTCTGCATTAGGGGCACCAAAGATCCAGGACATTCTGTTGTTTCCATTGTCATAGGTATCACCAACATTACCCCATTCCGCCGTACGGGTTTCATCGTTAGGATCTTCACCTGCGGCAAAGGCATCCACAAACAGGTTATTGGTAATAACCATGTCTTGTCCCAAGTTACCTAAAGAAAGTACACCATGGAAACCCATGCCGTTTACAAAGGTATTGTGATCAATTTCACCAAACACAATATCTCCGGTTCCTTCGGTTGGATTGCCCCAGTTGTAGTGACGAATGGGTCGATCCTGGTAGTTAACAAAGGTGTTATTTCTCAAAATAAGCCAGTCAATGACGGATTCTCTGAGATCAATACCTTTACCGGCACCAAAGTTTGAAGTGGATAATGCTCCTAAATTAGCTAACACATTATCTTCGAAGTGTATAAGGCTTGCATCGGTGTTTACGCGAAGTATTTGGCCTGCAACATTGGAGAAAATGTTATTTTTCATAACAAATTTTGCGCCTTCACTATCGTTACGGAATAAACCACCCTGAACGGTATAAAGCTGATCATAATCAGTATCATCATCCTCAAAGCCTGGCTCGTAATATCCGGTTATGGCCAGTCCTTCCACGGTCAGGTGTCCATCAAAAATCCGGGCAACATGGCCTGGTGGATTTTGAGGATTATCTCCTGCTCCTGTTGGAAACTGGTAAACAATAGCTTTTTCATCTGAGCTGGTAGCACGCAGATGTAAATGGCGTCCGCCTCTGATCTGAATTTCTGCATCGTTCAGGTAAATTTCTCCTGATTGAAGCTCATAAACCCGGCCTTCCGGAATAATTCCGCCATCTAAAGTATCAGCAAAAATCTGATCTGCTAATGACTCCTGATTAACATTATACGGGTCTAATACCAATACGCTTTCGTCTTGGGCAAAAGCCTGACTAGTTAGTAAAAAGCACGCTGTAATTAGCATACCCACATACTTTATGTATTTGTACCTTTTTGATATCATAATAGATACCTCCTATTTATTACTTGTTTCTGTTTGTTTAGGGAAATTCCCCCCAAAATTTATTTGAATTGTTTAAAGATCTATCCGAACACCGAAATCAAAAGTCATTCCATACATTTCAGTAGAAGTTGGCACTTTGTACCCTGCAAGTCTGTTATGACGAATATCTTGCTCCCTTATACTTGTAATATTATTGAAATTGGCCATTACTGTTAAATAATCTGTAAACCTGTAATTCAAAGCCACATCCACCTTCGTGTATGCATCAGATATTGGGTCTCTATCTCCTCTTGGAGAAAACGAACGATAATATTCAGCCTGATGGAATACAGATACCCGGCCGGAAAAACCACCTATATCATATCCAAGTGATACGTTTCCAAACAATTCGGGCTGATTTTCCATCTCCTGTTTATACGTTATTGGAGCAGGATTATAGCGTGGTAACTCACCAAGAATAGGATCCTGAACATAAGTTGTATCAGTTCTTTGCCCCCTTAGCGTGGTTTCTGAATTCACAAAAGAGACATTATAATTAAGTACTATATTTCGCAGTAAGCCTGGCAACCAAGAGAAATTAATTTGGTGATCAACTTCTATACCTCTTACAAATGAAGGTTCCGTTGAATTGTATGGAACATGTAATCGATACCCAGCTGAATGCGGTGATTTGATATCTAAACCAAGATCTTCAAGCATTACATTACCTTTGGTGGATAGTCCGTTCAGCATGTGATACATATCATCAATCTGTTTGTAGAAGGCAGAGACGGTAAACAATCCAATTTTATTACCATGAAATGCGGTACTTACTTCAAAATTCCAGGCTTTTGCGGTTTTGAGAATAGGATTTCCAGTAATAAATATATGATCACCACCCGTTTCAGAATCTCTCCAGGCAAAAAACGAAAGTAACCGCATGTTATAATCCGGACGGGCCAATGCCCGGTATGCGGCCAGCCTCACATTCATAAATTCGGTGGTTTTAACATTTAAATGCAGGTGTGGTAAAAAGATAGTTTCAGAATAGGTTGAAGATGTATCCCGGGTAACACCCTGTTCCGGAATAGGAAATCCACCAATCTGTTTTGGAGAATATTTGTTTTCATAATCATGATTCTCTTGTTCAACCCGAACACCCGCAATAGCTGTTAAACGCTGCCCAAATTTGAAGGTGTTCATGAGATATGCGGCTGAAACCGTTTCCGTTATATCATAAGTATTCGCTTCTGAGGAAGGATCATCGTAATACTGAGGTTGGGTACCATTTTGATTAATTCCATTGATGTTTAGATCATACCATTGCCGAAAACGATCTCTGCTGATTAAAGGATTCAATTCCCAATCATCTAAAATAAATCTGGAATCAGGATTTGGTTCCAGAAAACTGCTAAATGAAATTTGGCGGAATGCACGATTTTCCCTGAAACTTTCATAAAAATCTTCGAAATAAGTTCCACTATAATCTTTCTCAACTATAGATCCATCATCAAGCTGTTCATAAGCCCTCCAATACCCAAGACGGTAAGGACCAAATTTTCGTAAGCTGGTATTTTGACGACTTTGTGACCTGAACTTTGCCCCACCTTTGATTTCTGCGGAAATAGCATCCCCAATGTTATACTGAGTTTTGAGGTCAATGTAAGCTGAGAGCTCACCCTGACTATTGTCCTGATTATATTCATAACCTTCATTGATGGTTGCAGCCCGAAAGTTATTTCTCGCATAAGAAACCAACTGTTGGGGGTTACTCTCAATCCGGGGAACATCTTCCATCCCGTTAGATTCTTTAAAAATTAGTTCGTAATCGAATGGCGTTTCTGATTCAGATTGGGTATAAGATGCTCCCCAATTTGCATCCATCCCTAAAAAATTATTTACTCCAATAATTGAATTTGTAAAAATCGTTATCTCTCGTTCAGTTTCTCTGTATGAATAAAATACGTCCCGGGTTGAAGCCGGATAATCCCTGTTATGATTTAAATAATCTCTTTTTGTAAAGCTATAAGAAGTAGATAATTTAACATTTCCATTATCGGGTGTGTTTATATCGATGATACTCCCTAAACCATTTCGGGTTCTTATTTCATCCGTAAAACGCAAATTTGCGCCACTTATAAAATATCTGTTCTCATCACTGGTATCGGTAGAATATGAAACAGAACTACGTTCATTACTCCTGATTTTACGTTCCAGATTACCATTGATTTGCAGCCCAATCAGATCATCAAAAAAGCGCTCCCCGTATTTTCCGCTAAAATCATACTGTCTGGCAGAATTCATAATTTCGTTATAACTGCCTTTTGAGGTAAACCTAAACATACGCTCCGATGGTGCTTTACGGGTTACCAAATTGATGGATCCCGCAATAGCATCGCCGTCTTTATCAGGAGTAATTGATTTAAACAATTCTATACCCGCAAGTGAGTTTTGAGAAATTGTACTTAAATCAATCCCTCTGCCCAAAGCATCAGTGGCCGGCACACGTACACCATCTATCGTGACCGTTAAATATTTATCGCTTAAACCACGTAGCATTACTTTGTTCGCTTCACCGCCAGACCTTTGTATTGAAACCCCTGAAAGCCGACCTATGGATTCAGCCGCATTTGCATCAGGTAATTCCTGAATTTTTTCTTCTGATATAATATTTACAATTGCATTGGAAGCCCTTTGCTGGTTCATGGCAGCAATTTGTCCTCTCGCCTGAGCCGTGATATTAATTTCCTCGCCTTCAATTGATGCGGCCATTAATCCAACATCGAGTGTAATAGTACTGTCTTCAACTATGTTTAAATCAAAGACTTCGGATTGATAACCTATATAGGAAACCCGCACCTGAACCTGCCCAGTCGGAACACGGCGTATTTCATACTGTCCTTCTATATTGGTAGCGGTTCCAAGTGAAGTTCCAACAATAATTACACTTGCCCCAATTAATGTATTCCCGTCAGTTTGATCTGTCACTACCCCTTTGAGGGTTCCTTGCGCAAATAAAGAATTACTAATTAAAAGAAATAAAAGAGTTACGATTAAATTTCTATAAGCAGACTGCATATATGAAGATTAGGCTGGTTTTTGTTTGCTTGTTCCCAAGAAAAATTGCTGATTCTGATATTTATCTATTTATTCAATTAATAACTTAGCGGTAATACTTAACCGATAACTTTACCGTTAACTGAACTTGAGCAATTTTTCTATTTGAAGCAAGAAATATTTTAATAATTCTATAACAATCTTAAATTGGCACATCTGAAGTGACGCTCGCATTTTTCTGCTACACCCTTTCTTTGCCAAATATCCATCGTTAACTTTTGAACTAAGGACATAAAAAAAACCAGTGCTTTTTTATGGCACCGGCTTTAAAACTACTTTTCTAAAAAAATAATAAAATTACGCTTCTTCTACTGACTCCGCCAAAAGCGTTAAATGATTGTTATTAACCTCAACAAAACCACCTGATATTGAGTAGGTAATATCACCATCGGCTTTTCTAACCAATACCTCTCCTTTTTCCAAAGTGGAAACTATGGGGGCGTGATTTGCTTTAACTTCAAAACTACCTAAGGTGCCGGGCATTTGTACTCCGGTAACCACTCCTTCAAAAAGTGACCCTTCAGGGGTTAGAATTTGTGCGTTAAATGTGCTCATGAAAGTTATGATCTATCGGTTTAGGCAGCTTCTTCTTTTTCTTTTGATTCGGAGAGTAATCTCTCCCCTTTTTCAATTGCTTCTTCAATACTTCCTACCATATAAAAAGCATTTTCAGGAAGGTGATCTAATTCACCGTCAAGGATCATTTTAAAACCTTTGATGGTTTCCTCCACTTTCACATACACCCCGGGCTGACCTGTAAACTGCTCGGCCACGTGGAAATTTTGTGACAAGAATCGCTGAACACGACGCGCACGGCTCACTACCAATTTGTCTTCATCAGAAAGTTCATCCATACCTAAAATAGCGATGATATCCTGAAGATCTTTATAATTTTGCAGCAGTCGTGTTACACGGTTAGCAACTTCATAATGCTCCTTTCCTACTACTTTTGGATCCAAAATAGTTGAAGATGAATCCAAAGGATCAACCGCTGGGTAAATACCAATTTGTGTCAATGCACGGGAGAGTACTGTTGTTGCATCCAGGTGGGTAAAGGTGGTTGCAGGAGCAGGGTCAGTCAGGTCATCGGCAGGTACATATACCGCCTGAACCGATGTAATAGAACCGTCTTTGGTAGAAGTGATACGTTCCTGAAGGTCACCCATTTCTGTAGCCAGTGTTGGCTGGTAACCAACCGCAGAGGGCATACGTCCCAACAGAGCCGATACCTCAGAACCAGCCTGAGTAAAGCGGAAAATGTTATCAATAAAAAGTAAAATATCGCGGGAAACCTCATCACGGAAATACTCAGCAACGGTCAGGCCGGAAAGTGCAACACGTGCACGTGCACCCGGAGGCTCATTCATTTGACCGAATACAAGAGTAGCCTGAGATTCTTTTAATTTCGTTTTATCTACTTTGCTAAGATCCCACTCTCCCGCTTCCATAGATTTTTTAAACTCATCACCATAATTGATAATACCGGACTCAAGAAATTCACGCAGCAAGTCATTTCCTTCACGGGTACGTTCACCAACACCGGCAAATACGGAAAGCCCGCCATGCTGCTTCGCAATATTATTGATAAGTTCCTGTATCAATACCGTTTTACCTACACCTGCACCCCCAAATAATCCAATTTTACCGCCTTTGGCATATGGACAAAGCAGGTCAACTACCTTAATTCCGGTTTCAAGCATTTCGCTTGAAGTTGCCAATTGATCAAAAGCCGGTGCTTGACGGTGAATGGGGTAGGAATTTTTCCCTTCCGGGGCTTCAATTCCATCAATAGAAGCGCCAACCACGTTAAATAACCGGCCACGGATATCCTCACCAACAGGCATTGAAATTGCTTTGCCAGTATTTGTTACTTCCATCCCCCGAACTAAACCATCGGTAGAATCCATAGCAATAGTACGCACGCGATCCTCACCAAGGTGTTGAGCAACTTCAAGTGTTAGGGTTGAGCCGTCAGTCATCTCAACTTCTAAAGCATTGAGTACGGCCGGGGTTTTACTATCTGGGAAATCAACGTCAACTACAGGGCCAATTACCTGTGATATAGATCCTTTATTCATGTGCTAAATCGCGATTTTGTTAGTTTTTGCCTGAATGGTTAGCAGTTAAATTTATGCACTGCTGCAAAGGCTGATAAAGATAGGGAGATACCGAAAGAGAGGCAATGAAAAATGTAATCATTTATTTACCCCCGACTTCATTTATTCTTCACAGTAAATAGTTCCATTTATTTTTCATGTCATCACTAGCAAATACAGCTTATGTTAGATGTTGAGATCCTATCCCGCTTACAATTCGCTTTCACTATAGCGTTTCATTATATCTTCCCACCGCTAAGTATCGGCCTTGGTCTTATCATGGTGATTTTGGAAGGCAATTATCTTCGCACCAAAAATAAGAAGTATGAACTTCTTGCTCGTTTTTGGACCAAAATATTTGCCGTTACATTTGGCCTTGGTGTTGCAACCGGAATAGTCATGGAATTTGAGTTTGGTACTAATTGGGCCGCCTATTCCCGTTATGTAGGTGATATATTTGGAAGCGCACTTGCCGCTGAAGGTTTATTCGCATTCGCACTGGAATCAGGATTTTTGGGAATATTATTATTTGGGTGGAATAAAACCACACCTAAGGTCCATTTTATGGCCACTCTTGGTGTCTTCTTGGGTTCACTTTTCTCAGCTGTTTGGATTGTTGTTGCAAATTCCTGGCAACAAACCCCTGCAGGATACCATATTGTTGGTGAAGGCATGAATGCCCGTGCTGAAATCACTGATTTCTGGACAATGGTATTCAATCCATCCTCGGTAGACCGTGTACTCCATGTTTGGAATGGAGCTTTCCTTGCCGGTGCATTTTTGGTATTAAGTGTAAGTGCCTGGTATCTCATTAAAAAACGACATATCGAACTTGCTAAAATTTCCTTTAAAATTGCTTTAGTTGTTGCTACTATTTTTTCGCTGGTACAGTTATTCAGTGGCCACCAATCTGCGGATGGCGTAGCTGAAAATCAACCAGCCAAACTGGCAGCGCTTGAAGGGCATTATGAATCAGGCGAACCGGCCGACTTATACTTATTCGGCTGGGTTGATAAAGAAAATGAAACCACCAAAGGATTGGCCATTCCCGGAGGAACTTCATTTCTTATACATCAGGATTTTTCGGTTCCTGTCACGGCTTTGAGCGATTTTCCTAAGGGAGACCGCCCAGGAGCAGTTAATGCCATCTTTCAATTTTACCATTTAATGGTCGCTATTGGATTGTTCTTAATTGCCCTCACACTTGTAGCCTCCTTTTATTGGTGGAAAGGCACATTATTTGAAAAACAGTGGCTACTATGGCTTTTTGTCCCCTCCGTGCTTCTTCCCCAGATAGCCAATCAGGTTGGATGGTACACGGCTGAAATGGGCCGGCAACCCTGGGTAGTTTACAATCATCTTCGTACATCTGATGCCCTGTCAAAATCAGTTGAGGCAAATCAGGTTCTATTCTCCATTTTGTTATTTGGATTTGTTTACCTGCTCTTATTCCTTCTATTCCTTTATATGATGAATAAAAAAATTCAGGCCGGTCCTGAAGACCTTTCCGAAAGTGACACTATGTATCATAATAAACTTGAGGGGAGCTAGATTATGGAAACTTTTCTTGGACTTGATTACAACATCTTATGGTTTTTAGTTGTGGGAGCGGTTTTCAGCGGATATGCCATTCTTGATGGATTTGATTTAGGGGCAGGAGCTCTGCATTTATTTATTAAAGGAGATAAAAATCGCCGTATCGCTTTTAACGCCATTGGGCCGGTTTGGGACGGAAATGAAGTTTGGCTGGTGATTGGAGGAGGCACCCTCTTTGCCGGTTTCCCAGAAGTATACGCCTCGTTATTCTCAGCCTTTTATATTCCATTCATGCTTTTCCTTACCGCCTTAATTTTTCGTGCTGTAGCAATTGAGTTCCGGAGTAAAGAAAAAATGACCTGGTGGCGAACCATGTGGGATATATCCTACGCAGTATCAAGTATTTTACTGGCGGTTTTACTGGGTGTAATGTTGGGTAATATTCTACAAGGTATTCCACTCAGTCAGGATCATAATTTTTACGGCAGCTGGCTGACTTTCCTAAATCCCTTTTCCATTACGGTTGGTATCACAACTCTAATTCTTTTTATGATGCATGGTGCAATGTATCTATCCCTAAAAACAGAAGGAAAACTATTCAACAATATTCAGCACTTTCTTCGTAATACGGTAATCGCATTCGTTATTATTTTTATAATCCTCTCCTTTTATATTTTGCTTTATGAGCCACACCTTACCATCAAATTCAAACTTTATCCTCAGCTTTTTGTCATTCCGCTGCTGATAATTTTGAGTATTGCGAACATAACCCGCCTTGTTGCTCATAAGAAATATTTCCCAGCCTTTATTTTTTCCGGGATCACAATTGCACTCTTATTAATACTTTCTGCTATCAATTTATACCCCAATATTATTGTATCAACCATAAATCCTGCCTATTCATTGGATATCTATAATGCAGCTTCTTCACAAAAATCATTAGGTATTATGCTTACCATTACTTTGATAGGTGCACCATTGGCAGTTTTCTACGCACTATTTGCATTCTGGACTTTCCGGGGCAAAGTGAAATTGGATGAACACAGCTATTAAAGAGCTTCAAGCCGATTAAAGGTTAATTAATGCCGTAGGCCGGACAGATTTGTCCGGCCGGGATAATTCAGGAACGTGTCGGACATGGCTGACCGACTTGCGTGGTATCTTACACTTACGGAATGCTGGGTTATAGTCTCTGCTAAGTCAGCTAAAAATTCCTACAAAAGGACGCAACAATCATTAGCAACTCCCGCGTTAAACTTTTATCTTTAGAGCTTATGAAGTCGCGCCTGAAGCCGTGGCTTGTTTTATTGCATCATCCATAGCATAAAGGTGACAGAAATCACCTTTTTTTGTTGCTGGCAATCACAAATTTAAATTATTATTCCTTTGGAAACTGAATTATCAGAACGCTCGGTAAGTGTAGACATTCTCATAGAATTTGATGAAAAACAGATACTCGATTTCTCTCATGCAAACGAGCTTGAAACTCGGGAGCGTGCTCAGGTAAGAGAATACGTACAAAACATCTTACGTAAACGAAGCTATCTCGATTTTCTAATTGATGAGTTTTCGAGTGTATCCGTAGCTGAAATGAAGCCGGGATTAAAAAATATTCTGCGGTTATCTATTTACGATATGCTTTTCATGGACAGTACACCGGATTACGCCGCCATCAATGAAGCCGTTGAAATTGCAAAAATGAAATTAGGCTCCAAAACCGGCGATTTAGTAAATGCCATTATGCGGAATCTGCAGCGCGATCGGGAAAAACTACCTAAACCCGCATTTAAAGACCGTAACAAGTTAGTTGCTACTACTTTCTCCCACCCCGAATGGATGGTGGAACGCTGGAGAAAACGTTTTGGGGAACGTGAGGCATTTAAGCTTATGCAGGCAAATAACTCTCGCCCGCATTATTACGTTCGTGTTAACACGCTGCGAACCAAACCTGAGAATTTTGAATTGCGCATGGAAAAAATGGATGTGGAATTTGAAGCGAGCGACTGGCTGCCGTATTATTATAAAGTAGCCTCGGTTCAGCCATTTATTGAAAAAGGCCTGTTGGCTAAAGGTGTTTGTTTAGTTCAGGATATTGCCGCTGGCTTTGCCCCTACCATTTTGGATCCGCAACCCGGTGAAAAAGTTTTTGACCTTTGTGCTGCGCCCGGAACCAAATCTATTATGATGTCAGACTTGATGCAGGGTGAAGGCGAAATACTTTCTGTTGATATTTCATCAGAACGATTGGAGAAACTGGCCGAAAGTGCCATGAATTATGGGGCTGAAAATATTAAAATTCGTCGTGGTGATGTTCTGGAAGTCTCACTTGGATTAGCTGATGCCGTTTTACTGGATGCCCCTTGTACCGGTACAGGAGTTTTAAGTAAACGAGCTGACCTCCGCTGGCGCCGTGATGAGGAAGGCCTGAAAAATGCTGTTGAACTGCAGGAACAGTTATTAGAAGAAGCTTCTAACATGGTAAAACGAGGTGGAAGATTGGTATACAGCACTTGCTCTTTGGAACCGGAAGAAAATATGGAACAGATTAATAAGTTCCTTGATACGATGGACAATTTCGAGCTGGAACCTTTGGAAGATTATCTGCCGGAAGAAGTTTTAATGGAAGGCGGTAAAGCTTACCAAACCTTCCCGCACCAACACGGCTGCGATGGCCATTTCGGCGTACT
>JBBDLQ010000209.1:32922-44070 GCA_040878765.1 Balneolaceae bacterium | reverse complement strand
AAGCTTACCAAACCTTCCCGCACCAACACGGCTGCGATGGCCATTTCGGCGTACTGCTAAAACGAGTAAAATAGGTTAACCACAGAGGGCACGGAGGTACACTGAGTGATCTAAGTTCCATCACACTTTGTTCTTTCTATAACCTCTGTTATTGATAAAATAGTTTCTCATGATACTTTTGGATGAGCTTACGGAGAAAGTGATTGGTTCTGCGATTCGGGTTCACAAAGAACTTGGGCCGGGTTTGTTGGAATCTGCTTATCAAGAGTGTCTTTTCTATGTATTGAAGAAAGAAGGTTTATCAGTTGAAAAAGAAAAACCGATACCCATTAAATTCGAAGAGGCTGAATTGGATTGTGGTTATCGAATAGACATTTTAGTTGAGAAGCGATTGGTGCTTGAGCTGAAATCAGTTGAATGTCTAAACAAAGTTCATTTTGCCCAAGTTTTAAGCTATTTGAAATTAGGTGATTTTCCTCTTGGACTACTTTTAAACTTTAATGTCACATTGATGAAAAAAGGCATAAAAAGAGTAATTAATTAGAAAATACACCACTCTGTGCACCTCTGTGCCCTCCGTGGTTAAAAAATATATTTGATTTGAGTAAAGAAATTCCCGCACAATACAACGCCTCCAAAGTTGAGGACAAATGGTACGCTCACTGGATGGAAAATAACTATTTCCACTCCACTCCAGATGATCGCAAATCATTCACTATTGTGATCCCGCCACCCAATGTAACCGGCGTACTCCATATGGGGCACATGCTCAATAATACCATTCAGGATGTACTGATTCGCCGTGCAAGGATGCAAGGATATAACGCTTGCTGGGTTCCCGGAACCGATCATGCCTCTATTGCTACCGAAGCTAAAGTAGTTCGCAAACTTCGGGAACAGGGTATTACCAAAAAAGATTTGAGCCGGGATGAATTTATGGAACATGCGTGGGAATGGACTCATGAACATGGCGGCATCATCCTGGAGCAGCTTAAGAAATTAGGAGCCAGTTGTGACTGGGATCGTACTGCCTTTACTATGGATCCTGAGTATTCAAAAAGTGTAATCGATGTATTTATTGATCTGCATGAGAAAGGAAAAATATATCGCGGAGCTCGGATCATTAATTGGGATCCGGTTGCAAAAACAGCCCTGAGTGATGAAGAGGTTATTTTTAAAGAGGTGGATTCTAAGCTGTACTACATCAAGTATAAGATTGTTGGTGAAGATGACTTTGTGACCATCGCTACAACCCGGCCAGAAACACTGCTGGGAGATACTGCTGTCTGTGTTAATCCGGAAGATGAGCGCTACTCGAATCTAAAAGGCAAAAAAGTGATCGTACCGCTGGTGAATCGTGAAGTTCCGGTCATCGAGGATGATTATGTGGATATGGAATTTGGAACGGGTTGTCTGAAGATCACCCCGGCTCACGATGAGAATGATTATAACATTGGGCAAAAACACAATCTCCCCACCATCAATATGCTGAATGAAGATGGTACAGTGAGTGAAGAAGGCGAGCTGTATATAGGAATGGATCGCTTTGAAGTGCGCAAGCAAATTGTGAAGGATCTTGAAAAAGCCGATCTGCTGCTGAAAACTGAAGATTATAAGAATAAGGTTGGGTATTCAGAGCGAACCGATGCAGTGATCGAGCCGAGATTGTCGCTGCAATGGTGGGTTTCCATGAAAGAACTGGCTCGGCCTGCCCTCGAAAATGTAATGAACGACACGGTAGAATTTCATCCTAAAAAATTCAAAAACACCTACCGCCACTGGATGGAAAATGTGCGCGACTGGTGTATTTCGCGTCAGCTTTGGTGGGGACACAGAATTCCAGCCTGGTATAATGAAGACGAAGACTATGTCGTAGCAAAAACCGAGGCCGAAGCCGAAGAAAAATTTAAAAATCAAAATTTAAAATTTAAGAATTTAAAACAGGATGAAGATGTATTAGACACTTGGTTTTCATCTTGGCTGTGGCCTATATCGGTTTTTGATCCTGATTACATTGAAACCGGAAAGGCGAATAAAGAACTGGAATATTACTACCCAACCAAAGACCTCGTAACCGCACCGGAAATTATGTTTTTCTGGGTCGCACGAATGATTATTGCTGGTTATGAGTACATGGATGACAAGCCGTTCCACAATGTGTATTACACCGGAATAGTGCGCGACAAAAAAGGCCGGAAAATGAGCAAAAGTTTAGGAAACTCTCCTGATCCGCTGGAACTCATCCAAAAATACGGGGCTGATGGAATCCGTATGGGGATGCTCTTTGCAACGCCTGCCGGTAACGATCTCCCCTTCGATGAAAAGCTTTGCGAACAAGGCAGGAATTTCTCCAATAAGATCTGGAATGCTTTCCGCTTTTTGACCATGAACATGGAAGATGGTGTTGATTACCAAGCTACTTCTGAGATCAACAAAAACGATCTCTCCGACCGCTGGATGTCTGCAAGAATTCAGCAAACCATTGAGGGCGTAAACAAAGACTTTGATAATTATAAGCTCAATGACGCGCTCAAAAAAGTGTATTCGCTGATCTGGGATGATTTTTGTGACTGGTACATTGAACTGGCTAAGCCGGAGGAATACGGGCAAAATATCCCCAAAGAAAAGCTAAATACTGCACTTGGATTTTTCGAGCAGTTGATGAAGCTTCTCCACCCTTTTATGCCATTTATCAGTGAAGAAATTTGGCAACATATTCAGGATCGATCGGCTGAAGAAGCCTTGTTGGTATCTGAGTGGCCGAAAGTAGATGAATCGAAATTGAATAAAGAGGACGTTAAACTATTTGGCACACTTCAGGAAATGGTTTCATCCCTCCGAAATATTCGCTCGGAAGTTAATGTTTCTCCCAAGGAAGAATTGGATGTGCTCATCAATACAAAAGAAGAATCTGTAGCCAAGACAATACTAGAGAACCGAATGGTGTTGGAAAAATTGGAAAGCATCAAATCACTTGAAGTCAGTACTGAAGTTGAAAAACCCAAAGTGTATTCATCTTCGATCGTAGGTGGAAATGAAATTTATGTTCCACTTAAAGGACTTGTTGATTTCGAAAAAGAACGTGAGCGCATCCAAAAAGAAATTGACCGGTTAGAAGGCTTCTTAAAAGGAATTAACGGTAAGCTTTCCAATGAGGGTTTTGTAAATAATGCCCCTGATAATGTGGTGGAGCTTGAAAAGAAAAAGAAATCAGACACCGAAGAAAGCCTCACCAAACTGCGTGAACAACTGAAAGATTTTGAATAATAACCACTGAGTTCACTGAGGAACACAGAGATGTATGGGTTTTGAACACTCAGCGACCTCTGTGCCCTCCGTGGTTAAATAAGACTATGAAAACATTTTCACTTCCATCTGAAGAGCCAAAGGGTCGGCCTGATTTTCTTTCTACGTTGAACGAACAACAGAAAAAAGCGGTGTCCCATACCGATGGTCCGCTGCTTATAGTAGCCGGTGCTGGTTCTGGTAAGACCCGTGTGCTAACCTACCGCATTGCCTACCTCCTTCAACAATACAAAGCCGCTCCCGAGCAGATCCTTGCCCTCACTTTCACCAACAAGGCAGCACGCGAGATGAAGGATCGTATTCAGAATTTAATTGGTGACAAGGGTAAGAAATTATGGATGGGAACTTTTCACTCAATTTTCTCAAAAATCCTGAGGTTTGAAGCCGATAAAATCGGATTCGGATCAGATTTTACTATTTATGATTCCAATGATTCCCAAACAGTAGTAAAACAAATTCTTCAGGAACTGAACTTTGATCCCAAGGAGATTAAACCCAAAACCATTCACAATAAGATCAGCGATTCTAAAAATCAGTTAATTGCGGCGGATACCTACCAAGAAAAATTTGTAAGCAGTACGCTGGATGACATCACCGCCCGTGTTTATACTATTTACAACAACAGGCTTAAGCAAAGTAACGCCATGGATTTTGATGATCTGCTGGTGAAGCCCATTGAGCTTTTTGAGGAAAATCCCGATATCCTCGAAAAATATCAGGATCGTTTCAAATATATTCTTATTGATGAGTACCAGGATACCAATCACGCCCAGTATAAGGTTACCAAAATGCTGGCCGATAAATACAAAAATATCTGCGTGGTTGGGGATGATGCCCAAAGTATCTATTCGTTTCGCGGAGCCGATATCTCCAATATCCTGAGCTTTAAAGAAGATTACGAAAATGCTACTCAGGTACCGTTAGAGCAAAACTACCGATCCACTAAAGCCATTTTACAATGCGCCGATTCCATCATCAAACAAAACACAAAGCAGCTCGAAAAAACCCTGTGGACTGATCAGGATTATGGGGATCATATTACACTGCTTGAAAATTTTGATGAGCGGGACGAGGCCAACCGAATTGCCAGTCATATTCAGAATCTGAAAATGAGGCATGGGTATCAAAACAATGCCTTTGCCATTCTTTACCGAACAAATTATCAATCCAGGGTTTTTGAAGAAGCACTCAGGCGGAAAGATTTGGCCTATCAATTAGTTGGCGGGCTTTCATTCTATCAGCGGAAAGAAATAAAAGATGTACTAGCCTATTTAACTCTGCTGGTAAATCCCCATGACGAAACGAATTTACTGAGAATAATAAATGAACCTTCTCGTGGAATTGGCAACAAATCAATTCAGGATTTATTGAAGAAAGCCCGGGGCGAAGGTCGATCGGTGTGGAGCATTATTCAGCATGTGGAAGAACTGGATGTATACAAACCTGCCAAAGCCCGCATCAGAGAATTCGTTGATATGATAGACCGGCTACGTGCTAATCTTGAAAACGGGGAAAGCCTGAAGGATACGGTAAAAGCCATGCTTGAACAATCCGGCTATATGAAAGCACTGGTGGAAGAAAATTCCCATGAATCCATGATGCGCCGTGAAAACATCATAGAGCTTCAAAATGCCATTTCTTATTTCGAAAAAGGTAAAAGCAATCCATCTCTGAGTGCTTTTCTGCAGGAAATCAGCCTTATTACCGACGCTGATAAATTTGACGAAAATAAACCGGCCATTACCTTAATGACGGTTCACGCCTCCAAAGGATTGGAATTCCCTTGTGTTTTTATTGTAGGATTAGAAGAAAACCTCTTCCCCATGGGAGCTCGTGATAATTTTGATGTGGATATTGAAGAAGAGCGGCGATTGTTTTATGTGGCTATAACACGGGCTCAGGAACAACTCTTTTTTAGCTATTGTCGTAGCCGCTTCAAATTTGGAGAGGAAACAAGACAGGCCCGTTCCCGCTTTTTGGATGAAGTTGATCCAGGTGTAGTCAGAACTGATACAGGTGCTACTATTACTCAAAATAAAGACCGTTTTGAACAGAAGAAATCCGGAAATAGCGACACCAATATTGAATATGACTGGGAAAAACCTCATACCAAAAAAACGTATAAATCACCCTCTGCAACTATTCAATATGACTATGAAGAAGGTGATGATCCCTTTCAGGTAGGAACTCAGGTTTTGCACAATAAATTTGGGCCCGGAAAGATTATAAGCAGGTCAGGATTAGGAATGGATGCCAAAGTTGTTGTATTTTTCAAACAACGTGGGCAAAAAAAGCTCATGTTAAGGGCGGCACCACTACAGGTTATTGAATAGGAAGTGGATATTATTATCTCAGGTTAGTTAAAGAAGGACATTAAAATGAAGCAGGGCTCAATAATACTGCTTTTACTTTGTATAGGAACGGTTACGGCTTATTCCCAGCCAGTTGTTACCCCAAGAAACATGGCACTTGGCGGCGGCGGAAGTACATACATCACCGATTACAATTCAAATTTCTTCAATCCTGCAAATTTAATGATTCAGGATCGCGAAGGCACCTTTTCTTTTGGAATTGGAGCTGGCAGTTTTAAACTCGATGCTGTTCAAAATTATACTTCATTGACCGGCCAATTGGATAATGCTATAAATTATATATCAGTTTTTGAAGCGGGTGATGCAAACATATCCAGTTTTGCCCGTACACAATTACTCGAAAATAACTATCCGGGAAATTCATCCCTTTCTGATCACAGAACACGCTATGATGCAACTTTATTAGGGATGAAATGGATGCGGGATAACCATACCCTTTCTTTTGCCATCCGTTCACGAACTTCATCAAATTATAGAGTAGGCAAAGGATGGTATTCCAGTACCTTTGAAGAAAATTCAGATGAGGAATTAATTCTGGATCGTTCCATTGTTCATCGGCATCAGCGTTTACATGAAATTTCATTCGGTTATGCAGAATCATTTCAATTCTTAACCGGACTCACCCCAAGACTGGATAATTTTATAATTGGTATTGCACCAAAGCTGGTATTGGGCGGTGGGTATTTAAATGCAGAATGGAAAAACACTTACCTGCAACTGTCGCCGGGTGTCGCCAATCGAATTGAAAGCTTTTCTTATGATGCAACCGGCGAATTCGGTGCTTCTACTATTGCCTATATGAATGGAATACGCTCAGAAACCGCCAATACCCAATCATTTACCAACGATATTTTTACCATAGACGGGGTTGGAGCCGGTCTTGATATCGGAGTTACCTATTTATTGACTTTAGGTAGTGATTTATCAGCCGTCCGGCCTGATCAACAACCCACGCAACGATCTTTAAGGCTATCATTTTCTATGACCGATATAGGTTTGATATCCTACAATAACAGTGAAATTTCAATGTCGTTACCATCAGATACCACGACTACTTCAAACATTCCGAATAATCTGAGTAATGAGGCTTTTATTGGGGCAAAAGGCCAGTACATTGATTTCATTGAAAAATATGGCGAGGATAATCCATTTCAAAAAGTATCATCAGATTTAAGTTCTTTTTCAACTTTGTTGCCCATGGCTTTACATGGCGGTGCTTTACTTGAAATCAACCGAATCAAAATTATGGGTGATATAAGTATCGGTCTTACAAATAATGCTTTTAACTCCACCAAATTGATTTCTTCAGTGGGTATGGAAATCCGTCCTCTTCAATTTATGCCCCTTCGCGGAGGTATTCAATTTAAGGCACAACGTCCTGATGTCCTAAGTGTAGGAACAGCCATCGAAACCAAACACTGGGACTTTTCGGTTGCGGCTCAATTCACCCCAAACTCATTAATAAGCCAGCCTGCTATAACCGGAATTTCGGTAGCCACGCTTCAGTTTCACTTTTAAAGCCTGACACTTTGCCCTACATTACTGACAGGCAGCGGGTGTTTATGACGGTTTGTTTAATGTGAATGAAATGGCTTCGTATTTGCCTCTATTTAGTAAAACAAAAAATTTGCAGATATAATACTTTATGAAACAGCGTTTTGATTTATTTCAACATTTCGATTCTGACGACAACCTTGACGATTTTGAGCAGGCCATTCCACTTATGTCTGAAGAGGAAGAGCGCGAGCTAACCGAAGCTGAAATACCAAGTAACCTCCCTATCATTCCTTTGAAAAACACGGTACTATTTCCTGGGGTTGTAGTACCAATAACCGTTGGACGGGATCGTTCTCTTGCACTTGTAAAAGAAGCGTATGAAGGTGATAAAATTATTGGTGTTGTTACCCAAAAAAATGAAGATATCGAGGAACCAGAATATAAAGATCTTCATACCATAGGTACGGTAGCCCAAATATTGAAACTCATTAAAATGCCTGATGGGAGTAAAAGCATTGTAATTCAGGGAAAATCAAATTTTAGAGTTAAAAAATTCACCGAAAGTACCCCCTATTTTAAAGCCGATGTAGAACCCTATACCAAGGATATGGATATAGCAGGGCTTGAGCTTGATGCTTCTGTACGAAATATCAAGGAGACGGCTTCCAAGATCATCAATATGTCTCCGAATATCCCTTCGGAAGCTTCCATAGCTGTTAATAACATAAATAGCCCTGTATTTCTGCTTAATTTCATTTCCTCAAACCTAAATGTATCTGTATCAAACAAGCAGGAATTGCTGGAGATCCGAAAATTCTCTGATAATCTTGATAAGGTTATGGAGTTTTTAGAGAAGGAAGTTCAGGTACTGGATATGAGTGAAAAAATCCGTACCAAAGTAAAATCGGATATCGACGATCAGCAGCGAGAATTTTACCTGCGTCAGCAGATGAAAGCCATTCAGGAAGAGTTAGGTGAGGATGCCGAACAGCAGGACGTAGAGAAACTGCGCGACCGGCTGGCGAAAAAGAAATTACCGGATTATGCCAAAGAAACCTGCCAAAAAGAGCTGCAGCGGCTGGAAATGACACCCAATGCATCTCCCAACTATGGAATCATTTATAGTTATGTGGAGTGGATTTTGGATCTTCCATGGAATGAATATTCCAAAGATAGGCTGGAATTAGACCATGCCCAAAAAGTGCTGGATGAAGATCACTATGGCCTGGAGAAAGTGAAAAAGCGTATTATTGAATACCTTGCTGTATTGAAGCTTAAAAAAGATATGAAAGCCCCTATTTTGTGTTTTTACGGGCCTCCGGGAGTTGGTAAAACTTCTCTTGGTAAATCTATTGCCCGTGCTTTAAATCGTGAATTTGAGCGATTTAGTTTAGGGGGAATCAGGGATGAAGCCGAAGTTCGTGGCCATCGCAGAACTTATATTGGTGCCCTGCCCGGACGAATTATTCGTTCTATGAAAAAAGCCGGCAAAGGAAACCCGGTCATCATGTTGGATGAGATTGACAAAGTTGGAGCCGACTATCGCGGAGACCCCACCTCTGCCCTGCTCGAAGTGCTTGATCCTGAGCAAAATAATTCCTTTACCGACAATTATTTAGAACTGGAATACGATCTTTCCAAAGTTCTCTTCATTGCTACCGCCAATTCACTGGATACGATTCCTGCTCCGCTCAAAGATCGTATGGAGATTATTAACATAAGCGGCTATACGCTGGAAGAGAAAACTCAAATTGCTAAAAAATACCTCATTCCAAAACAGGTAGAAGAAAACGGCCTTAAAAAAGAACAGATTTCATTCACCGATCAAGCCATTGAAAGACTGATAGACCAATATACACGTGAATCGGGTGTGAGGAATCTTGAGCGCCAAATTGCAGGTGTATGCCGGGGTGTGGCTGCAAAAATTGCTTCCGGTGAAATTGAGAAATTTGATGTGAAAGAAAAACACGTTGAAGAATTTCTTGGTAAACGAAAATACTTTAGCGATGCCGCTGAACGCACTATAGTTCCCGGCGTTGCTACCGGTTTAGCCTGGACCCCTTATGGAGGCGATATTTTATTTATTGAAGCAAGTGTTTCCAAGGGTTCTGGAAAATTGAATATTACAGGTCAGCTGGGTGATGTAATGAAAGAATCAGCTATGCTGGCAGTCTCCTACCTCAAGGCCCATGCCGATAAAGTAGGAATCCCTGAAGAAGCTTTTAAATACTGGGATTTACATGTTCACGTGCCTGCAGGAGCCGTTCCAAAAGATGGTCCGTCTGCAGGTGTTTCCTTAATGGCTGCCATAGCTTCCATTTTCACCCAACGAAAAGTAAAAGGTACCATAGCCCTGACCGGTGAGATCACTTTACGTGGATTGGTACTACCCGTTGGCGGAATTAAAGAGAAAGTATTGGCTGCTAAACGGGCCGGTATAAAACAGGTGTTGCTGCCCAAGAAAAATGAAAAAGATGTTGCTGAAATTGAAAAAGATGTAATTGGCGATCTGAAAGTCGAGTATCTTGAACGTATGGAGCCTTTACTTGATATCATTTTAGAGGAAAAACCAGAAGAAGATCCCAATGAGTTTTTCATGGTGAGTGATGCCCATAAAGCTGCGGTTTCCGGAAATAACGGGAGAACGGATTCAGATAATCCAAAAGTTAAAAGCTGATCACCTGACTTTGATAGGGTAGCTAAATGGATTTAAATCTTACTTACTTCCTTTTTCGTGATGTCTGTTTTATCAGATGAACAAGCCAAATTGAGATTACCATAATGAGTGTTGTTGTGCCGGCGGAGACGAGGCAATAAATACAGAGTGCCTCAATTTCAAAAAACATTAGATAAACCAACCATATTGAAAATAAAAAGGCTGGGATGGTTAAATAAGGAAGTTTCTTAAGTACCTTTGGCTTCCTTATGTCCAGCCAAGCAACACCGCTGACCAGCATTGTGGCATAAAATAATGTACCAAGAAGGGCTATAGGAATGGAGCCAATGGTTGAATACTCGCTGAGGGCAACTTCATCACAGCCGGCAAGGATCGTGCAAATCGGCAATTCTCCCATAAAATGAGTAACTGTAAGATAAACAGCATCCGCAAATCCCACGAATGCAACAACAATGAAAATCAGTATCGGAATGAATAGATTTTTTTTGGGGGCCATTATCTCATTATAATTTCTTTTGAGTTATTGAAAAGAGAGTATCTGATTTCTATACTCATCAATCGACTGGGTGTATGGAAATTGCTTTCCATTTATAAAAATTGCCGGCACTCCCCTGACTCCTATTTGCTGCCCCTGACCATAGTGCATATTTATACGGCTTTCAATTTTGGGGTCAAGTATATCCTTGTCCATTTGTTGCATATCCAGATCCAATAATTCGGCTAACTGCCTGAATACAAGTATGGCATTTCCACTTCTCCAATTTTGTTGATTGTTGTAAATCAGATCATGCATTTCCCAAAATTTTCCCTGTCGGCCGGCTGCCTCGGCATAGCGTGCAGCCATCCTGGAATACTGAAAGCTTTGCAGCGGAAAATGGCGATATACAAACAAAACCTTATCTCCCAACTCCTGTGATAACTGATGGTCCATTGCCGCATAGGAATAACAGGCAGGGCATTGAAAATCACTGTATTTAATTACAACAATATCAGCTTCCGGATTTCCCTTTTTCCAATCATTTTCGGTAACCTCAAATACACTTGATTGCTCCCTGCTTTCTTGAACCTGAGGCTCTGTGTTGCCAACTTGCCAAACAATTAACAATACTATTAACACCATACTAATTGCAAGGCTGCTCCAAAGAATTACACGTCTACTCATTTTTCTTGAATTTGATTTATTATTTAAATCGGGCCACAGAAAATCAATTTCCTACGAATTGGAACTGATTTTACTAACCGGATTATTTCACAATAATATTATAGCTGATGCTATTCGCTGGTCATTATAAATAA
>JBBDLQ010000209.1:24587-32822 GCA_040878765.1 Balneolaceae bacterium | reverse complement strand
GGATTATTTCACAATAATATTATAGCTGATGCTATTCGCTGGTCATTATAAATAAAGGCTGCATTTCGAAGCTTTTGTAAAATGGCCGCAAACGTTCGGTATTATAGTGTTTGTTTATATTAACAAGCTTTTTCTTACTGGTAACTATTCCTATGGGTACGTTATCGTAACGGCCATTTTTTAATACCACAAGGCGGCCATGAATATTCTCGAGAATCAGATCGAGAGCCAGGTTACCATAAGCCATTGGTACAATGGAATCGATAGCATCGGGATCTCCGCCGCGTACCAAATAACCTAATTTTTGGTTTATAATATTTACGGTTTTACCATTATTAAATTTTGGGGATAGGGACTTCAATTCTTCAGATATCAGATCTCCAATTCCACCTAATTTTTTATGTCCATAGGCATCAGTTGTGGCATCCTGAAAAACCATTTCTCCGCCTTTAAACATAGCGCCTTCCGAAACCAGCAACATAGAATAGTTACTTGGGTTTAATTTGCGGTCGTAGCTCATTAGTTCTGCCAGATGTTCAATTTCGAATTCATGCTCAGGAATTACACAGCGGTTTGCAGCTCCTGCCATAGTTGGCAACATGGCCGTAAATCCTGCATAGCGACCAAATACTTCCATTACAAGAAACCGTTCGTGTGAGCCTGCTGATGTACGCAGATTATTTGCATGCTGAATAGTTCGGGTTACACAAGTACTAAATCCAATACAGTAATCGGTTCCCGGAACATCATTATCCATAGTTTTTGGTATAGCTATCACTTTCACACCTTGGCTGTATAAATGAACACCATAACTCAGCGTATCATCACCACCAATTGGGATCAAATAATCTATACCTACCCATTCCAGGTTTTTTAAAACTTCCGGAGTTAAATCATTTACGTCTTCGGTGTATTTATCCTGTAGAAAATCTGGTACCTGATTTTTTTTAACATGGCTTGGACGGGTTCGTGATGTATGTAAAAAAGTACCACCGGTTCGGCCTGCTTTATTAACAATATCTTCCGAAAGTTCACGGAAATTATTACTGTTATCGTGTTTTTTATCTCTGACAATATCAATTAAACCGGCCCAGCCGCGTCGAAATCCAATTACTTTGTATCCTTCCCGAATTGCCCGAATAGTTACTCCCCGAATAGCCGGATTAAGGCCCGGCACGTCACCACCGCCTGTTAAAATTCCAATTGTACCTTTATAAGTTACTTTTTTCGACATGTTTCCTCCAAAAAATGAGATTTATTGTGAGCATATGATTGTAATATGAAGCTAAGATGAAAAATAACCAGCCCGTTTCTTAATGCTTCATAATATCTTCAAATTTAATTGATATACAATAATTAATCCTGCAATTAAAAATGGAGCATATGAAAAAGAAAATTGTAATAATCGGATCCAGCTTTGCAGGATATACTACTGCAGTCAATTTAGCTAAACTTCTTTCCGGAAAACATGAAATTGTTGTTATAGATCGGCAACCTGAGTTTTATTTTTTACCCTCATTTGTTTGGTATCCATTTGGTTACAGAAATACCGAAGACATTTCATTTGATACCCGCCCCATTTATGAAGAACTGGGGATCACATTTATTCAGGAAAATGTTTATGGATTTGATCTCGAAGATCAACTCATTTACACCCCTAACCACGATATCGAATATGATTACCTGGTTGTAGCAACGGGTGCCCGCCCCCGGTACGAAAGTATTAAAGGTCTATATCCGGGTGAAAATTCCTGGTCTATAAGTGACCTTGAAAATGCGATGACCACACGAAAAGCATGGAAAAATTTTCTAAAAAATCCCGGACCTATTGTTATAGGCATATCTCAGTGGGCCGGGTATTTTTTTGCAGCTTATGAATTCTTATTCAACACTGTTTATCAATTGGATAAAAAGAAATTGCTGGATAAAGTCAGCATAAATTTTATTACCCCGGAACCCTATTTAAGCCATTTTGGAATTGACGGACTTGGGCGTGATCCCGCTAAATGGGAACAATTATTCAAGGATCTCAATATTAAGGCGCATGTAAATTCTGAAATTCATGAAATCAGAAATAATGAAGTAATATTGGAAAATGAAACCCATCTGGACTCTAATTTCACTTTGATAATACCCCAATTTATTGGTGTTAATGCAGTTCGAACAACTCGAAATTTTGCGGATGAAAATGGATTGCTAAAAGTTACAGACGAATTTTATCATCCGAACTACCCAAATGTATATGCAGCCGGTGGCGCTGTTTCTGTGCCACAACTTAATGAAACCCCGATCGGCCTGGGAGTACCCCGAACTCAAACCCCAACTGAAAAAATGGCCCAGGCAGTTGCACGAAATCTTACTTCCGACTTAAAAGGCGGAGATCGAATTTCAATTAGTACTCAAGAACTTTATGACTATTGCCGCAAAGATATGAACTACCTAAGCCGCATGATTTCCGAGGAAAGTAAAAATGGGAAAGATACACTGAGCTTTATCGCCAAAGGCACTCAGGATAAATGGGCAAATATGACTATGAAAAAATATATTGAAGCTTCTTTTTCAAAAAACTTTATGTATACAAAGTAAATTGGTTATTAGTTGAGTATTTGTTAAGAAGAGAGAATTTAAGCGGGGAGGTTATCTAAATGAATCTGTCACTAGATTGTAGCTATGCCTGCAATGGCAGATAAATTATATTATTATCGTTACAGAATGCGAATGTCCGGAAGTAATTACCCTGGTTGAACCTGAAATGCTGGGGCAGCACATCCATCAGGTGGAGTAAAAGAAACTGCCTCTTCCTTACAATCCATAAACGTAATCTATCCCTTGTTAATAAGCTGCTGTTCCGTATTTTTGTCTCATGCAAAAAGGACGTGTCATACAATCAACGGGAAGCTGGTATCTGGTAGATACCGGAAACGAAATCATTGAATCCAGGTTACCCGGGCGGTTCCGGTTGAATAAAAAGAAGGAGACCAATCCCATTGCTGTGGGCGATTGGGTTGATTTCACATTAAATGATGATGGAACAGGTAATATTGAAACCATTCATGTACGTGATAATTATATCACCCGCCAGGCTACACATGGCAAAAAGGGAGAACAAATTCTCATAGCGAATCTGGATCAAGCATGTGTGGTTGTTTCTATTAAGCAGCCTACATTGAAAGAAGGCTTTATCGATCGTTTTCTGGTAACCTGTGAAGCATACGAGGTGAAACCAGTCATCATTGTAAATAAAATGGATTTGGCTAAAAGCGGTGGAATTCAATTTGCTGAAGATTTACGTGAATTATACACCTCACTTGGTTATACCTTCCACACAACAAGCATTGAGGATGAAAAATCTTTAAAGAAACTAAAACACATTCTGAAAGATAAAATATCTGCATTCATCGGCCCTTCCGGAGTTGGTAAAACGAGTCTCATAAACGCGATTGACACTTCTTATAATTTAAAAGTGGTTGAGGTTTCGGATTTCTCAAACAAAGGTAAACACACTACTACTTATGCCCGGCTTATTCCGCTAAGTTTTGGGGGGTACATTGCCGATACGCCCGGCATCAGGGAATTTGGATTAGTAAATATTGAACCATGGGAACTTTCCCTTTTTTTTCCTGAAATGCTGGAGCCCAGAGAACATTGCCAGTACAGTAATTGTACGCACGCTCATGAACCTAAATGCGGTGTTGCTGAAGCATTTGAAGCCGGTGAAATTGCAGCAAGCCGGTATAATTCATACTTAAACATGCTTGATTCACTTTAAAACAATCTTTTTAGAATACCACAAACAAGGTATTCCGACTCTCCTAAATTATTTAGATATTAGTGCATAACAATCAACAAATCCAATGGAGTACAAATGTTCAACAATGTGAAGAAAATAATTAAAGCCCTATGTATAGTTTCGTTTTTTAGCTTTGCAACAGTCGGTAATGTACAGGCTCAATTAGGAGATGCCGGTGAAATTTTAAGAGCTGGTGCTGATGATGCTAATATTTACTTAAGTGAATTTCTATCTCCATTCTCAAACGGTTTTGGAGCAAGTTTAAATACCGGCTGGTTTACAACTGCAAATAGCCATTCTACTTTAGGTTTTGAACTAAATTTGAATGTTGGGGTGGCAATGGTGCCTTCCACAGCACTTGAAATTGATGTTTCCTCTCTTGGTATGAGTAACCTGGAAGTAACTTCCGGTTCCAATACGACTCCTACAATATCTGGAGAAGACAATTCCAATACCAAACTGGGACAAATGTGGACCAACCCGCAAACAAATCAGCAAGAACCACTTTTTGAATTTGACGCTCCTTCTGGTATTGCATTTGAATATGTGCCGGCTCCAATGGCACAGCTTACAGTTGGTGTCATCAAGGATACCGATGTTTCCCTTCGTTTTGTGCCAACCACCGCTTTAGGTGATTTTGGAGAACTTGGATTATTTGGTTTTGGGGTAAAGCATGGTATTAATCAATGGATACCCGGCGGAAAAGTGCTACCGGTAGACCTTTCAGTACAATTTGGATATACCAGCTTTAATATGTCTACTGATTTTGAAGTAGATCCTGAAACAGGTAATGATATTTATAATCCATATAATGCTTCTCAATGGGATGGCCAAGGGCTGGAAATGGAAACATCAGCGTATACCATAAATGCTATTGTGGGTAAAAAACTGCCAATTATTGCCGTTTATGGCGGTATAGGTATTGAAGGTACAACAACCACACTGGGCTCTCCCGGTGCATATCCGCTTACTGTTCCGAATTCAAACTATGATCCAACCTCAAGCGATCCGGCTGAAAACAGGCAAAAAGTTATTGAAAGTTTAAGTGCTCCAATTGATCTCGAAATGGAAGGAGAAAATAACTTCCGGGCTTTTGCTGGGTTCAGGGTGAAATTGGCTGTAATTCAGCTTTTTGCTAATTATACCCTCTCAACCTATCCCACTGCTAATGCAGGATTTGGTTTTACATTTAGATAATTAATACACTTTATTACTACAATTCTTTAAACAAAACAGGCGCTCTACCGAGCGCCTGTTTTGTAATAAGGAAATTTGTGTATTACTAAAGCTTTGCTAATAAGCCAACTGATGATCAGCTAAAACCGGTTTCTCTACTATTTCATCGGTTTCTATCAACCCATCTCTTAATCGAACTATACGGCGGGCGTGTTCGGCAATTTCCTGTTCATGCGTTACCACGATAATGGTATTCCCCTGTCGGTATAGCTCCTCAAATAAAATCAGGATTTCTTCTCCTGTTTTGGAATCCAGGTTACCGGTAGGCTCATCAGCAAGTAATATGGATGGTGTATTGACTAAAGCCCTTGCAATAGCCACACGCTGCCGCTGGCCACCAGAAAGTTCATTTGGTTTGTGATCAACCCGGTCTCCAAGTCCTACTTTTGTAAGAACTTCTTTAGCCAGTTCTTTGCGGGCTGCAGATTTCATTCCTGAATAAATCAAAGGTAATTCAACATTCGCTAAACAAGAGGTGCGCGGTAATAAGTTGAAAGTTTGAAATACGAAACCGATCTCCCGGTTACGAATTTCAGCAAGTTCAGCATCATCCATTTCGCTAACCTTATTATTATTGAGGATATACTCGCCAGATGTTGGCGTATCCAGACAGCCAATCATATTCATGAGAGTAGATTTACCTGAACCTGAAGGGCCCATAATGGCTATATACTCATTTTCTTTCACATCAAATGAAACCCCTGCTAAAGCATGAACTTCCATTTGTCCCATTTGGTAAACCTTGGTCAGGTCTGTTATCTGTATAACTGGTTTTTTTGACATTCTTTCCCTCAGGTTTGATTAATTGAACACTGCTACTTTATTGTTCACTTTTACTTTATCATCATTTTTCAGTTGATTTGAAAGCATTCGATAACTTCCAATTACTACTTCTTCTCCTGCAGTTAATCCTGATAAAATTTGAATATGAGAGTTATCACTAATACCTGTTTCAACTTCCCGGCGAATTACTTTACCATCTTCAACTACAAATACTACTTTTCGAATGTCTTCTTCTTTTATAATCAAATCATCATCCTGACTGCTGGCAAGAATTATTTCAGAAGAATCTTCCTCAGCTTTTTGAGTTTTTTTATCCTTTGCAAAATCGCGCACAGTTACTGCCTGAATTGGAACTGAAACTACATTAGTGGCCGTTTGTGTTTCAATATCAACAGTTGCAGACATACCTGGCCGAAATTTTGGTACAAACATTTTATCAGGATCTTCAGATGTCTCACTCCGAACCAGTTTTTCAGGACTGCTGTCTAAATTATGAGGAGTGATGATTCGGACTTTTACCTGGTAATTTGTTACCTGTTCATTTGTCCCGCTGCCGGTTACCTGCGCAGAATTAGCAATTTCGGTAACCACTCCGTTAAATCTTCGTTCCGGGTACGCATCAACTTCAATACGGGCGGTATCAGTATTTGTCACGTTTACGATATCATTTTCATTAACCTCAACCAGCACTTCCATTCTATCCAGTAATGAAACACGCATCATTTCTGTACCAGCCATTTGGGAGTTTCCTAATACCCGTTCCCCTGCTTCTACAGTGAGGCCAGTAATAGTTCCGTTTTGGGGTGCCCGTATCACGGTTTGCTCTAATTCTTCCTGGGCCTGACGAAGTTGTGCTTCGGCACTTTGAATTTGATATTCAGCAGCCTTCAGGCTAGCTAATTGTGAATCATATTCCGATTTGGTTTGTATATACTCCATCTCGGAAATAAGGTCTTTTTCAAATAATTGCTTATCTCTTTTATGGCCTGCTTCTGCCCTGATAAGTGCGGCTTTTGTTTGTTCTAATCGTGCTTTTTGAGTAAGTAATGCGGCATTTAAGTTATCAATTTGAGCCTGATAAATATCAGGTTTAATACGAACCAGTAAATCACCATTCCGAACAAAATCGCCCTCTTTCACCGCCAATTCAATAATTTCACCAGAAACATCGGGCCGGATAATAACTTCAATTTCGGGCTGAACTTTACCAGAGGCTGAAACCAATTGCGTAATGGTTTTCAATTTTGCCGTGGAGGTTTCAACTTCTTTACCTTCATCAGAATTTCCGATCACACCAGTAAACCTGAGAACAAGCCCCAAAGCAATTACTACTCCAAGCACCCCTCCGATCCACATATATATTTTACTGGTAGATGATTTACTTTTTGCCATTTGCATTACCTGTTTAAACTATTTTTTAATTAAAATTCTACACTTTCACCGCTAAGTTTTCCTAAATAATAATCCAGTAGTTTTTCCTGGAAAATCAGGTTGTATCTCGCTTGCGTATAATTGGATTGTGCTTCAACATAATTTGCCTGGGCATCACTTAATTCAATCAATGTGCTTGATCCCACGTTGTAGCGTTCCTGCTGGGTTTCAAATGCCCTTTCACTGGCAATTAATGATTTTTCAGATACCTCTAATTCCTTGATGTAGGAAGTATAATCGTTGTAGGCCTGTGTTACTTCCTGAATAACCTGTAGCCTGGAATTGTCAAATGATAATTCAGCATTTTTTAGCTGTACTTTTGAAGATTGCAGGTTATACATCCTGTTCCAGTTTTGGAAAAGTGGGATACTCACTGAAAATCCAATTGAACGATTTATTCTCTGATCAAAAAACTGTTCGCTAAAAGCTACCTGACTGCCTAATAAGGTATATTGATCACTATAAGAGGTGGATAAACCTGCATTGGCAGAAACTGATGGAAGTAAACTTCCCTCTGCAATTTTAAGCTGAAACTCCAATCTGCGAATGCTGGCGAGCTCACTTTTAATATCGGATCGGTTCAGAAGTGCCTGGTCAATTAGTTCACTTAAATTATAATCTTCAGCCAAAGCCACATCTTCGTCTAATTCTGGAATAACAAATTCATATTCTCCAAGCGGATCAATTTGTAACTGACGAACTAACAACAATTTATTCATCTTAAGGCTATTCTCCTGGCGGGTTACATTCAGCTCCGCATTTGCAACAAGAGCTTCCTGATTGTATAAATCAACGGTTGGCCTAGATCCTACTTCAACCTGTGCCTGAACTTGTTCTAATTGTTTTACAGTGTTCTCTAAATTCTCTTTGGTAATTTCGAGCAACTGATTGTCGAGCAAGACTTGTAAATACCTGCTTGCTGTATTAAATATTACGTTCTCTTTTGCCCGTTGAAGGTTTTCCTCACCTGAAATTTTATCCTGCTGACTTGCCCT
>JBBDLQ010000209.1:15166-24487 GCA_040878765.1 Balneolaceae bacterium | reverse complement strand
TAATACAAAGAAGAGTGCAAATAGCGTAGATGAAAGTATTCTTTTCATGATCGAAGTTTGTTTAAGTTTTAATGGGTTGGTACACGAGACTGGCGGAAAATAGTTACATAAAATTAGCTCTATTTTCGATTTTTATATCCTTTTACAGGCGGCGAATCAATTTTTGTAAAATTAATCTCTGTTGGTCTCTTTTTCTTTTTTTAATTCTGCCACTTTATTATCCAAATAATCGAGTAACATACTAAGTCCTTTTTTTGCAAGTATCCGTTTCAGTTCGGATGAAATTGCTGAAGTTGAATCGTTTCGGGAATATCTTGAAACTGAACCCGGGCTTTTCCGTTCACGGCCTAATAAAAAACCAATTACAAGGGAAGTTCCCACAACGGACAGTGGATATTTTTTCACAATGTTTTTTGGATCCAAACTATAACTCACCCCTTCTTTTACATCATCAATGGATTTATCCAAATCTTCCTGAATTCTGACTAATTCTTGTTCCAGCTCTTGTTTCTTTTTTTCCAGGTTGGAAAATTTTGTTTTAGCCATTTTTCTCTGATTCTTTACTTTGATTTTCTTTGACCGGAAGTTGTTTTAGTTCTTCTTCACTTTCATTAAGCGAGTCGATGACATCTGCCAATAATTGATTTTGAATTCGTTTAGCCACTGATTTTGGTTTGCCAATGATAAATATCAAACCAATAATAATAAATGGAGAGGCAATGATTAAATAACCTGCCCATGGTTCCTCTAAAATTTCCCCTAAATAGATTGCAAGTGATGTCATAGCAAAGACCAACCCAATACCAAGAATTGCATACCCGATAAGTTGTAACACGGATTGTCCGATCAGATAAGTGACCTTATCGCTGAAGTTTAGGAAAGTCAATTCCATTTGAGTTTCCACATAGTCTTTCAGCTCGTTTGTTATATGTTTTATCCGGCTGCCTAAATCGTCCATGTGCAGTTTTAATCTTTTGAAGTGAATATTTTGGCGGCAATAAATCCCAATGCCAGGCCAATAACTACAGATTTAATTGGATTATCACGAATGGTTGATTCCGTTTTATCCCTAAATTCTTCCAGTCGAACTTGCAACTCTTCGTCTTCAAGCATTATTCGGCCTTTGTCAATAGCCCGGTCAAGACGTTCGTTCAGATTTTGGATGATTTCTTCGTTCATAATGCCCTTTAATTTTTAATATTGATGCTGCAGTAAGATTCTAAAAGTATAACTTTTGAAATGATAATAATAGAAACAATTTACTCTTTAACTTAATTCAATATAACAAATTGCAATGGATGCTTAAATCATTCTATTGCAGAAAGTTATTCGTACCGTAAACTTTCAATTGGGTCGAGTTTAGAAGCTTTGTAAGCGGGATAAACGCCAAAAACAAGCCCAACTATTACCATTCCAAAGAATCCACCTAATACCGACCATACAGGTATTACCGCTTCGGTTTCAATCCAAACTGCCATCAGGTTACCAACCCCTATTCCCAATATCATTCCAATCACACCGCCAATCTGACAAATAAAAATTGCTTCCATCAAAAATTGACTTACGATAGCTTTCCTTGTAGCACCTACCGCTTTTCGGATTCCAATTTCGCGAGTTCGTTCAGAAACCGAAACCAGCATAATATTCATTACTCCAATACCAGCCCCAAGCAATGTGATAAATCCAATAACAAATCCCCCAAGATACAGCGCCCCCGTAAACGTATCGAAGGTGCCCGACAGAGAATCGTTTGTTGAAATTTCAAAGTCATTATTTTCACCAGGATTAACTTTCCGTATAACCCTCAGAATTCCTGTTACTTCTTCCACCGTTTTAGTGATAAAATTTATTTCTGGAGCCCTGAGCTGAATGTTGATATTCCGGTTTGCGCCATATGCATTTATCGCTGTCGTATATGGCATAAGTACAAAATTATCGAAGGATTGACCAAAAATTTGACCTTTAGCCTCCAGGATTCCAATAACGGTGTAAGGTTTACCTGTAAAGCGAACCTGTTTACCTATCGGATATTCATTTTTAAAAAGTATCTCCTGTACATCTTTACCTAAAATCACCACATTCCGGGCATATTGGACGTCATCCCCATTGAAGTTTCGTCCGTCTTCCAGTTCATAAGAATTATTGGTAAGATAGTTTTCATTACTGCCGCGTATATAAACATTCGGTTCTGTCTCTTCATCTTTATAAGAAATTTCAGTTACTCTGAATACTTCGTCCGGACTCATGCCACGTCCAACTCGCATTCTGTCTTCCAGGCGTTCGGCTGTTTCAAAGGTTATATATTTTCGGTTTCTGATATCTTCACTCAGCGAACCCATTTGTACAGATGGCGTTCTGGAAATATTAATAACATCACTCCCCATCATACTCATGGTATTCTTAAAGTAATTGTCGAGTACTGCAACGGCAGTTGTTGAAACAATGACAGCGAATACCCCAATTACCAAGGCAAGGAGTGTTAAAAACGATCGTAATTTATTCCCTTTCAGAGAATCAAAAGCTTGTATTGTTGTTTCTTTAATATGCATGATTACTCAAACCTTAAGGATTCGATGGGATCGGATTTTGCAGCACGGTAAGCAGGTATGAATCCAAAAATGACGCCAACAATGGTACAAATTGTAAATGCAAGTATGACCACACTCACATTCATTACTGCCACAAAGGCCTGGTTAATTAGAATGGTTAATCCGCCTGCAATTGCAACTCCTATAATACCACCAAGTAAACATATTGCAATGGCTTCAAGTAAAAACTGAGTGAGAATTTCCCAGGATTTTGCCCCAACTGCTTTCCGGATCCCAATTTCCTTGGTACGCTCTCTTACCGATACAAACATAATATTCATGACCCCAATCCCCCCAATTAAAAGCGAAAGTCCACTGAGAATAAAGCCTACTGCATAAATTCCGGCTTTCATGCCCTCCAGCTGCTGTTTAAAAGCTTCGGGTTTATTCAAAGCAAAATCATTGTCTTCGGTAGCATCAATTTGCCGGATACGCCGCATAATACCTTCCAATTCATATTCTCCCTCTTTGAGTGTAGCTTGGTCTGGAAACTGAACTCCAATTTGAATTCCATATCGTAATCCAAAAATGTGCCCATATGCAGATATTGGTATAATAATCCGGTTATCAGTATCCTCAAGGCCTAAAAATTTACCTTGTTTTTCAAGTATTCCAATAACAGTAAATTTTTGACCGCCTAACCGAATTTGTTTACCTAAAGGATTTTCAATATCAAATAATGACTCCATTATAGTATGGCCAATTACCACTACTTTTGATCCCGAACGCACTTCTTCATCCACAAACATTCGCCCTTCCTTAATATTCAAGCCTTGCAGCTGCAAGTAGTTTGATGTTGCTCCATTGAGCCCAACTCTCTCCGCACTTTTTTCTTTGTATCTCACCGTCACATTGCGGTTGGCAGAAGCAGCCACATTACTTGCATAACGGCTATATTCCTCAATTCTTTCCACATAATCGAGGTCCATTTCTTTGCGGTTCCGGTACTCCCACCACTTATATTCGCCCCCCATTCCCCAAGGCCATTTTTCAACATACACCACATTTTGCCCCAGCATCGACATACTATTTTCGAAAGTGACATCCATACCGGTAGTCACTGAATCTACAATGGTTACCATAGTTATACCAATAATGATACACAGGGCGGTTAGTGTAGAGCGAACTTTATTGATCCTTAGTGCCCGAAGTGCTATCCTGAAACCTTCTGCAAAACTATTAACTATTCTCATTTAATTCTTTTGGGGTGATTAGTCTGACACAGTACGAGTAAATTATAATTTCGTTACAATAAAATTGAAAGTTATAGGAATTTTAAATTTAGGCATAAGAATTATTAATTGATTTTCGCTTCTTAAATTTTCATCAGCTGCTTTTTCACTACAGCTTATAGATGCCATAAATATTCCTTACTTTCGGAAAAAAATATTACCCGTATGAAATTGGACGTTCTTGTATTTGCTTCTCATCCCGATGATGCTGAATTAGGCTGTGGAGGAACAATCGCTTCTCTTACTGCTCAGGGAAAAAAAGTTGGAATAATTGACCTGACCAAAGGCGAAATGGGTACTCGTGGGAATGAAAAAACCCGTGCCGATGAGGTAAAAAAAGCATCTGAAATTCTTAATATTACCTATCGTGAAAATCTGAACCTTGGGGATTCCTTACTGCCAAATACCCGCGAAAATCAACTCAAGATCATTGAACAGGTACGTCTGACAAAACCTCATATTTGCCTTATTGGTGCCCCTTTCGACCGCCATCCTGATCACGGCAAAGGAACCTCCTTAGTATTGGATTCTCTTTTTTACTCCGGATTAAAAAAACTGGTTACCAATGATGGAAGTGGAAATAAGCAAAAAACCTGGCGACCTGCTCACATCCTTCATTATATGCAAGACAGACCTTTAGAGGCTGACTTTGTTTTTGATATTACGGATCATTGGCAAACTAAGAGCAAAGCTATGCTCGCTTATTCCACACAATTCAATGTGAGTGATCCCGGCGATGAACCCGAGACATATATATCATCCGAAAACTACTTCAAACAAATGGAGGCGAGAGCACGCTACTTTGGTCACCTTGCCGGCTTTGAATTTGGTGAAGCCTTCAAATACTACCTTTCTCCCGCTCCCCTTAAAAGTATGAATGTATTTTTTGAAAGTGAGCCAAAGCGGTGACAATTTGCCTAGTATAATATTTACTTTTTGGGGGTGAACGCTGGGTACTCTAAACGTGAAGTATTTATTCGAATTCTTCATTACATCTTCATTTTATCCGTCTAAATATGTGATAAAGAACAGCGATAGTGTAAATCCATAATTGATATGTTGTACGTGGATATTCCACTAAAGTGGAAAGCCAAATCACTTTCAATTAACCTGCATGCATATGAAACCGATTAATAAAGTCTTTTACCTTTTTTCATTTCTATTTCTTGCATTTCCAAATTTAGTATTTGCTCATGCTCATGGCGGACATGGCCTCTCAAGTGGCATGGCTCATCCATTTTCTGGAATAGACCACCTGTTAGCTATGGTTGCCGTTGGCATTATCAGTACACAAATAGGTGGAAAAGCAATCTGGAAACTTCCCATTGCATTTGTTGCATTCATGGTAGTTGGAGGGTTAATTGCTATGGGCGGGTTTATGATACCAATCACTGAATTGGGAATTGCTTTTTCGGTATTGCTATTCGGGGTATTTATCGCTTTCTCCAAAAAGCTATCGTTAAACTGGGCTATTTTATGTATTGCACTTTTTGCCATGTTTCATGGCCATGCCCACGGTGAGGAAATGCCATTGATTGCAAGTCCATTGTTGTACGCTTTAGGTTTTATTGTCTCAACTACTGTATTGCATATCAGTGGTGTATTAATTGGCCATTATGCAAGCAAAACGGAATTAACCTCAGAATTACTCCGCTATACGGGAGCAGGAATTGGCGTAATCGGATTGTTTTTCCTTTTTAATCTCTTTTCTTAGCTCTGGTGTGATTCTAAGAAAAAGCAAAATGTACAATCGAGCCTGATACTTTTGATGTATTAATACTTCAATAATGAAAAACCAACAAAGCCTGATCTTTCTAGTTTTAGGAATCGCAATAGCAGCCGTTTTTGCCACAATAACCGGCATTTTTTCCAGCGGCGGTCCCGGTATCTTTGAATATGAATCAATCCGGGGACAAACGATTTTAATTTATGGTGAGGGGTTATATAAACACATGTCGGCCGGGGTAGCCATACAGGGAATTGCCCAGGATTATGTGACGCTATTTGCCGGAATTCCCATTTTATTGATATCACTTTTTTACTCGATAAAAGGTTCTATAAAAGCCCGGTTTATACTTGCCGGTACCTTGGGTTATTTTTTTGTCACCTACCTCTTTTACCTGGTGATGGGCATGTATAACTACTTATTCCTGGTATATGCAATTTTGTTAGGAGCTTCTTTCTTTGCTCTTTCGTTTACATTATTCTCATTTGATCTGGATAAAATCTCAAAGTCATTTTCATCAAACGCACCAGTTAATTTTGCCGGGGGTTTCCTCATTTTTAATGCCTTTGCTATTGGCCTGCTTTGGCTCGGAATTGTAATTCCGCCTTTATTGGATGGAAGAATTTATCCCGCAGAAGTTGAACATTATACGACACTCATTGTTCAGGGGCTCGACTTAGCCCTTCTCTTGCCCATAGCATTTTATTCAGGATTTCAGCTTATTCGAAAACGCCCTGTTGGATACCTGCTAACCCCGGTTTATTTGGTTTTCCTGTCTCTTATGATGACCGCTTTAGTCGCAAAAATTATCTATATGGGTTTAGATGGTTTAAATATTATTCCCGTAGTTTTTATCATACCGGTTTTTGCGATCACAGCTATTGTATTATCAATTCTTATGCTGAAGGAATTAAAATTCGAGTAGGGTTTTATAATTTGTATTAAATATGCAAAGAATTGCAATCACCCAACTAATCCGGTTCAATACTCACAAACCGGTCAATATTTCGAGACATTTCAATCCGGGTTATGAATGACTGAATGATTCTCTTGTACAGCTCTTTTCCCAATTCTTTATCCTCAATACCTGCATCAATATTGGGATTGTCATTTACTTCAATCACGTACACTTTATCGCCGAGCATTTTTAAATCCACACCATAAAGCCCATCTCCCATCAATGATGCGGCTTTTGTAGCTGATTTAAGGACTTTAGCCGGCACTTTATCTAAAGCTAAGGTGGCGGAATTTCCAGTCTGATCTTTTTTGGGGCCTTTCCAGTTATAGATTTGCCAGTGGTTTTTGGCCATATAATATTTGCAGACAAAAAGCGGCTGATTGTCAAGTACTCCAACTCTCCAGTCATAATCGGATGGTAAAAATTCTTGCCCAATAACAAGATCAGAGTTCTTAAATAATCGCTCCAGTGAAGCTTCCATTTCTTCTACATCTTTCACTTTTGTAACACCTATGGAAAATGCACTGTCGGGTTGTTTTAAAATCATTGGGAAAATCAAGGCTTTAACATCCTTTTGTTTCACCATTCCCTTCACAAATACACGGGTTTCAGGGGTTAAAATATTATTCACCTTTAACCGCTCATGCAGATATATCTTATTTGAACAACGTAAAATGGACCACGGATCATCGATCACTGCCAGTCCCTCAGCATATGCTTTTCGTGAAAACTGATAAGTGTAATTATTAACATTGGTTGTTTCCCGGATATAAAGCGCGTCAAATTCTGAAAGGCGGTTATAATCGTTTTTGGTGATGTATTCGGTATAGATATCCAACTCTTCGGCTGCTTCTTCCAGTTTTTTGAGTGCTTTCTTATTGGAAGGCGGATTAACTTCCCCGGGATTCACCAATATAGCCAGGTGATATATATAGTTCTTCAGCTTTGCCCGCTGGAATCGTTTGGCTTCAAAATACCCCTTAGCAAATTTCTTAATCAGTTCCAGATCAGATGCTTCAATTTTATTGAGGCTTAGCGGAACTATTCGTTTGATATCCCACCTGCTTCCTTTTATAAAATAAACCTGAAACATTGGTGCTTAAAACATTTGATATAGCTTCTGTCCCAATAGTTTATAGGAAGGATCTGCAGACTCACCAAAGTAAATATTCAATACCAACTTATCTTTTTCACACTTTTGCAGGCTCTTTTGAATGACCTCGTCAATGTCTTCAGCAATTGAACGAATAGCCCCAACATCGCGGAAATCACGGATAGTTGTTACGTTGGGAATAGCCCGGTGTTCCCTGGCCGAGGCTAACAACGACACATAATACCCCATACTTTGATATCGGTATGAGTTACACAAATTAAAAACCCGCAGCGCCCGTTCTGAATACATTCCATTATTTGAAGTATAATCTTTGGAAGAAACAACTTCAGCATTTTCAACACCTAGGTTCCAATCCCTGGGATTATCCACTACAATGATATTTGAAATCCGGGTTTTACTTTCCGGTTTTGGCAGGTTTAACACCATCCTGAGGCCATCCCTGCCCTCTTCATAATAATCCCTCAATAATTCGGTGGATTCAAAACCTAAATTTTTATACCAATTAATAAGTTTTTTATTATCAACACTTGCCTCAAGAGATATTCGGTCTGCACTTTTCTCCCCTGCAATTAACCGGGCCTGATTTATTAACTCTTTGCCAATACCATGCCCCTGAAGATCCGGATCCACAACAATGGAGAAAATGCGAATGGTGTGTTTATAGATATATAATATGAGGCTTCCAACGGTTGTATAAACTCCATCATTAATTGCTTCAGCAATCCAAACTTGCTGGAAAGAGCTTTTCAGGCTGAGAGAAAGGGTTCGTCTAGAACTTTGCTGATAGTTAGGAAAGGCTTTTTTTTCGAGTATAAGCAGGGCATCAAGGTCGCCGGAGTTTGACCCCCGAATGGTTATTTCCATGGTGAAGTAATTATTTCAACTATAAAATTACGTCTATTTTTTATGACATTATATATATATGCTCAGAAAAAATATTTTAACTTTAAAATTTCTGAAATTGTTTAGGAGACCTAATTCTTATTCAGTATTTCATCTTCAGTAAAACATTCCTGTATTTCTTTCTTAAGAAATTCGTGCAAAGCTTCATTTCCTGCAATAATACGCTGACCAAACAACCATTTATCGCCACCAGCCCAATCGGTTATCACCCCGCCGGCTTCCTTAATGATTAATGCCCCGGCTGCCACATCCCAAACACTTAGTCCATATTCATAAAAACCTTCAAAACGTCCACAAGCTACATTACACAAATCCCAGGCGGCAGTTCCGGGCCGACGTACACCATGGGTTTTCTCCATCATTCGTTTAAACAGCTTCAGGTAATTATCCACTAAATTCAGATTATTATATGGAAATCCTGTCCCTATAAGTGATGAGGATGGATCGTTATTTTTTGAAACGTGAATTGGTTTATCATTTAAAAATGCCCCACCACCTTCCGTAGCTGTAAATAATTCCTGATTTGCAACTTCAAGTACCAGGCCAACTTTAGGCTCATTATTTTCCCACAGCGCAATAGAAACACAATACCGGGGAAATGCATGGGCAAAATTTGTAGTCCCGTCAATGGGATCTATGATCCAGATACGGCTTTCAGGTAGTGAGCTTTTCTTTTGAGACTCTTCCGCTAAGATCTGATCATCAGGATATGCCTGATTTAGAACTTCTATAATCTTATTTTCAGCGGCCACATCCGCATCTGTGACCAGATCATTCTTTCCTTTTAATTTTATATCAAA
>JBBDLQ010000209.1:0-15066 GCA_040878765.1 Balneolaceae bacterium | reverse complement strand
TTCATTTGTATCGGATGATTGCCCAGCCGGGCTTTGGTCATTCCGAAAGATCCTTCAGCGTTGGTTGTAGAAAGAACAGGTGATAACGCCGGATTCAGATTAGAAATGTAATGTACATCTGCACTCAGGGCTCCTTCTATGTATTCATGAATGGTACTGTTCTCTCCTAAAAATCCCGTATCGCGGAAAAACGCTTTGGCAGCAAGTTCATTAAGTGTACCGGAGAAATTAATTTTTGTGTTGGTAGGAGCCGGAATATCCCAGACCATATTTCCGGTCGCAGTGCCTTCAAACATAGTTGCTTTAGCATCGCTGAGAACGATCTTTACGGGATTCATTTCGCCATATCCACTTACATCAGTTAAAGTGATCCCTAAAATAATAAGTTTTGAAATATCAGCACCAACTTTGGCATTTATATTGGGCAATTCGATCGGAATTGGTTCATTAGGATCTGTTTCTTCATCCCAATCGATCATTTCATCCATATTCAGCAAGGTGCTGCTATAATTTCCAGTCACATTGGGAAGCTGAGACTGTGAAACGTCTTCCTTTATAAAACTGAGATAATTGCTCATTTTACCTGCAAGTTGAATATCCGATGAACCAAATTTCATGGTAAAATCTGTCAAGATCATTGATTCCGGAGATATCGTGAGCTTACCACCCAAATCTGTTACCGGCAGCGGAAGTGAATCTCCTCTTGCACTTACTTCACTTAAATTTAGCAATCCATTCAGATTGATTTTTAACGGATCTCCGGCCGGCCCATGCGCTCTTAAATTCATCACTGCATTCCCTGCCAATTCTTCGATCCACGGCTTCAATTCATAGTATTTGCTCACATCACTTAACTGCGCATTTCCGTCCATAGTTAAATTGAAAAGCGGATCATCCGACAGGTACTCTTGTATATTTCCCTTCACAGAAAGATTATTATTACCGGTTTTGAATTTAGCTTGTGAGATCTCAATTGCATTACCGGAAACAGTTCCCTGAAAAGTGATGTCTTCAATGGGTTCGCCAACCGAGGAGTGCGCAAAATATCCATTGCTAAGGTTCAGTGTGCTTGACTGCAAGAGTTTCTGAATATCAAAAGGCTCCAAATTCCCTCTTAAAACAATTTTTGACTGAAGTTTACCACGCATCATAAGTGTGTCTTCATCAATGGGGTAGAATTCTTTGACGGTCGCCAGATCAACATTTGCGTCTCCTGTTACATCAATACTCCGTAAAGTCTCGTCCAGCGGATCATTTACTGAACCTATAAAACTGAGGCTGTTTCCAGCAGCGGTAAGTTTTGCACTCTGAATATTGATTTTCTTATTCGTGGCTTTCACATCAACATTAATATTCTCAATGGGCTGCGCAACGCCGGCGTATTGAACCATTCCATCAGAAAGTGTGACGGTACCATCCAGCTCCGAATTTTCAGGATCCTCAACGTTACCTTTTGCATGTATATTGGCAATAAGTGTACCCGCCATTCGCTCAATATCAAGATCACTGATCGCATAAAAACTTTCGACGGTCGAAAGTTCAATATCGGCGTCAATATTCAGGTCATATCCCGGGTTTTCTTCCATTGGATCAGATAAAATCCCCGTAATAGATACGGTATTTTTTGCAGCTTTGGCTTTTAAGGTTTGTATAGCAATTTGGTTGTTGTCTGCAATAAACGAAAGTTGAATATCCTCAATGGCCTGCGGCAGTTCATTGTTCTTGACATAACCATCCTCAACAGTGATAGTAAAATTAAAATCCGGAATCTGTTCTTTTGAATATTGTCCAGAAATGGTTCCATCAATATTTAATTTTCCTCTTGTTTCAAGTCCGGTTATATATTCTTCATACTCAGGGGGAACTAAATTCAACAGCTCCCCAAAATCATCTGTAGAACTCGAGGTTGTTAGGTTGATATTCATTGCCTCGCTGCTCCAGGAATCGATCTCCCCTTCCAGATTAAGCATTAAACCCCGGATTGCCAGACTTCCTTCCTGTATAACCAATTGTTCGTTATCAAGATCAAGGGTTGAAATTTGATCTAACCGCAAAGCAAGATCATTCATATAGTTAACCCCATCTAAGTTCACTGTCAATGATTTTAGTTCAGAAGTGAGATTGGTCTCAATAAGATCTGCATACTTCAGGGCAAGCTGTGCGTTTAATCCGGTAGCCAGGATCTCGGTTTTCGAGCTATGATCATTATAGTGCAACATACCGTTTGTGATTACTAAGTTTGGAATAGCCAGTGATACTCCTTCCTTATCCGCTGTCGGTTCTTCTGATTCATCTGCCAATAAAAAATCAATATTTGAAGTGCTGTCTTCATAAATGGTGTAATAGATCTCGGGGGAGTTCAAAGACAGCTCTGCAATATTCACATCTCCGCTTATCAACGGGATTATTTTAACCGATAATAAAAGTTCTTCTAATTTTATGACTGTTTCGCCATCTTTATCCGGAACTCTTACCCCTTCCATACTTACCCCGGCATTAGGAAATGACCTGAATAAACTCAAAGACATTGCTGATACTTCTACTTCTGTTCCTAGGTTTTCATTTACCATAGGAACAACGGTGTTTCGAAGCCGTTCATCATTAAAATAAATGCTTACTCCCGCCATCAAAATCAATAGTGTCACCAAAAAACCAGCAAGGATCTTTAAAAATAATTTCATGATTGTAATTCCATTTTTTTTATTTATTTCTGCTCTTGAATTTACTTTATTGGCGGTTTGAAATCAGTTTCTCATCTAAGGCTTTCCAATAATTACCCTACTCTTCTTTATAGTCATTCTAAGGACTTATTGTTCCTGTTAATAGTACTGTAAACAATAATGAGAACTAACACATTCATGTTTTTTTTATAATACATTTATGTGGAAAGCATTCAATTATAAATATGGGTATATAAATTCTTTAATCTCAGCCAAAAAATGAGGATATTCAATTTTAAATTCTTATCGAAAACAAACTACTGATGATTATCCCAATAGCCAGCGACCATGCTGGGTTTCCTGCTAAAGAAATTGTTAAAAAGTTACTTAATGAAATGGGCCATGAAACCGTTGACTACGGCACCCATTCAGAAGAACCTGTTGACTACCCGGACTATGCCGTACAAGTTGCGGAACGCGTGAACAATGGGGAACACGAACAGGGAATCCTGATTTGTGGGAGCGGGCAGGGAGTTTGCATGACGGCCAATAAATTTCCGGAAGTACGGGCCGGGTTAGCCTATTCTCCCCAATCGGCTGAAATGACACGTTTACATAACAACGCCAACATTCTTTGTCTTCCGGGGCGAGAATTGAATGAATCTCAGATCAAAGAAATTTTAAGAAGCTGGTTTGCCACTAAATTTGAAGGTGGCCGCCATGAACGTCGTGTAAATAAAATTAAATCCCTAACTCAAAAGTAAAAAGCCGCCGATGAAATCTCTTCAAGAGCAAGATGCCCAGATCTATGATCTGCTTGAAAAAGAAGCCCACCGCCAAAATAATAACCTTGAATTAATAGCTTCCGAAAATTTTGCATCCCGCGCTGTGATTGCTGCCATGGGAAGTACGCTGACCAATAAATATGCAGAAGGATATCCGGGAAAACGCTATTACGGTGGCTGCGAAGTGGTGGATATTGTGGAAGACCATGCCCGTGATCGTGCTAAAAAACTATTTGGGGCCGATTGGGTGAATGTTCAGCCACACTCCGGCGCTACAGCTAATGCAGCCGTTTACCTTGCCTGCATGAAACCCGGCGATACCTTATTAGGCCTTGATCTGTCACATGGCGGACACCTGACTCATGGTTCTCCAGTGAACTTCTCCGGCATCAATTACAATGCTGAATTTTACGGAGTGAATAAAGAAACCGGACGATTGGATATGAATATCATCCGTGACCGTGCCTTGGAGGTAAAACCTGCTATGATCTCAATCGGAGCTTCTGCTTATCCGCGTGATTATGATTATGAGGCTTTTCGTGAAATTGCCGATGAAGTTGGTGCTTTGTTGTGGATGGATATGGCACATACTGCCGGCTTGATTGCCGTGGATCTGTTGAATGATCCCCTGCCCCACGCCCATGTGGTTACCACAACTACCCACAAAACCTTACGCGGTCCTCGGGGTGGTATGATATTAGTTGGTAAAGATGGAGAGAATACGATTGGAATCACTGCCCGGAAATCCGGCAGGACTAAAAACTGGAGTGAAGTTTTCGACTCAGCTGTATTCCCCGGAACTCAGGGAGGTCCGCTCATGCATGTTATTGCTGCCAAAGCGGTGTCATTCGGTGAGGCTTTGGAGGATGATTTCAAAACCTATCAAATTCAGGTTCAAAAAAATGCCACAGCCATGGCCAATAAGTTTATAGAAATGGGATATAATTTGGTGAGTGGCGGAACCGATAATCACTTAATCCTAATCGACCTCCGTAACAAAGGAATAAATGGAAAGATTGCCGAAGATGCTCTCGGGAAAGCAGATATTACGGTAAACAAAAACATGGTACCATTTGATACGGAAAGCCCGTTTGTGACTTCCGGAATTCGAATTGGTTCTCCAGCAATGACCACCCGTGGCCTTAAGGAAGCTGAATTTGAGTATATTGCTGCCTTAATTGACAAAGTCCTCCAAAAACCTGAGGATGAAGAAATTCATAAAAAAGTAGAGCAGGAAGTCCATGACCTATGTGACCGGTTTCCGCTGTACGATTTTGTAACTGCGTAATCCAGGAAGTAAAATTGGAAGAACGTCAAATCATGCCAAGTGAGCCGCCAAAGGCTAAAAAACCAACCGACCGTACCGACGCTATGTCTTTTTTGGATCATCTTGAGGAATTACGCTGGAGAATCATAAAAGGATTGATAGGAATATTGGCAGGCGGTGTCATTGCCTTTATATTCTCCGATTTTTTTGTGAACGATGTTATGCTTGGCCCGACCCGCGCTGATTTCTTTATGTATGATTTTTTACGGGTTGATGCCGTTAATTTTGAATTACAAAGCCGTCGTTTGCCTGGTCAGTTCTTTACATTTTGGGGAACGCTGTTTGTGATTGGATTTATAATCGGTTCCCCTTATTTCATTTATCAGATCTGGGCATTTGTTGAACCTGCCCTTGAATCAAAAGAAAAAAAGAAAACGTTCTTCAGCGCATTTTTTATCACCTTTTTCTTCTTGCTCGGTGTCTCATTTGGGTACATGATCCTGGTTCCATTTGCGCTTCAATTTTTTGCACAGTTTCAAATTTCTGATATCATCCGTAACGACTTTGACATCAACGAGTACTTCGGTTCCGTATCAATGTGGGTAATAGCCTGTGGAATTATTTTTCAAATACCTGTTGTCAGTTACTCCCTCTCAAAACTTGGGTTACTTACTCCCGAATTATTAAAAAAATATCGCCGGCATTCATTAATATTGGCTTTGGTTGTTTCTGCCATGCTCACCCCGCCCGATCCAATTTCACAAATACTAATTGCACTGCCTTTAACGGTATTGTATGAATTATCAATTTGGGTCAGCCGTTATGCCAACCGAAAACGAAAAAAAGAACTGGATGAGGCTATTACCGGTGTATCCGAATAAGAACTAAAATTAAAAATCAATTCGACTTCACCTTATGGTTTTAAGTGATCGAAGCTTTATCTTTAGTTGATAAATAAGAAAATAATTTACTATTCACACAGTTTATTAGATCGTACAAACGACTTAATAACCAAAATTTCTACCATAACACTTGATGAATTTTTTAAAACAAACACCTTTTTTCTTAGTTCTGATTATTTCCGGTTTTTTTCTAAGCAGCTGCGAAGAAGACAATCGTTTTAAGATCGATTATACTTTAGCTGAAGACCATATATATGACATTTCAGCAGCAGACAGTTCGGTTACGAGAGAGTCCGGTTTAACCATTTATTTTATTGAAGAAGGAAGTGGAATTTTTGAAGTAGAACGCCGTGATCAGGTTCGTGTATTTTACACTGGCCGAAAATGGGTAACAGGTGAGATTTTTGACAGCTCATTCAAAAATGGGGTAACTACCCCGGTTACATTTAACAATATTGGTGGTTTAGTAGAGGGGTTTAAAGAAGGATTAATAGGCATGAAAGAAGGCGAAAAAAGAGTGCTTATTATACCGCCAGACCTTGGATATGGTGACAGCAACAATAGAAACCTTCGTGATGACACACTTAGGTTTGATATAGAATTAGCCGAGATCCTGCTTTAAATATATTCCCTTTTTATTTTTTGGGATATAGCTGTTGTAATTTCATAGGGTATTGTGCCAATTTTTTTAGCCCATTCCCTGGCAGAAAGCTCCCCCTCACCTAATAGTGTTACCGGCGCACCTATTGGGAAAAAATTATCACCTAAAAAGACTGCTGAAAAATCCATGCTAATGGTACCCACCTGTGGGTATTTCTCACCAGCAATCTCCATATTAAAATTACTGCTCAGGTTTCGGAATATCCCATCAGCATAACCAACCGGAACTATGCCTAACCACCCATCTTTTGGGGCTTTCCATCGGCTTCCATATCCAACTTCATCCCCTTCCCTGATCTTTTTAACCTGAACCAATTCCGATTGCCATTCTAATACCGGAGACAATGCGGGAATGTCTTCAGTCCCCGGGGCAAATCCATACAGGCATATACCGGGCCGGACAGCATCCATAATTACTCCTTTATCATGGTAATGAAAGATGGCCCCACTGTTACAGGTATGAGTTAATAATGCTTCCGGAAATTGTGCTCTTATGCTTTTAAAAATTTCAAGCTGCTTTAAAACACGGGCATCATTCGGATCATCAGCATTGGCAAAATGCGTATAAATTCCGGAATAATTTAAAGCTGAATACTTTTTAATTTTTTGGTGAACTTCTTCAACCTGATCTGGCAGAATTCCCAGCCTGAACATGCCGGTGTCAAAATGAAGATGACAATTTGTTCCCGGTTCAAGCCGCTCAAAAACATATAAATCGGAAATACTCGCTGTTATTTCATAGGTACTGTATAAATGTTCTTTGCCTTTTACAGGAACCTCAAAAACAAGGATCGGTAATTTGATTCCTGCTTCTCTTAACCTCACGGCTTCATCAATCCTTGCAACACAAAACCACTCTGCTTTGTCTTTGAGATAATTTGCCACCGGTAACATTCCGTGTCCATAGGCTTCGTCTTTTATAACCGCCATTCTTTTGACACCAGCTCCAATTTGGGAATTCACTGCTTTAAGATTTTCACCAATTTTAGAAAGATGTATATACAGTGTTGAACTCAATGTTTTCCTCAGCTAAATGAAAAGAAATTTTTTCTGTTATTTTTTAGGATTACTTTTGCCGCATTATAACCGGCTGCTCCAAAAACTCCGCCTCCGGGATGACAAGAAGCACTGGCCAAATATAAATTTTTAACAGGAGTTTCGTACCTGCTTAGTTCCGGTATGGGGCGGAACATAAACATTTGATCAAAACTCATTTCCACATGCATTACATTGCCTTTTAAGAGTCCGTGCTTTCGCTCAATATCAAGCGGGGTCTGAATGTACCAATCTATGAGTTTTCCTTTCATATTTGGAGCATATTCCGTAACCACATCATAAATTTTTTGAGCTTCTCTTTCACGGATATCATCCCAATGCATTCCATTTGCCAATTCATACGGATGCCATTGTGCCCATGCAAATAGTGTATGTCGGCCATCTATGGCAACCTCAGGATCGATCTTCGAAAATGTCATACATAACACGGCTGGTTTTTCGGGCGGAAGTTTTTTGGTGTAATCACCAATGGCATTATTCATGTATTGAACCGATGGAGCCAAAAGCTGAATTCCATTATGAATATCGGGATCATCCGGGGCGGCTGTGTATTCAGGCAGTTCCTCAACTGCACAACGAATTACCATACCAAATCCATTGCCAACATTTATATTTTTCACTTTGGTAAACATAGAATCTTCCAAATGTTCCCGGCCTACCATTTTCATCATTGTGGTTTGAACATGCGCATTTGAGACAATGGTTTTTGCCCGGAATTCATCTCCATTCTCCGTACAAACTCCAATCGCTGTTCCATTTTCAATCAATATGTTTTTTATGGGATGATTGGCACGGACTTCCCCGCCATGAGCCTCAATAAAATTCTTCATCGCCTGCGTGAGCATTCCGCTGCCACCTTTTGGATGTTTAGCCCCGCTTTGATGCAACATCGATTGCCATCCGGCAAAATCGCCTGTGGCTGAATGATCTGGTAACGGTCCTGATTGGGCAGCAAACCATAAAATCGCAGCTTTCATATAAGGGGATTCAAAAGCATCATCCACCACTTTACCATAACTCGAAAGTATTTTTTGAAGTCCCGCTGCCTGTTCACCCTTTTTAAACATAGAGCCTTCCCGAATCTGGGCTTTGGTCATTTCAGCAAACAAACTACTTGTTTTAGGAGTAGTCATAAACGCTTTCAAAACTCCCTTATTGATCTTGCCCCAGAATTCAATAAAATCTTTGTAATTCTGTACATCTTCCGGAGCTACTCTGGAAATAGATTCAAGTGTTCGCTCCACATCTTTCCAGAAATGAATAACCCCTTTCCCTGTTGGAACCGGGTACGACATGATCGGGTCCATTTCGATATATTCCAGACCGTACTTTTCCAGTTCCAGTTCTTCAATAATACCTGTTTGATGGATCATGATATGTACGGATGAACCGACATCCATCCGAAACCCATTCGGATTTTCCTCACTTTGAAACATGGTTTCGGTTCTGACGGCACCCCCAATAGTGGAGTCACGCTCAAGAACTAAAATCCGGTACCCATTTTTTGCAAGGTAGCACCCTGTAACTAATCCATTATGACCTGAACCGATTATTATTGCATCAAACTTTTGCATAGATTTTATTTAATTCCAAATGGAATGATTGTCAAGTTTTACTAAGTTCGCCTAACGAAAAATTTATTCGTAATCATTCCGAAAACACCATTAAAAGTACCTTAAATAATTTATAATAATGACATTTTTTAAATCCTTTTTAGCCTCCTGCCTGGGAATTTTCACATCCTTCATGGTAGTGGTAATAACACTTTTCATATTTATTGCCATTAGTTCCTCTGAGCCTCTTCCTGAGGTAAAAGACAGCGTACTCACTATTGAGTTATCAGGAGCAATCCCGGCATATGCACTTCCAAGTCCGTTTGAAAGCTATTTCAATCCGGATGCAGCAAACAAATTATCACTGGTTACACTCAAAGATAATCTTGAAAAAGCTGCAGCTGATGACCGTATTAAAGGTGTTTGGGTTAAAACCAATTTGGTTGGTGAATCCTGGGCAAATTTAAAGCAGGCTTATCTCTATTTAGAACAATACAAAGAAAGTGGAAAGTTTCTGTATTTCAGTACCGATGACCTCGGGATGAATGAACAATCCTATTATTTGGCAACTCTGGCCGACTCCATTTTTTCCCCGCCAAATACCGGCTTCGAGTTTGATGGTTTTGTATCTCAGTTCACATTTTATACTGATATGCTCGATAAAATCGGGGTTGAGCCGGAGATTTTCAGGGTAGGTAAATATAAATCAGCGGTGGAACCATTTTTAGAGACCTCTGCATCTCCGGAAAGCAGACAGCAACTTGATGAGATACTGAATGCCGCTACGGGTACTTTTACTGAAGCTGTTTCCCAAAGAACTGGAAAATCCACAGATGAAATTCATGATATGTTGAATTCTCAGCCATTAAATCGCCTGCAATATGCTCTTGATAATGGACTGGTTGATGCATTTGCTTTTGAAAATGAAGTCGAATCTGTCATAAAGAAAAAAATGGGGATTGAAGATGGGGATGAACTGGAAACCATCACATTTAAGAAATATGCCAAAATTCCTGCAGTGAGTGCAGGAGTAAAACTACCATCCTCCAGAGACCGTGTAGCTGTTATTTATGCCAACGGTGCCATCTTGCCGGATTTGGGTAACGACTCTCCTATAAATAACTCGAATACTATCACGGTTGAAAATATTCAGGAGCAATTAGATGATGCCTTGGATAGATCAACAGTGAAAGCTATCGTGGTACATATCAACAGTCCCGGTGGCTCAGCTTCCACCTCCGACCTGATTTGGAATGCCATAAAAGTAGCATCAGAGAAAAAACCGGTTGTTGCTTATATGGGCTCGGTTGCTGCCTCCGGAGGCTATTACATTGCTATGGGTGCTGATACCGTGATAGCCGGAGCCAACACAATTACAGGCTCCATCGGAATCTTCAATTTATTATTTAATGTTCAGGAATTGACCCAGAATAAGATTGGCCTCGATTTCGAAATTGTAAAAACACATGAGTATGCTGACCTTCTGGACCTCACAACGCCATTTACGGCTGCCGAATCCCGAATAATTCAGCAAAATGTAGAACATGGGTATGAGGTGTTTTTGAATCGGGTAGCGGATGCACGGGGCATGAGTCGGGATGAAGTGCATGAAATAGCTCAGGGTCGAGTTTGGACAGGAGAAATGGCTTATGAAGTTGGTTTAGTAGATGAACTTGGTACTTTAGAGGATGCCATTGCCATTGCCGCAGAAATGGCCGATATGGAAGAATACCGGGTGGAGAACTTTCCAAAGGAAAAAACGATTTTTGAAGTGTTAATGTCCGGAGCGGAAACAAAAATGCATGCTTATTTTAATAGCTGGGTCCCTTTTGGGAAATCGGAAGAAATCAGGAATATTCGCATGTTAATGGAACACCCAGCTGGTCAAAACTGGATGATTTTACCAACAGAGATCACCATAAAATAGATTTTTCATGAAAGTAGGCCGCTTTGAAATTGAACAGCTCAGTGAAGGAATATTTAATGTTTTTGATGATGGCATCATTCAGAAAATCGATTCCTCGGAAATAACGGCTCGTAAACAGGTAAGCGATATAAAAACCCGGTCTGTCCCCATTGGTATCAATCCCATTTTAATTCGTGATGGAAAACACAATGTGTTGCTTGATACCGGCCTTGGCTGGGGCCTTGATCATAAAAGTAAATACACAAATACCTCAAACCTCCTTACAAATCTGGATATTTTTGGCCTTACCCCTGCCGATATCACGCACGTCGTATTAAGTCATTTACATTTTGATCATGCTGCTGGTTCCACTTTTGTGGACGAAAATACCTCTACCCAGCCTACTATGACTTATGCCAATTACTTCATCCAAAAAAAGGAATGGTACTTTGCCCTGGAACAAATTGGCAGAAAAAATGAAAACCTTGGTGCGGGTTACGAAATGGATGAATTATATAAGCTGGCTGCCGATGAAAAACTGGTAATGATAACCGAATCACATTTTGAATTAATCCCTGGGATTGAGCTTATCCAAACCGGGGGACATACTCCAGGACATCAAATTATTAAGATCCATGATTCCGGTAATACAGCTTACTATTTGGGCGATCTGATTCCATCCGAGCACCAGTTAAATCATTATGCAATGAGGCAAATGGATGTAGATCCCATTCAATCCAAAAAAGCTAAAATACTCATCCTGCGGCAAGCCCTTAAAGAAGAAGCGATGTTATTATTCTATCATTCCATTCATGCTAAAGCCGGTAAACTGGAACAGGATAAAGACAAGAAGTTTATTTTAAAAGATATTTAATAACCGTTCTCCTTTGATTATCTCCGTTAAACTCACAGTTATTTATCATTTTAAAATTATGAGATTATGATATTGGAAATTAAATATTGGTCCGGTGTTTTAGTTCTTGTACTTATACCAATTTTCGGTTTATCTCAGGAAACTCCCCTTAATTTCATTACCGAACTTCCCGGAAATATTGATGAATCATCAGGATTAATTTATACCCCAAAAGGAATTTTCACCCATAATGATGATAATAAACCTGAGATATTTCGCATTAACCCTGTTTCTGGTGAAATACTCCAAACCATCACTATTCAAAACATAACTTTTGACGACAAAGAGGCAATTACATTTGATGGAGAATTCCTCTACCTGGGAGATTTTGGAAATAATGATGGTGACAGAAGAGATCTGAAAGTTGTGAAGATCAGCTTTGCCGAAATTACAGATGAACCAATGCTAAATGTATCCGGCGAGATCATAGCATTTCATTATCCTGAACAAAGCAGTTTTAACTTAAAAAAGAAGGATAATGCTTTTGATTGTGAAGCTATGATATCCTCAGGTGATCACATTTATCTCTTCACTAAACAGCGAAACGATCATCAAACTACCCTCTATGCTATTCCGAAAAAACCCGGATACCATTCTGCCCAGAAAATGGATGTATTTGATGTTAATGGCCGGGTTTCTGATGCAGCCCTGAGTCCTGATTCCAAAACTTTGCTCTTATTGGGATATCAGGATGATCATCAATTTCCGTTTTTATGGAAGTTTTCGGATTTCACGAGAACCGATTTCTTTTCAGGAAATCATAAACTTAGCCTGATCTCAAAATCCGAATTAGACTGGCAAACAGAAGGTATAACTTTTATTAACAAGAATGATTTATTGATTTCCAGTGAAAGAACAAATGAGGTAGAAGCATCATTATATCACGGCAGCCTGGAGGATCTTTTTGGGGAATAATTAAAATTCGCGCCTTGAAATAAGTGGACGAAAAATCTATTTATTCATCGAGATAAGAAACTCTTCGTTATTCTTCGTGCCTTTGATCTTATCCAGCAGGAATTCCATAGCTTCAAACGGACTCATATTTGTGAGATAGCGGCGTAAGAGTACCACTTTTTCACGTTCCTCCTCTGAAACAAGCAATTCTTCGCGGCGTGTACCACTTCTGAAAATATCGATGGCCGGATATAGTCTTCGGTCCGAAATTCTACGATCCAGGTAAATTTCCATGTTACCTGTTCCTTTGAATTCTTCGAAAATCACATCATCCATGCGAGAGCCAGTTTCTATCAAAGCAGTAGCTAAAATAGTAAGTGAGCCACCATTTTCGATATTACGAGCGGAGCTGAATAATTGCCGGGGTGGTTTTAAGGCTTCCGAATCTATCCCGCCCGACATGGTACGCCCTTTATTTGAGGCCGCAATGTTGTAAGCTCGCGCTAATCTTGTAATGGAATCCATCAACATCAGTACATCATGGCCACTTTCAACCAATCGTTTGGCTTTTTCGAATACAATTTCAGCCAAGCCAATATGATTTTCGGGCTTTTCATCAAATGTTGATGCAACAACTTCCGCATTTTTTACGGAGCGCTCCATTTCGGTAACTTCCTCGGGGCGTTCATCAATCAGTACTATTAAAATTTTGGTATCCGGATGATTCGCAGCAACCGCATTGGCAATATTTCTTAAAATAGTAGTTTTACCGGTTTTAGGCTGTGCAACAATCAAACCACGCTGTCCTTTACCAACCGGGGCAAATAAATCAATTAAGCGCGTAGAGTGTTCTCTGGAATCAAATTCTAACCGGTATCGCTGTTCCGGGTGAATTGGTAATAACTCTTCAAAATCCTGCCGGTTATCCATGTCGTGCGGAATGCGGCCGTTTACCCCTTCAATACGGAGCAATGCAAAATAGCGCTCACCAACTTTAGGCGGGCGAATCACACCAATTACACAATCTCCCTGTTTTAAACGAAATCTTTTAATCTGTGAAGGTGAAACATAAATGTCATCAGGACTGGCTTTGTAATTATAATTTACAGATCGGAGAAAACCGTAACCGTCAGGCAGAATTTCGAGTGTACCTTCATTAAATAAATAGGGACCAAGATCCGGCTCTAATTCCTTAATGCGTTCTTTCAATGTAGTAGCATCAGACTCGGGCAATTTATTATGCTCATGCCCTTTACGGCGATTGCTATTAGATTGGTGCTGATGCTTTTTCTTTGATTTCTTCTCTTCTTCATCCTTCTTTTTGTAGGAAACAATATGATCCTGTCCCCCATAGTTCTTCAGTTCAGAATCTTTCTGAGTAGAATCATTTTTTTGTTGGTCATTATTATCTTCGGAAGCATTGTCTGCCCGGGCAGCTTCACGTATCTGTTCAATTAATTGAACTTTACGTACTCCGGTTACCCGTTTAATACCAACAGATTTAGCAATGGTTTGTAATTCGTGAAGCTTTTTTCCCTCTAAGGATTCCAACTCCCCGGCCGTAATTCCGGCGGTTTCATTATCTGACATAAAATGTAGCTCTTATAAAATAAATATGATTCTTACTGAATTTTGGGGTGAACATCGTGTTGTCCTAATTTGGCAACATAACTGGATATTCAATCAGGCAAGGAAATATGCGGTGTTATATTTATGAAACGTTTCCTATCCACCGCTTTACTGTGGGATAAAAGTAAAAACTTCCCATAAAAATTACTAACTCTGTCTTTAATTCATTGAAAATAATTTCTTTTGAAGATTCATCCATCAATTCTGCCTTTACCTTCTTATTGATATCCATGAATTTTGTTGCCCTTTCCCCCTCCTGTTCTACAAACAAAATACGTTTAAATCCTGAATAATGACCAAGTATTTCTGCATTCAATTTGTCCTTCATCCCGGAAAAAACCAACACCACATCAGATTTGGGTTTAAGCTCCTGTACCGCCTCCAAAGACGATTTTAACGCCTGGATGTTATGAGAACCGCTAAAATACCATTCATAATCGGGATGAAGTTTCTCGAATCTGGCAGCTACGCCATTAAAAGATTCCAGAGCCTTAAGAATTACCTGTTCATTTACAGGAAACCGATCCTGTAAACTCGTAGTAACAAGCCAAGCACATGCAATATTCCATTTATTTATTTCTTCCCGGAATTTTGTTAGAATTTGAAGCTTCCCATTTTTGAGCGTCACTTTACCCGATTGCCATTCCGGTTCTAATTCACCAGCTCGTAGTATTGAACTGTTATTTTGATGAGCTGTCTTTTCAATTTCTGTGCGCGCAGATGAACCAATATTTCCCAATACAACAGGTTTATTTTCTTTAATAATCCCCGCCTTTTCCCGTGCAATTTCCACTTCCGTATCACCAAGTACATTTTGATGATCAAGGCCAATGCTTGTTAT
>JBBDLQ010000208.1:0-9696 GCA_040878765.1 Balneolaceae bacterium | reverse complement strand
ATTCTGACTCCTGATTCCTTTCACTTCTAATCAATCAGCGTAAACACCCGGTTGAATCGGGGAACCCAGTTATCAGTGGAGAACCAGACAATGGCTGCTTTTCCTATTACATGATCTTGAGGAACAAATCCCCAAAAGCGGGAATCCTGACTGTTATCGCGATTGTCTCCCATCGCAAAGTAGTAGTTTTGTTTGATGGTATAACGGTTGGTTTCTTCCCCGTTAATAGTAATCGTTCCTCCTTCCCTGCGGAGGTCGTTGCGTTCGTATCGTTCAATGATATCTTTATATATAAACCAATTTTCGTTATTTAACTCAATGGTTTGACCTTCGAAAGGAACTACAATAGAGGGCATTTGATCAGCATTAGAAAAAGCCCGTGAGAAATCTCCTTCACTTTGAATATAATTCCGGTCCGTATTTTCAGGCGGACTAACATTCAGGTACATGGTATCCACTTCGGCCCAGCTGCCAACAACTTCAGCAACCTCTTCCGACATATTTACAATGTAATTATCGTTATTGGTATAGCCCATTAGCTCACCCCCAACCGATTCCATCTTGGCATTACTTAATCGAACACGGTTTGCCATCCGCACCACATAATGCCGCTGCACCCCTTCATGCTGTTCTTCCCTCTCCCCGTTTATAAACAGAATTTTATCCTGAATGGAGATGGTATCGCCGGCAATAGCAACGGCTCTTTTTATATAATTCGTTTTTTGGGATACCGGCTTCACTTCCCAGGGTACATTAAATACAAAAATATCATTCCTTTCGATATCGCGGAAACCTGGGAGCCGGGTCCAGGGTAATTTCACTCCAGGAACGCACCATCCCTGCAAAAAGGGAACGCATAGTGCCATTGGTGTTCTTGGGCCGTAGGTGACGTTTGAAACAATTAGCAGATCGCCGGTCATTAGGGTTTTTTCCATCGACGGCGTTGGTATTTTGTAGGACCCGAATAGAAATGCACGGAGTATAGCGGCGGCAATAAAAGCAAATACAATGGCATCTACCCATTCGCGCAGCCACGACTTTGCCTTTTTATGTTCTTCTTCCTTTTTGTACTTCCTTCTTTGCCAGTATGAACTAAGTCCCTGTTCTTCAGGGTTATTATTTTCTTCCAAGATCTGTCTGTTTATTTAATTTTTATATGCGAGGGTTGTTTAATTTCCTCTTTTTTGTATTCACCGGCCTGGTATGAAACCTTATACCACTGACCTCTTTCCGGGGAATAAAAATAGTCAACGTATTCTTTGGGTGATGCGGCCCGTAATTCTTTGGTTAGTGTCCGCTTTACCTGGGGCATCAAATCCACATACCGGCTGGCACCAACATACACCAATCCGTTATCAAACGGGCCTTCCAAATCCAAAACCATCATCGGGATGTATCCGTCTATAATAAACCAATATTCAAATTGTATGGATTTTCCATCCCTTAAATATCCGTCTTTTTTAATGATGTCTTCCACGGTTTGAGTGGGGGAACCATAGGCACTTTGCAGAACTGCACGGATTTCGATGGCCGGCATCCGGTCTAATTCATTGTAATTGAATCCCTGCCCGGTCCATTTTATATCTGCGAACTGCGATTGAAATTTAGCCCGGTCTTCGTTGCTTACTTTTTTAATCACGGGTTCCTCAAACTGTGCCTGTGCGGCGGTTGATATCATCACCATCATGATGAAAAAGAAAAATATGCCTTTCATGCTTTTATTCATAATTACCTGTCATCTTCGTCCATAGATAGTACGGCAAGGAATGCTTCCTGGGGAATTTCTACCGTTCCTACCTGTTTCATTCGTTTTTTACCTTCTTTTTGTTTTTCAAGCAGCTTTCGTTTTCGGGAGATGTCGCCGCCATAACATTTGGCCGTTACATCTTTTCGGATTGCACGAACTGTGTCGCGGGCAATAACCCTGTTTCCGATAGCCGCCTGTACTGCTACTTCAAACTGTTGCTGAGGAATAAGTTCCTTTAATTTTGCACAAACTTTGCGTCCAAGATAATAAGCTTTGTCACGGTGTGTAATACTTGACAACGCATCTACCTGGTCGCCGTTCAGCATGATATCCAAACGCACGAGATCGCCTTTTCGGTATTCAATAAATTCATAATCTAATGAAGCGTAGCCACGTGTTCCGGATTTGAGGCGGTCATAAAAATCAAATACCACTTCGGCCATCGGGAGTTCATAGGTTATTTCGACCCGATTATTTTGCATAAATAACTGATTCACATATATCCCGCGCCGTTCCTGGCATAATTTCATTACCGGACCAATATAATCGGCAGGGGTTATGATACTTGCTTTTATATAGGGCTCATAAATTGATTCAATATCACCCGCGCCAGGCATTTGACTAGGATTATCCACTTCAATTCGTTTCTTGCCATCAACCAGCTCAACTTCGTATTGCACATTAGGCACCGTTGTTATGATATCGATGTCAAATTCACGGTCAAGTCGTTCCTGCACAATTTCCATATGAAGCAGCCCCAGAAATCCGGCACGGAATCCGAAACCAAGTGCCTTGGAAGTTTCCGGTTCATAACTGAGCGATGCATCATTCAGTTGAAGTTTTTCAAGGGCAGCGCGAAGGTCTTCAAAATCATCCGCATCGGTGGGGAAAATCCCGCTGAATACCATGGGTTTTACTTCTTTATAACCAGGTATAGGGTCTTTAGCGGGGTTGTCAACTTTGGTGATGGTATCACCTACACGCACATCCTGCAGCGATTTTACACTACCAATCACATATCCCACTTCACCAGCGTGCAACTCTTTAGTTGGCTCTTGCTTCATTTTCAGATAGCCAATTTCTTCGGCGTTATATTCCTCCTGATTGGCCATAAATTTGAATAAATCACCCTTTCTAAGCACTCCCTCCATCACCCTCACATAAGCTATAGAACCGCGATAGGTGTTAAAAATAGAATCAAAAATAAGCGCACGCAGTGGTTTATCTTCTTCGCGTTTTGGTCCGGGAACCCGCACTATAATGGCTTCCAATAATTCCTTGACCCCCTCACCGGTTTTACCGGAAACATGCAAAATATCCTCGTGATCGCAGCCTATCAAATCAACAATTTGTTGTCCTATTCCCTCAATATCGGCGCCGGGCAGGTCAATTTTATTTAATACAGGTATGATCTCCAGGTTTTGATCGATGGCCTGGTACAAATTGGAAATAGTTTGAGCCTCAATTCCCTGGGCCGCATCTACTATAAGAAGTGCGCCTTCACAAGCTTTGAGGGCACGAGAAACTTCATAGGCAAAATCAACATGACCCGGGGTATCAATGAGATTAAAAATATATTGGTTGCCATTAGGACTTTTGTAGTCCATTCGGATGGCATGACTTTTAATGGTAATACCGCGTTCGCGCTCCAGGTCCATGTCGTCCAGCATCTGCTCCTTCATATCGCGCTCACTAATGGAGCCGGTTAACTGAAGCAAACGGTCGGCCAGGGTAGATTTCCCATGATCAATATGGGCAATAATGCAAAAATTTCGAATGTTGTTCATGAATAGGATATGGTGCGTCTCACTTTAAAAAAACAAAGATACAAAGAAGGCGGGAGCTGTTAAAATCTGGTTAATGGTAATTTGTGCGGTCATTAAAAGTATTCCAATACTTCAAACCAATAACCGCCCACATTTAACCAATATTTACTATCACTCTCCGATATGCTTATGGGAACCCTTGCTGTGTCGTTTTCTCAATTTCTTAATGACTTTATGCAGCGGAATTTCCTTTTCAGCAAGCAGCAGCATCAGGTGAAAAATCAGGTCGGCTGATTCATTAATGGTCTCTTTGTTTTTTGAATTTTTTGAAGCAATCACTGTTTCCACTGCTTCCTCTCCTACTTTTTGAGCGATCTTATCCAATCCTTTTTTATACATGGAGGTGGTATAAGAGCCTTCCGGTAATTCTTTTTTACGGTCGTATAGCAGCTCTTCCAGCTCAATTAAAAATTCAAAATCCTTTTGTGTCAATGTTTTTTTATCAGCCATGAGTGAGTTTTCATCTTAATGCTTTTTTAGCGGGGTGAAGTTCTCGTTTTTATATCTCGCATACAATGTATTTTCGAAAATTTAATATGGAGAGAATATTGAATATCCAATATCCAACACGGAATGATCAATAACCAAGTAATTTCCCTTCATCATTGGGAAATGGATATTGGCTATTCTGCATCCCCTTCATACCCGGTCATTTCAATAAATCCATGTCCGGTGACATAATTTCCACCCATTTCTCCTGAAACCCCAAGCGTTCCCTCATAATATCGCACAGATGCATCCATCTCCTGATCCGGAAATAGTGTTTCTAATTTTAAATTCAGTTCAAATTCCGGAATAATCAATGTCCATTTTGAGGAATAAACTGAATTACTGTGTGGACTTTTCCAGCTATCAAGAACTTCCAGCTTTACCTCATCCGGAAAGATATTACTCTTATTTCCATCCGGATCTATTAAAGAGCCGGTAGTATAATCACTAACCGAGCCATCGGAATTGCGCAGCTGATAATACATCAGTTCGTAGCCGTTAGATAACTGAATAGAAAACCAATCCCAGCCTTCCTGATCTTCGTCCAAAGCAGAGGTACTCCATTCATGATCCATCCAGCTGTAGCCGAAAACTTCATAATTTTTATTATTGATGGATATAGTTCCATCTGTTTCCATTCGGGTAAATGCAAGATAGTGGGAGGCATTTCCGGGTTCCGGTCCTTTTGGGTCGTATCCGTCTTCACCCTGCAGAACCAATGGTTTTGCAGGGGTGATTGTCAGGTTTATGGAATGGCCGTCTTCCATTATTGCTTGTATACCTACCGGAAAGCTTTTGTCATCTTCATACACGGTTTCGATGCGCTGAATAGACCAATCCTCAAGCCAGATTTTGTACGGTTCAACTTTGGCACCTGCCAGCCCGGCAGCACCCCGGCTGTATCGCTCTTCAAAAATATGATCTAAATTCTGCACATCTGAAATGGCAAAATGGCCTAAATAAAGCTGATTAGTATTCCAGTCATCGTTGTATGCTTTTACTTCTGCCGTAGAATCCGGTGGATTAAGCTGACTTCTGAAAATGGTAAACTGATAACCAAATTGTCGACCTGCTTCGGTAAACACATTACCGGTATAATACCACCACTCGGTTTTATAGCCAGGGTGAGGACCGTGATCCTCCGGAAAAATAAATTCCCGCGGACCGATTACCCGTAAATAACCTTCATCATCCCCTCCCCCCATTGCTTCGGCTACTGAAATGGATGCAGTGATCTCCTTTTTATCTTCAGACAGTATCCAGATGCCTCCGGCGATCAATGTAATTGCAAATATAGACCAGTATAATTTTTTCATAGTGAAATTGTGTTGCCTAAAAATCTATAGCATGGTTTGTATTTATTATCGAATATCATGTAAACCTATTATACCAAATTAACTCTTCGGGGATTCTACTAACTCGCTCCATACGCTCAGCACTGTAACGAGTTGGAAGGCATATTATAATCACTCATTCCTCAAAGCATCCGCAGGATTGGCCTCAGCCATTTTTTTAGATGGGTAAATACCAGCCAGTAATGCTGCAAACACCGCTAAACCAATTGCCTGAAACAGTACACTCGGAGTGATCAAAAATTGCAGTGTCCATCCAAATGAGCGCAAGTTTATGACATATACTAAAATGTATGCCATCAAAATGCCGAGTGGAACTGATAAAATTCCTGCCATTATGCCCATCACGCCCGTTTGAGTGGTCACGTAATTCCATAACTGTCCGGGAGTCATGCCATTTGCTCTTAATACAGCAAGTTCTCTTGATCGCTCAAGCTGTAAGGCCATCAGTGCACTTAAAACACCCATGAATGCCACTAATATGGCGAGCATTCTTAGCACTACCGTTACGGTAAAGGTACGGTCAAATATCTCGATGGATGCTTCCCTGAGTCCTCTGTTCGATCTTATAAAAACCTCCTGATTACCGGAAGCTTTCTCGCGCAATTCATGAACTAAAGCCTCGACCTCCACTCCTTCTTTGGCATATAAAGCAAGCCCGGAAATGGCCTCATCCTCAAAAAACTGATCATAGAGGTTGCGACTCATGGTAATCGTACCAATGTCAGAAGCATAATCAAAATTGATGGCTTTTATTACAAAGGGTGATCTTCCCAGATCAGTTTCAATGAAAAGCGTGTCACCAAGCTGTACATTATTTCGGTAGGCATACACTTCTGAAACCATCAATATTGGTTCATTTTTATATCGCTGCCAGAAATCGTCCGAACTATCTTTAAGCTGATAAGTAATCTGTGCTGACTCTCCCTGATCAATCGCAACCAGATTGTCATTTCCGTTGTTGGTTCGCACATCCACACTTCTTACGGTGCCTGAATAGGCTACGCCTTCCGTTTGAACAAGTAACTTGATAAGCCCGGGATCCAATTCAGCATCGGCATTCCGGGAGACTGAACTGGGTGGCTGAACATACACATCGGCTTGTAATTGAGATTCGAGCCAGGAAACTACTGTGGTTCTGAAACTATCTACCATCACTCCAACACCCACTGTAGCGGCTACGGCCACTACAAGAGCTGCAATGGCCACTGAAGTCCGGCTTAACTCTGTCACTATTCCGCGAACGGCCATTTTGCCAATTAAACCGCCTATGGCTCCGAATACCGGTTTTAAAATTATGGTCATTCCAACAATCAGTAGTGGCACCGTTAATGAGAACCCAATGATCATGAATAAAAGAGCTCCATAACCAGCACCAATATCACCACCTGGAATTTGCAAGATGCCAACACCTCCTATTCCTAATAAAACCCCGATGATTGCAAGTGGTCTTATACGCTTGCTGATTTTTGACTCATTGGATGAGCGTTTTAAAACAGTGGAAACCTCAGCTTGTGATGCTTCCCGGGCCGGCCATAGTGCGGCAACCATTGTGGCTCCAATTCCTAAAACAATGGCTTTAAGAATGGACATTGCATCGACAGTTAACTCTTGTACCGACAGTACGAAATAGAGATCGTTTATGGATTGAGTTACGAGCTTTACCAAAATCTGTGCAAGAAAAATTCCGGCAATAATTCCAATTATTGTCCCGATCGAACCAATCAATAACGCTTCCTTCAATATGGTACTTAGAATCTCATTCCGGCTCACACCTAAAGCCCGCAACCGGCCTATAAGTGGTCTTCGCTGTACAACCGAAAAGGTCATAGTGTTGTAAATCAGGAACATCCCAACCAGAAGTGCCAGCATACTAAGTGCTTGTAAATTAAACTTAAAAGCACGTGTCATTTGAGCAACGGTTTCCGTTCTCGATTCGGAACGAACCACGGCTGCTCCATCCGGTAAAATTACCTTGATGTTATTAATAACGGACTCAGAATCTTCCGGAAGAATTAGATCGATTCTCGTCAATTTGCCAGCCATACCAAACAAACGCTGCGCTGTATTTATATCTGCCAAAATCAGGCTTTCCAGGGCCTGCCTGCTTCTTTCATCATCTACTTCAATCAACCCGATTATCCGCATCTCAAAATCTCGCCCTCCAACCGAAATAGAAAGCGTATCTCCGCTATCAATGTTCAATTCTTCGGCAACGGGTTGTGAGATTAGTCCTGTATTTTCTCCGCTAATAAAATCCGACAAATTAATACCAGCCTGTTGACTCGAAAAATCCCGAAAAGGAGTTTCCGCAATGGGATCAACTCCCAAAATCTGAAAAGTTCTATTGGCTTTTTGAACCTTGGCATATCCTTCTATAACTGGTGCCGATTTTCGAATCTTGGCTTTTATTCTGAGTTTGCGATACACCTTTTCGCCCAAATCACCGGCCACTCCGCGAATTTGGTGCGTAGCTTTACCAGTTACAGCTTCAGTTGATAGTTCAAAGGCTTTTTCAGCACTGCTATTCGACAAATCAATGGAAATCACTACCGCTACACCCAAGGCAATCCCCAAAATAGACAACCCAAAATGCCAGGGGTGTTTTAATAAAAATCGAAAGCTGGAAAGCCAGAGTAAATTTGAATATTGAGATCGCATCAGGCTTCCATCATTTCATTGGTTACATCATGAAGTTTGCCGCCTTGCAACTGAACCACACGATCTGCAATAGAACAAATGTCACGGTCGTGGGTGGCTAAAATGATGGTTCTCTGATTCTTCTGAACCAACTCGTTTAATATATCCAGGATCTTTTTTCCGGTTTCATAATCCAAATTTCCAGTGGGTTCATCAGCCAAAATAAGCATGGGTTCGTGGGCAAGCGCTCGTGCAATGGCAACCCGCTGTTGTTCTCCGCCCGAAAGCCGGTCGGGATAACTATCGCCGCGGTCGCCGAGTCCTACTTCATCCAAAAAATATTGTGCTTTTTTGAGGTCATCATTACCCTTTGCATTCTTCAATTTCAATGGTAAAAGTACATTTTCAAATGCCGTAAGGGTTGTAATCAGGTTAAATGACTGAAATACAAAACCGATGTTCTTTCTTCTAAACAGCGTGCGTTCTTTCTCATTAAGTTTGGCAAGATCGGTGCCTACTATCTTGATCTCTCCGGAATCCGGACTATCAATTCCGCTGATGAGATTCAGCATCGTGCTTTTACCAGAACCTGACCTTCCCAGTAACACGATCATCTCACCTTCATTCACTGAGAATTCCAAATCATCTAAAACCGAACGAAACTTCTCTCCTTCCTGATAACCCTTGTTTACATTTTGTAATTGTATATGTGATTCTTTTGTCATGCTTTTTGCTGATTGTGAATTGCCCCGACTTAACAACACCTTACTTCTATTTGTTCCTGAGCCTAAGTGAATTTTTTCATTGTTTCCAATCTCATGATGATTCCCACTCCCCTAAGCCCTACCTTTGCATCAAAAAGATTATGCAAACCATTCCTGCTATCGACCTCCTTAACGGCCAAGCTGTGCGCCTTCACAAAGGTTCTTATGAAGAGGTTACCGTGTATAACAACTCTCCGCTCGATCAAGCTAAAAAATTTAAAGAAGCCGGGTTTGATCATATCCATGTTGTGGATCTAAATGGAGCCAAAGAAGGCAAGTTTGTGAATCTGCCGCATATTAAGGAGATCATAAATGAACTGGGAATATCCGTACAGACCGGTGGCGGAATCCGGACTTTTGAGGACGTGGAAATGCTTCTTGATGCCGGGCTGTCTAAAGTGATTTGCAGTTCCATGGCCATAAAGAATGAGGAGGACTGGCTGAAATCACTGGAGCTTTATCCCGAAAATATGATCCTGGGAATGGATCTCAAAGATGGTAAAATTGCCTACTCCGGCTGGCTGGAAACCGCAGAAGAATCGATGGAATCTTTTTTGGCACGGATGATCGAAGCGGGTTTGCAGGAAGTTTTGTGTACGGATATTTCGAAAGATGGAACGCTGTCCGGGCCAAATTTTGAGCTTTATAATAATCTGAAAAAGAAATTTCCTGAAATCAGAATTATTGCTTCAGGTGGTGTTTCTTCTTTGGATGATCTGCAAAAACTAAACAGTGCAGATATGGATGCCGTGGTTGTTGGAAAGGCGTATTATGAAGGACGTATTTCCCTGGAGCAAATGGCGGAATTCAACCGCTAAACAAAGCAGGCACAAAGTAAATTATACCCTGAATTTTCTCTGTTAAATTGCCGGGTTTTT
>JBBDLQ010000207.1:0-9759 GCA_040878765.1 Balneolaceae bacterium | reverse complement strand
AAAACCCAAGGCAAGATGCGGGACAAGTCCACACTGCCAGCCGCAGGGTTGGGCAGGAAGGCTTAAAAGGGTTGGTTGCCCAAGCTTCGACCACTAAAATAGCCTAAAACGTTAACCGGGCGAAGCTTTTCCTTTCTTTCATTCTATCCCCCGACAACACCCGCATTCGCTTGGCGTTGTCGGGGGCTATTCATGTATGGCCCCTTCAGGGCCGGGCAGGTAAAGAGCCATGAAATTTTTGCCAATGAATCCCTAGAATCGGTACATCTACAAGGGTGACATCTAAGGGCTAATTTAATATCAAACTCACATTAATTATTGATCATTAATATAAAAGATCATATGCCATACCACTGCTGGGTGATGCAGTGTATGGAACCTTGTCCCCATACTAAATCTGCGCAATCAATCCCGATTATTTTTCTACCAGAAAAAAACTTTTTAAAAAGATCCAAAGCCTGCTCATCATAACGCTTATCATAAAGCGGAACCAATAATACACCATTAGCTACATAGAAATTTGCATAGCTGGCGGGAACAAATTCGGAACCATCAACGGTGATGCCTTCAATTTTAGTTTTTGGAAGCGGCAGAGTTTCAATATTTAGAGATTTTCCACTTTGCAATTTCACTTTTTTCAGGATTTCTAAATTTTCCTGAAGGGTGTCATAGTTAATATCCGATTTATCCTCGCAAATAATTGTGACTACCGTATCTTCATTTAGCCATCGGGTGAGGTCATCAATATGTCCATCTGTATCATCCCCGGCCAATCCCCTTTTCAGCCAAATAACCTGATCTATTCCCAGGTAAGCACCCAATTTTTGCTCAATTTCATTTCTTGTCAAATCCGGATTTCGATTTTTATTTAATAATACCGCCTCAGTCGTCAGTAAAGTTCCGGCTCCATTAACATCTATGGAACCTCCTTCTAATATCATCCCCGGCTCAATCCTTTTAATATTATATATCTCGGCAATGTATGCCGGAAGTGCATTGTCATTTTCCCACGGCGGGTACTTTTCTCCCCATGCATTATATCCCCAATCTGTAATTACATATTCATCATCCTGTTTTACAAAAATAGGCCCACAATCTCTCGCCCAAACATCATTTATTTTTTGCTGATGAATGATAATACGATCAAGGTCAATAGCCCGGAGAGCAAGTTTTTGCATGACCCGGTTTCTGGTTTCCAGATTTTCAACAAACAGGTGAATGGGTTCAAAAAAATGAAGCTCTTCTATAATCTTACAATACACCTCTTCCACCCGATCAAGTCGTTCTCCCGGCCAGGTTTCCCGGTTTGATGGCCAATGAAGTTGAGTAGCAGAATGATGAGACCATTCCGGGGGCATCATAAACGAATGGCCTGAATTCATCTAATCATCCATCCTTTTGAGAATTGGCTTATACAACTCTATACGCCTGTCACGAAAAAATGGCCATGATTTTCGCTGCTTTTCAATGGCTGATAAATCAATTTCGCTAATCAAAATTTCTTCCTTGTTTCCGGCTTTAGCCAATACCTGTCCGAATGGCCCAGCAACAAATGATCCGCCCCAAAACTTAGACCCAGATTCTTTTCCAACACGATTTACCGAAGCTACAAAACAACCATTGGCAATAGCATGACTTCGCTGTATGGTTTCCCAGGCATCCTGATATTCTTTTTGTTCCCGTTTCCCCTCTGTGGAAAGTGTACCTATGGCCGTAGGATAAAATATGATATCCGCCCCCTTAAGGGCTGTAATTCGAGCTGCCTCAGGATACCATTGGTCCCAGCAAATCAGGGTGCCAATTTTTCCAAACCGGGTATCAAATACTTTGAATCCTGTTTCTTCATCGCCCGGTGTAAAGTAGTATTTTTCATAGAAGCCGGGATCATCGGGAATGTGTGTTTTCCTATAGCTGCCCAAAATTTCACCATTAGCATCTATAACAACGAGGGAATTATGGAATACCCCTTTTGCACGGTGTTCAAAAAATGGTGCTATCAAAACTATCTGTAGTTCTTTTGCAAGTTTCTGCAGACTTTGTACTAATTGCCCATCAAGGGGTTCAGCCAAGTCAAAATATTCCTCATTATAATCAATGCAAAAATACAGGGTGTTGAAAAGCTCCTGAAGACAGATAATCTGAGCCCCTTGTTTTGCGGCATCCCGAATTAGTGCCATGTGCCGATACAGATTGTCTTTGGGTGAACTATCGCACCTGGTTTGTATAAGTCCAATTTTTAATTTTTGATGATCCATCCTATTCATATTTCACATTACTCGAGTAAACTCACCACTTATTGAATGGTAACTCAACTGCTGTTCAATTTTTCTTAAAATAAAAAAAGCGGACACAACAAATGCCCGCTTCTCACCTGAAAACCCAAACCCACGTGAACAAGCGGAATGTATTCAAATTTGCACTTAAAACAACAATAAATTAGGAAATATGATCTATCTCAAATTATTAATTCTATTGGTTTCTTACTCTTATTTTTCTATCATTCGGCTTGATTACACTGTAAAAAAGAATAAATGGCTGTTTACAGATTGTAAAATAGGGTCAATTAGTTCAGTTTATATTATGAGTACTGAAAAAGAAGTTTCGAACCTGCTAAATAAATTGAAAGAGGGAGAAGATGAAGCTTACGATAAGCTCTATCCTATCATCTACGATAAATTAAAAAATATTGCCAATATGCATATGAACAGGCAGTATTCGAATCACACCCTATCCAGAACTGAACTGGTTCATGAAACCTATCTGAAAATGATTGAACAGGATAACATTCAGGTCAATGACCGAAACCATTTTTTAGCCATTGCCTCAAAATGTATGAGACAGATATTAATTGATTATGCCCGTAAAAAGCATGCCGAAAAAAGAGGCGGAAAAAATCATGATAGTACTTATGTGGAAGGTATTTATTCAACGTATGAACAAAAAGCGCGTGAGTTAATTGATATTGACGAAGCTTTAAAAAAATTGGCACAACTTAATGAACGCCTTAGTACAGTAGTAGAAATGCGTTTTTTCGGGGAAATGAGTTTAGAACAAACCGCTGAAGCCCTTGATGTATCTGTCAGTACGGTTAAACGAGACTGGATGAAAGCCCGTGGCTGGTTATATAAAGAACTTAAAGGCCGGTTTGAAATAGAAGATTGAGCTAAAAAATGTTTTCAATTCGTATAGTAGAAAAAGGGATATCTATTTTATTGAAGGACAACGACTGGTTTTATGAATAAGGAAAAATGGGGTAAAATTGAGGAATTGGTAGATCAGGCATTAACAATGCCTGAAGGTGAAAGAAAAGCGTTCATATCAAAAGCTTGCCAAAACAACCCCGATCTAAAACATGAAGCAATTAATTTTCTTGATTTTATAAGTGAGTCGGAAGGCTGGCTTGAAAATTCCGGGGATTATCAAAATGCAATATTCAGAAAATTATCTGAAGATCTAAGCCACATAGACAGCAATACATCTAGCGTTGGCACTAAAGTGGGGGCCTATACTATTGTTAAGGAATTGGCTAAAGGTGGAATGGGTACAGTTTATCTTGCCAAAAGAACCGATGGAGTTTTTGAACATCAGGTTGCCATTAAAAAGATCAACAAAGAGAATATCACCCAGGAAAATATTGAGCTTTTTAAACAGGAAAGAAATATTCTCGCGGATTTAAATCACCCCAGAATAGCTCATATATACGACGGGGGAATTACCCAAAATGGCATTCCATATTTTGTTATGGAATATATAGATGGAATTCCTATTACGGATTACTGTAAAGAGAACCAGCTTTCATTAACCCAACGGCTTGATCTTTTTGCACAAATACTAAATGCCGTTCAACATGCACACGAGAACCTTGTGATACACCGGGATTTAAAACCGGCAAACATCCTTGTTAATGCTGACGGGCAAATAAAAATTCTGGATTTTGGCATTTCTAAACTTATAAGCAGCAAATCACTCGTTGATGATTTAGGCCGCAAAAGACAGGTTTTGACGCTTAAATATGCTTCCCCAGAACAATTAAAAAATGAAACTATTACTACCGCTACCGATTTCTATTCACTCGGCCTGATTCTGTATCAAATGCTAACCCTCAACTTACCATATCATCTTGAGGGCCTGACCTTTTATGAAGCCGAAGATGTCATTATCAACAATGACCCTATTCCTCCCAGCCAAAATGTTTCTCCCTATTCAAGCATTTCGCACAAGGATATTAAGGGGGAACTCGATGCTATTATTCTTAAATCAATTCACAAGAATCCGGATCGCCGTTACCGTGCTGCTTCCGCTTTTTGGGATGACTTGAACAGATTTAAAAACAATCATCCTGTTTCTGCTTGTGAAGATACTTTTTTATACCGTACCAAAAAACTCATAGCCAGGAACAAGCTTGGTTTTGCATCTACCATCATTATTCTTGGATTAATAATAAGTTTCTCACTTTTTTATACCTGGCAAATTACCGATCAAAAGAATCAGGCACAGTTTGAGGCCACCAAAGCCGAAGAAATTTCTGATTTCCTGATTCACCTATTTGAAGCCAGTGACCCTGCAAATAATCTCAGTAATACCTTCACGACTAGTGAATTGATTGGGAATAGCCTTGCACAAATTGAGAAATTGAATAATCAGCCCCTTATGCAGGCCCGGCTTTTTGACATCACGGGACAAGTTTACCGGAATATCGGGTTGTTTGATGAGGCCAAAGAACAAATAAATGCTGCTATTCAGATTAGAGAAGAACATCTTGGAAAAAACCATCCAATAACCCTTTCTAGTATGCACAACCTGGGGTTAGTTCTGAATGATATGGGTGATTACGGAGAAGCAGCTTCCGTTTTTGAAACTGTCTATGAAAAACGAAAGGAACTATTTGGGGAAAACAATATAGAAGTTGCTTCTACACAGGCATTTTGGGCTTTCAGTATCCGCCGGCAAGGCGATTATGATAGAGCCGAAGATATGGCCCGCGAAAGTTTACAAATTTTCAGAAACCAGTTAGGCGACTCACATGCTCAAACCTTAGACAACATCAATAAACTGGGCATAACTTTGCATAATAAAGGTAAATATGAGGAAGCGGAAGAATTATATGTTGAAGTATTAAATTTACGAAAACAAAAATTGGGAGAAATTCATCCGCAGGTGGCAAAAAGTACCAATAACCTGGCTACTCTTTACCTGAATACTGGTCGGTTTAATGAAGCAAAGGAATTGATGGAACAGGCACTACATATTCATAAAGAATTATATGGCCGCTATCATCCAAACATTGCCCAGGTAAATAATAATCTTGGTCTTGTACATACTGAACTTGAACAATATGAAAAAGCCGACTCGCTTTTCCTTCTAGCCCTTGAAATGCGTAACGAACTTTTGGGGCCAAATCACACAAATACAGCTATTAGCATATTTTCCAGGGCTAATTTAATGCTGGATATTCAGAAGCCTGATTCGGCAATAACCCTATTTGAAAAGGCCTATAATATTTTCTCAAAAGAACTCTCCCCAAATCACTCTTTTTCTGCCCATTCGAACCTTGGGATAGGCAGGGCTCTAAGTCAAAAGGGTTTGTATGAGGAAGCCAAACCCTATTATACTAAAAGTATTGAGCAGATTAGAAGCATTCACGATAAGAAATCTATAGAGCGGACAATGGCAGAATACCATTTCGGCATATATAACCTGAATATTGGGAATTATAATATTGCTCAGGCGCTTATTGACAGCTCATTTCAAGCCCTTCAGGATATTGAGGGGCAAGATGGCGGCAGGTTTAAAAAGGTTAGCAAAAAACTACAAAAGATGACTGCAAATGAAAGCCCTTGATCTGAATTAACTGCCTGAAATTTTCCTAATTATCACTATTAATTTCTGAAACTCTCAAATCTCGCAATAAAAGCTGAATCACTCTCAAAAACCAGCTTTCATTAATTCATTGCATTAATCATTTCAACGTGCATATTTAGGTAACATAAGCTGAACACGTAATATATAAAAGCGCTTCCATAGAATTCCTAAAATGCCTTCAAAATGTCCTTCCCAGTCTTCACAGGGTTAATTTTAAAGGATCAAATGCTTAACTTCTCCACTACCAAAAATAAATAAACTATGAGTGTGGATTATAAAAAAAAGCCAAAAAGTAATATTGGTCTTGAATACCTGGGATTAGAGAAAAATAAAAATGTGTTTTGGAACCTCTCGCCTGCCCAATTATATGAACAAGCCATTATCAGAAACGAAGCAATTCTTACAAAAGATCATGCTTTACGAGTTTTAACCGGGAAATTTACGGGACGTTCACCACAGGATAAATTTATTGTAGACCAGCCTTCCATTCATGACGATATAGATTGGGGGGATGTTAATCAGCCAATTTCGGAAGAAGTCTTTGAAAATCTATATCAAAAAACAATTGATTACCTGAAGGATAAAGATCTGTTTGTTAAAGACCTGTTTTGCGGGGCAGATCAACAAAACCGGCTAAATGTCAGAGTAGTTAGTGAAGCGGCATATCATGCCCTTTTTGCACATAATATGTTTATCCGCCCAAGTGCAGATGAGCTTAAAAACCATAAACCGGAGTTCACTGTATTAGCAGCACCAAATTTAAAAGCAGATCCGGACAAAGACGGTACCCGCTCAAGTACCTTCATACTTTGCAATTTTGATAAAAAAATAATTCTGATCGGCGGAACATTATATTCCGGGGAAGTGAAAAAGGGGATTTTCTCTGTTATGAATTATCTGCTTCCCAAAAAAGGGATAATGGCCATGCACTGCTCCGCCAATCATGATAAAAATGGAAAAACAACGGTCTTTTTTGGATTATCGGGAACCGGGAAAACCACACTTTCTGCTGATCCAGATAAAACCCTGATCGGTGATGACGAACACGGATGGAGTGATGAGGGTACATTCAACTTTGAAGGCGGATGTTATGCCAAGACCATCAATTTGTCTGAAGAAAATGAGCCGCTAATTTACGCCACAACCAAAATGCCGGGCACCATTCTTGAAAATGTAGTGCTCGATGAAAACCGCAATCCTGATTTTGATGATGTAAGCCTCACTCAAAATACCCGGTGCTCTTATCCCCTTGATTTCATACCCAATGCAAGTGAAACCGGTACAGGCAATCACCCGGATAACATCATCTTTTTAACCTGCGATGCCTTTGGCGTGCTCCCTCCCATTTCAAAACTAACGCCGCCTCAGGCTATGTATCATTTTATAAGCGGTTATACGGCAAAAGTAGCCGGGACTGAAAGAGGGGTAAGTGAACCGGAAGCAACTTTTTCAGCTTGTTTTGGAGCGCCTTTTATGCCATTACATCCAACCGTGTACGCAGAGCTGCTGGCTGAAAAAATCCGGGAGCATAATTCCAATGTTTGGCTGGTTAATACCGGATGGACCGGCGGTGAATATGGTGAAGGCCACCGCATGAAATTATCGCACACCCGTAAAATGCTCAGTGAAGCTGTTGCCGGTAATCTTGATAATGTTGAATACGAAACCGATTCCGTATTTGGGTTTCAGGTTCCTACAAAAGTTGATGGGGTGCCTTCTGAAGTACTGATTCCGCATAATAACTGGAAAGACAAAATCGCTTATGAGGCAAAAGCAAAAAAACTTGCCGAAATGTTTATAGAAAATTTCAGACAATTTGAGGATGAAGCCAGTAAAAAATTGATAGCCGCCGCTCCAAAAGTTGCTATAAATAGTTAATAATCGTTTGAGTGAGTGAAAAAGAAGCCGGATTGCTGCTAAAGCTTTCTGGCTTTTTTTATTCTTCGGCTAAAGCATTCAGTTTTTCCAGGTTGTCCTGAAATCGAATGGCTTCTTTAAGGGTTAAGTCCATTTTGGTTTTCAAATAAAGAAGCAATAGATTACACGTATAAATAATATTTATATAATACGTATAATAATGGGTCAAAAACTTACACTCAGTATCGACAAAGATATAATTAAGAACGCAAAAGAATATGCCAAAGAGGAAGGTACATCTGTTTCAAAATTAGTTGAGAATTATTTGAGGATGATTGTGCAGGACGAGTCTGTTGCTGCAAACGAACCAATAACAACATACCATACCGTGGATGAACTCTCACCAATTATCAAATCATTAACAGGGATAATTGATAAAAATAAAATTACCAAAAATGAACGGTTCCAATATCTGAAAAAGAAATACCAATGAAACGTTTATTCATTGATTCAGATGTACAGCTGGATATCATCCTGAAACGGGAACCGTTTTATATTTACTCTGCACGAGTGCTAAATCTTGCAACCCAAAAGCAGAAAGTCAGGCTTTTTACTTCAGCTATTTGTTTTGCAAATCTTTATTACTTGCTTACTGTTGAACTTCGCCGATCAAAAGCTCGAAATGTTCTCAAAACTTTCAAAACACTCTTCAGTATTATCCCCACTTCTGATCTCGCTATAAACAATGCGCTGGAATCTGACTTTAAAGACCTGAAAGATGCCTTTCAGTATTTTACTGCCATAGAAAATAATATGGAAGTAATCATTACAAGAAACACCAAAGATTTCAAATCTTCTGAAATTCCTGTTTTTACACCAAAAGAGTTTTTGGCTACTCTCTAAATTTAGTCTTCCGCTAACGCATTCAGTTTTTCGAGATTATCTTCCACACGTAGCGCTTCAATCGCCTCATCAATTCCGCCTTTCATGATGTTATCCAAATCATACAATGTGAGATTTATGCGGTGATCCGTAAACCGGCCCTGGGGGAAATTATAAGTACGTATTTTGGCCGAACGGTCACCGGTTGAGATCTGGCTTTTCCGGTCTGCCGCACGCTCCTTTTGTTTTTGCTCCAGCTCAATATCATACATCTTAGCCCGAAGCATAGTCATGGCTTTTTCTTTGTTTTGATGCTGCGACCGCTCTTCCTGACATTCCACCACAATTCCAGAGGGCTCATGCGTCAGACGAATGGCCGAATCTGTTTTGTTCACATGCTGACCGCCGGCTCCACTTGCCCGAAAAGTATCCACCCGTACATCCGACATGTTAATATCAATATCCACGTCTTCCACTTCAGGAAGCACAGCTACCGTTGCGGCAGAAGTATGCACTCGCCCCTGACTTTCGGTTTCCGGCACCCGCTGCACGCGATGTACACCACTTTCGTATTTCATCTTTCCAAAAACCTCATCCCCTTCCAAAGAAAACACAATTTCCTTATAACCCCCTTTTTCGGAATGATTGATATTCATGATGCTCATCTTCCAGCCCATTTTATCGGCGTAACGTCGATACATTTCGAATAAATCTCCTGCAAAAATAGCAGCCTCATCACCTCCGGTACCTGCCCTGATTTCCACAATCGCATTTTTTGAATCCTCGGGATCTTTGGGTATCAGCTTCATCTTGATTTCGTCTTCCAGATCAATCAGCTGCTGTTTGATTTCCTCGTTTTCTTCCCGTGCCATTTCAGTGATTTCAGCATCCTCATTCATTTCAATGAGTTCTTTATTCCCCTTTTGCCGGTTTTTGAGATCTTGCCAGGTATCATAGTCCTGTACCAACTCCTCCAGGTCACTGCGTTCTTTGGTGAGGGCTGTATATTTGTCTTGATCATCAAACACGGAGGGATCGCTCATTGCCGCGTTTACTTCCAGAAATCGTGACTTTGTCTGCTTTAACTTTTCTTCTATATCCATATTTCGACTGAATTTTTTCGGATTCGAAATTAAGGAATTGTAGAGTGGATTGATA
>JBBDLQ010000206.1:7835-9834 GCA_040878765.1 Balneolaceae bacterium | reverse complement strand
AAGGGAATCAGAAAAGGATTCATAGGCTTTGGCAGCTGCTTTTTGCAACTATCACCTATCTCCCTGATGTTAGTGCGAAGATGGATTTCGGCAAGTTCTGTTTATCACAAAAAATATTGACTGAAAGCCGGTTTTAAATTATCGTTCATTATTGACCCAAGCCACAAAAATCTCTATTTCTGCATCTTATCAGGAATTGGAATCCCCAGGCGCTTAGCTCTTTCTCTCCATTTTTGACGGGCCAGTTTCTGCATGTCCTCAATGGCATCGATCTCATCTACAATTTCCATCCCAAATAGCGTTTCAACCACATCCTCCATGGTCACTACCCCTGAAAACCCCCCGTATTCATCAACTACCACGGCAATATGTTCTTGTTTTTCCAGTAGACGTTCAAATAATATTTTTAGGGAAATGGTTTCCGGGAGAATCAGAACTTCCCTTTTTATTTCTTTCAGCTTTTTATCTCCATTACCTTTAGAAAGGTTGTAATAAAGATCGTTTTTAAGGATATAACCGGTTATATCCTCTTCACTATCTCCAAAAACCGGCATTCTTGAAACCCTTAATTCCTCTCTTTGCTCCAATATTTCAGATATGCTTAGATCCTGCTGAAATTTCACCACTACGATGCGCGGGGTCATGATATCTTTCACCTTAAGAGAACGAAACCGAATAAGATTCTTGAAAATATTGGATTCTCCTTCTTCAAAAATACCCTCTTCAAAACCAAGTTCGGCCATAGCACTAAATTCTTCGCGGCTCATTGCAGGTTGGGTTTCCTCACTCGATAACCATTTTGTTATCCATTGTGAAAGCAACACCAAAGGATAGGTTACAATAATCAACAGTTTAATTGCCCTGGCCGAGAATCCAGCTAACTTCTTCCAATAAGTAGCACCTAGGGTTTTAGGGATGATTTCTGAAAAGATCAAAATTGCCAGGGTCAGTAAGGCAGATGTAATACTCACATAAGCGTTTCCAAACACCACCTGCGCCTGCGCCCCCACGCCTGCTGCTCCCACAGTATGAGCAATCGTATTAAGGCTTAAAATTGCTGAAAGCGGCCGGTCGATGTCCTCTTTCAGCTCTTTCAATAACGTACCTGTAGCCGGATCATTTTTTTGTGAAACAGCCACATAGGAGGGCGAAATAGAAAGCAAAACGGCTTCTAAAATGGAGCACAAAAATGAAACTCCTATGGCTAACAATAAATAAAATATCAGTAATGTCATAAGTTAAATGTAATGGAATTAGTAGACAGTTTTCTACGTAACAGTAATTTGTAATTATTTAAAGAAATCAGAATTCAGAAATCAGAATTTTGAATGGCTTTATAATAGCCATCGAGCAGACGGCTTACTTCTTCGAGTAAATCATTTAAATGGTCTGAATTTCCATATTCTAAATCTTTGGCAAGGATGATATAATATCTGCACTCTTCCAGAGAGCCATGTGAGATATTCAAAAATCGCATAGTATCCTTAAGGCCTCGTTTCTTGAATCCTTCAGCAATATTGGCAGGAATAGAGATTGCTGCTCGCCTGAATTGTGAACTCAATCCATAAAGTTCATGTTTAGGAAATTGTTTAGTGTATTGATAAGTATGTAACACAAATTGATGTGCTTTCTGCCATACAATCAAATCTCGAAAGGTTTTCGCCGGTTTCCTCATTTTTCTAATCTATTTTATTCTGATTTCTGAATCCTGACTACTGAATTCTTTATCAGTTAGAGCAATGAGATCAGAAAACCTTACAAAAATAAATTTCACGCCTTCTCAATATTCCGATTTACAATTCTCCCGCAACATGGTAAGCACATGCTGAAAATCTTTGGGCAATTCAGAATCAAACCGAACCATTTCTCCGGTGGTTGGGTGTTTAAACCCCAGGGTTTTAGCGTGAAGTGCTTGCCGCCCCAATCCGGTAATGAGGTTATGGAACATAGATTTTCGGGAGCCGGTATTGGGACCATATCGCACGGAAGTTCCGCCATA
>JBBDLQ010000206.1:0-7735 GCA_040878765.1 Balneolaceae bacterium | reverse complement strand
GTTCCCCACACTATAGCCCAATATGTTCGTTCAACATCTTTTTCCTGGAAAAGGGCACTCAGTTTAACCAGTGTCTCTTCATTTTTGGCCACCACTAATAATCCGCTGGTGTCTTTATCGAGGCGATGTACAATTCCGGGGCGCAGATTTTCATCTTCTTCCTCGCCAGCCAGTTCATCCACATGATACATAAGTCCGTTTACCAGGGTGCCGCTCCAGTTTCCATAGGCCGGATGCACCACCATACCGGCTTCTTTATTTACCATAATAATATCATCATCTTCATAAACAATATTCAGGTCCAGGTTTTCGGCTTTGGCCTCGGGTGGGGGTGGTTTGGGAATTTCGATATAAATTTCATCGCCGGGCTGCATGATATAGGATGATTTTTCACTTTTTCCATTCACTTTCACATATCCTTCTTTGATGGCTTCCTGTACTTTTGTCCGCGAGGCATTTTCTACAAATGAAGTAATGTATTTATCGAGGCGGATATCACTGTTTTGCCCTTCAGGTACTGTATGCTCGTAAATAGTTGTTTGTCGATCTTTTCCGGCTTTCTTTTCCATATCCTAAAGGTAAGCAGTTTTGGACTTTGTTTTACTTTAGAAGATTTTTTGTAAGGAATTAGATTTTCATCGCTCTTACTAAGTGAAATTAAAAATTTTGAATGCTGAATTTTAAATTGGAATAGCCATGAAAAGAGAAAATATTATTCAATCCAAGTGTTTTGATTTTGCTTTAACTATAATCGGTCTCTATAAAACACTCGTAGAACAAAAAGAGTACGTGTTATCAAAGCAGTTACTAAGAAGCGGTACCAGTATAGGTGCGAATATTGAAGAAGCTCTTGCGGGGTTTTCAAAGAAAGATTTCCTTTATAAAATGTCCTTATCTTCGAAAGAGGCCAGAGAAACCCGCTATTGGTTAAGACTATTAAAACATAGTGAACTCACCCAAATTAACCTCGATTCATATTTACATGAAATTAATCAAATCATTAATATCTTAACGTCCATTGTCAAAACTACACAGGAAAATAATTCATAATTCAACATCCAAAATTTCCAATTTCCATGATTAAAAATTTATACATAAAAGATTTTGCCCTTATCGATGAACTGGAAGTGGAGTTTGAAGAAGGGCTGAATATCCTGACCGGGCAAACGGGAGCTGGGAAGTCTATTATTATCGGGGCGTTGAATATGATTTTGGGTGAACGGGCTGATACGGAAGTTATCAGGCAGGGTGCCGAGAAAGCTATTTCGGAGGCTACCATTCAGGTTGGGGATGAGATCGAATTAAAGAAGTTGCTGGAAGAAAATGAAGTGGAATTCAGTGAATACCTGATCCTTCGCCGGGAAATCAGAAATACGGGAAGCCGGGCTTTTATTAATGACACACCCGTTAACATCAGTGTGCTTAAAGCTGCCGGAGATCTGCTTGTTGACCTGCATGGGCAACACGATCATCAGCTTTTGCTGAAGGAAGAAAATCATATGGGTGTGATAGACGGTTTTGGAGAGGTGGAGCCGATCCTGAAAGGTTATCAGGTTGAATACAAAAAGATGACGGAGCTGCAAAAAGAACTTCGTGCGTTAAAGAAAAGAGAACACCAGCTTCAGGAGAAAACCGAGCTCTACCGCTTTCAGATACAGGAACTTGAAGAGGCCCGGCTTGATGAAATTGACCTCGAACAACTGGAATCGGAAATGAACCTCCTGGATAATGCGGAGTTGCTCGACCAAAAAGCAGGTGCTATTTCAGAGATGGAAGATTCTGACGATGGCAATATTATTCAGCTACTAAACTTCCTGAAATTAAACCTGGAAGATCTGGCCCGCATCGAACCGGAATTTGAAAATTACCTGAAGGAGATCAACGCTGCACGGGTAAGTATCAATGAAGCAATTGCCTTTGCTGAGCGGTATCGAAACAGCATCGAGTTCAATCCCAAAAGATTAGAGGAATTGCGTCAGCGACAATCGGAACTGAACCGGCTTCAAAAGAAATATCAGCGTGATATTCCGAAACTCATCAGCTATTTGAATGAAATTAAACGCGAGCTTTCCATTGCTGATAATTTTGATCTGGAGATCGAAAAACTGGAAGATGCTATAACCACTCAAGCGGAAGTGCTGAAAGAACATGCAATCTCCCTTCACAAAACCCGGGAAAAGATCGGAGAAAAACTGTCGATTCAAATTCAACAGGAATTAGCCAAAGTGGGTATTCCGCATTCCAAATTAGATGTCCGTGTAGACTGGCTTCTCTCCGAAAACGGCTGGATCGAGTTGGAAGGAAAGTATATAGAATGCACCGAGACCGGCTGCGATGATGTGCGCATGTTCATTTCAACCAATAAAGGTGAGGAGCCTAAACCGCTGGCTAAAATTGCATCGGGCGGAGAAATCAGCCGGGTGATGCTGGCACTAAAATCCATTCTCGCCAAAGAACAAAGCCTGCCTGTTATGATCTTTGATGAAATTGATACTGGAATAAGCGGAGAAATTTCCGAAAAAGTAGGGGCTTCGATGCGAAAGTTGTCAGAGCATTGCCAAATTGTTGCCATAACCCATCAGCCGCAAATTGCGAGTCAGGCCCACAAACATTATAAAGTAGATAAAATTGAAGAAGGCGAGCGTACTGTTACCAGGATCATTCCCCTTTCTGATGAGGAACATATACATGAAATTGCAAGCTTGATGAGCGGTTCGCAGATCACAGATTCCGCCTTAACAAGTGCCCGGGAATTAATAGAAAAAAATACTTTTAGGAACTGAAATAGGTGCAAGGCGCAAGTCACGCGCGCACCTTGAGCCTTGCCTCTTGATTCTTATTTAACCAATGTCATGCTTTTTGAGCCGAGCAGGTATTTTTCATTTCCAGCCGTTGCAATTACCTGATAAAAATACACTCCCGACGGACGGTCATTGAGTTCTATGCTAACCGACACTTCTCCCGCTTTGGCATTTCCAGCTATTTCTTCGACCAGTGCCCCATGTATGGTATAGATATGAACCCGGTACGCAACCGCTTCGGGAACTTCAAACGAAATAACAGTAGTTGGGTTGAAGGGATTAGGGTAATTACCATTCAGTTTAAATCCATCGGGAAGCTCAGTTACTATTTCATTTGAAACCGGAACTTCGTTAGCTCCTTCTTCTATCCAGTCCCGGATCAAATTTATTTCTTCATTGGAAAGATTTGGCCCGCCCTGTGGCATTCTCACACCAAAATCAGGATTTGTTTCAATTTTATCCACTAATGGACTTTCATCAGGCTCACCCGGAACTACTATATCTGTTCCATACTGATCGCCAACACTATTCATCACAGCATCATAACTTGAAAGGGTAACTCCACTTGTACCGCCATGACATGACACACAATTCTGATTAAAAATAGGTTGTATCTCATCATCATAATCAACTTGAGCAAATGCTATTGTAGAATTTAGAAAAAAGAGGATGAGTACCAGATATGCTTTCTTATACATTGAATTGCCGCTTTTGGTGGTTTAGGTGATTTCTAAATTGATTGATATATCGATCATCATTAAACAATACAGTAATAGATAAGATATGGTTGCCTGCAGAGCCGGCAATTGATTCCCTTATAAACTCCGTGCAAGAAGTTCGGCCGGATGAAAGGCTCTCTTTTGTAATCCATCTTTGATCTGATGACGGCATGAAAATCCCGGGGCACAAACTTCAGCCTTTTCGTTCTCTCTCAACTTCGGAAAAAGCACCAATTCCCCAATATCCATAGAAACTTCGAAGTGATCTTTTTCATACCCAAAGCTGCCGGCCATTCCGCAGCAACCTGTTTCCAGCACTTCCACCTGATATCCTGCCGATTCCAGAGCTTCCACCGTAGGATCATTCCCAACCAAAGCCTTGGCATGACAATGGCCATGCAGCAACACTTTTTGGGTTGAACCGGTTTTTGGAAATCGTTCTTTATGATTTACCACAAACTCCTCAAATGTGAAAGATGATCTTGCCAGATTTTGAGCCAAAACCCGGTCATCTTCATCACACAATTCCAGGAATTCATCCCGCAAGGTCAATATTTCGGAAGGTTCTAACCCTACAACAGGGATTCCGGCATTCACATATTCCTCAAATTCAGCCAGCACTTTTTTGCATTTAGCTTTGGCCTCCCCTAAAAAACCTTTAGATAACTGGGGCCGCCCGCTTTCCATGTTTTTGGGGATGATGACATCAAATCCCATACTTTCTAAAACCCTGACAGCAGCAATTCCAACATTCGGATCATTGTAATTCGTGAATAAATCCACAAATAAAAGCACTTTCTCCCTGCTTTTTATTGCCCCATTTCGCTGATGTATTTTAAACCAATCTTTGAATGTTTGTTTTGAAAACTGCGGCAGGTCCCGGCGCGAATCAATCCCGAAAATATTTTCCAGGACCATTTTCCCCATTTTTGAACCGGCCACTTTATTCGAGATCTCAGGTAAAATTGAGGCCATTGGATACAATTTTCCTGCTTCAGCAAAAAAGCGTTCTTTCAGGGTTGAGCCGTTCTTTTGATGCCAGCCATTTATAAATTCGGCTTTCATTTTGGCCATATCCACATTAGCGGGACACTCACTTTTACAGGCTTTGCAACTCAGGCATAGATCAAGCGCTTCTTTTAATTCCTCGGATCCATATCCCGCTGGATTTTCACCCGAAAATACCTGCCGGAATACATTTGCACGACCTCGCGTAGAATCTTTCTCCTCCCTGGTGGCCATATACGAAGGGCACATCGTCCCACCGCTTTCAGCCAGTTTACGGCAAACGCCAGCACCGTTACAAAGTTCGATACTGTCACCAAAACTTCCCTCCTTTTCCCACGAAAACAATGCCTCGGCTTTGGGTTTCTTATAGTTTGGAGAAAAACGGAGGTCGGCATCAATCGGTTTTGGATTGACGATTTTTCCGGGATTAAAAATATAATTGGGGTCCCAGATCTCCTTCACCTGCCGCAAAACCGGAATCATAGGTTTACCCAGTACTTTTTCAATATAAGGAGCCCTTGCCCGGCCATCTCCATGTTCCCCGGAAAGGGAACCACGATATTTTTTCACCAAATCGGCAATTTCCACTGCCATTATCTTCATTTTTTGCAATCCGGCTTCACTGGTAATATCGATTACCGGACGCAAATGTAATTCCCCAACCGAAGCATGGGCATAAAACACGCAACTTGTTTCATGTTTCTTTAAAATCTGTTCAAATTCGTTCACGTATTCCGGTAAATCCTGAACGCGAACAGCCGTGTCTTCACAAAATGAAGGAGAACGTGTTTCCTGTCCAAGTCCCATTAATAAACCCAGTCCGGCTTTTCTTAAATCCCAAACCTGTTTCATTTCATCCGAAACAGAAACTACAGGAAAAGCATACCCAAGGGATTGTTCCAAAAGTCGATCCCGTAATTTTTTTACTTTCTGATGAAGCTTTTCCAGATCATTTCCCTCAAACTGAGTAATCAGAATGAAACCCGGTTCACCTTCCAGAAAAAATCGGTTTTTACGCTGCTCGATGTTTCCTTTGGTGGCATTCAAAATAATATGGTCTACCAACTCAACCGCGGCGGGTTCAAATTTCACTATTTCTACCGCAGCCCGCATGGTTTCTTCCAGCGTTTTGAACTGCGGAATGATTAAAAGCTGATGCTTATTTTTGGGTACCAATTTCAATTTGGCGGAAGCCGTCATTGCTAAAGTTCCTTCACTTCCGCATAGCATTTCACATAAATTAAATGGTCGTCCATTCTGATTGATTGGCTGCATTTCACACAGTTTATCTAATGCGTAACCGGTATTTCTTCGGATAATTTCCGGATGGGGATAGCTTTCTAAAATCAAATCCCGGTTTTGCTCAATCAATTTCAGCATGGAGCGGTAGATGTGTCCTTCCAGGTTATCCAGCTCTTTTTTTGCTTCCAGTTCCTCTAAAGTCAGAGGTTTAAAATGAGCGATGGAACCATCACTCAGCACCGCCTCAATTTCCAGGGTATGTTCGCGCGTGGTTTTGTATTTAATGGAAAAGGAACCGGATGAATTATTACCGATCATCCCTCCGATCATACAACGGTTGGTAGTGGCGGTATCAGGACCAAACAACAGGTTTAGTTTTCCCGCCTCCCTGTTTAAAGTATCCCGTATCACACCAGGCTGAACGCGCACTGTTTGCTCATTCCCATCAATTTGAAGGATCCCGGTCATATGGCGGGATATATCCATTATCACTCCGCCACCAGTGGTTTGTCCGGCCAGGCTCGTGCCTGCACTTCGGGCTGTTATACTGAATTTATGCTCGTTAGCCTGTTTTACGAGTTCCTGAATATCCTTTATCGTTTTCGGAAAGGATACGCCCTCGGGAACTTCCTGATACATGGAAGCATCCTGAGCATACAATTGGCGGGTAAGTGAATCTCGTTTAATCAAAAAAAATCCGGATTATTTGTTGCAGGAGTTTGAGGTTAATTCGGGATAAATTCAATGGGATATTGAGAGATTAAAAAATCACGCAGTTTTCTGAAAGGAGAAATTATCTTGCACTTTTTTTACGATCTCATCCCCTATGGCAAGTCCGGCCGTTGCCGCAGGACTCGGAGCATTCAACACATGAATCTGCCGGTCAACTACTTCAAAATAGAAATCATCCAGTATTTCCCCATTGGGCTGAAGAGCCATCGCCCGGATTCCTGCCGGTGAGGTATGAAGTTGATCTTTTCTGATTTCAGGAATAAGTTTTTGGAGGCCTTTTACAAAAGCAGTTTTTGAAAAAGAGCGCTTGTACTCTTCAAGTCCCATACGCCAGTGTTTGCTGGTCATTTTCCAGAATCCGGGAAAGTTGAAGGTTTCGGCGGTATCCTTCAGGCTGAAAGATAATTTATTATACCCTTCCCTTTTAAAAGCAAAAATGGCATTAGGGCCACATTCAATTCCCCCCAAAACCATCCGTGTAAAATGTACTCCCAAAAATGGAAACTCAGGATTGGGCAGCGGATAAATAAGATTATTAACCAGATATTCCGCTTCCTGTTTCAGCTCGTAATATTCACCTTTGAACGGCACAATTTTTACCGGGGAATGAACGCCGGCCGATTTGGCTACATGATCAGAATGCAACCCGGCACAATTTACCAAAAAACGGGTTTTGATCTTTTTCCCGCCGGCCGAAACCAAAACATGATCTCCTTTATTGGATATATCGTTAACCGCACTATTGAATTTTACTTCTCCCATTCCAGCTTCAAGCAGCTCCATGAGTTTTCGGCAAACGCCGGCAAAATCTACAATTCCGGCGCAGGGAACATGAATGGCCCCTACTCCCTGAACATGAGGCTCCAGTTCTTTAAGGCGATTGGTATCAATCATCTCAATGCCTTCAATTTCATTTTCGAGTCCGCGCTCGTAAATTTTTTCAAGGCGAGGCATTTCCTCTTCATCTACAGCCACAATAACCTTACCGCAGATATCTATAGCTACATCGTGATTTTTGCAAAATTCCACCAGCTGATGGCGCCCATCCACGCAATTTTTAGCCTTATAGCTTCCTGGCTTGTAGTAAATTCCGGAATGGATAACACCCGAATTTTTCCCTGTTTGATGAGCCGCTACCCGGTCTTCCTTTTCCAAAACCAGGATTTTTGCTTCAGGATATGTAAGTGATAATTTATAAGCCGTAGAGAGACCAACTATGCCAGCCCCAATAAT
>JBBDLQ010000205.1:0-9933 GCA_040878765.1 Balneolaceae bacterium | reverse complement strand
CACCTCATTCCGCACACTCGCAACACTATGCACCTCGTTCCGCACGCTCTGCGTCGGAACGAATTACTTACCAATCAAAATAAAAGGAGCCCAATGCACTGGGTGGCTGTAGTACGGATGGTCGATCATGGCGAGTTTGGCGTCACGTATGGCCTTGGTTTTATAATCGATCATCGGGTGTTCGTACAAGCCAAACCAATCCAGGGTTTTGTTCCACAGCCCATAATCTTCTTGTTGGTGAGCAAGCATGCTGCGGTAAAAAGTGGACATAAATATTGCTGTGCTGCGGTCAAACACAGCCCACAGGCTTACCATTACGGACGAGGCCCCTGCCGAAAGAAACGAGCGCTGCAGACCAATCAACCCTTCACCCGTCACTTGTTTTCCCATTCCGGTGTTGCATGCGCTTAAGGTTACCAAATCAGCATTCAATCTAAGGCTGGAAATTTCGCGGCTGTTCAGGTGGCCGTCTTCCCCAAAAAGAGATTCTACCTCCGGTTTTTTCGAGAGCAGGAGCCCGCTGCGAAACGGGGTAGTTTCATCCACATTGGCGTGGGTGGCAAAATGAAGGAAGCGGTAGTTACTTAAATCATGAGATTTCAGCGTGGCTTCGGTTACATTCTCATTCTTAAGAATTTTAGCATTGGTGAAATTCACGGAAATTGAATCAATCTCTAACAGGGTGGAAGGCAATGAGGTAAAAGAAGTTTGCGAGCGGGTTGAAATTGCCACACTTTGTTCGCTTTCAAAACCGGAACCGGCCACGGCCAACATTTCAAATTCGGTAGTACGATGTGGAGATTGAATAAAAGAGTAAATGGAAGCCGAGGGTAAATATTTTATATAAAAATCTTCAATCAAATAACGGGAGTTACGGCTCAAGGCTTCAAATGGAAGGTAACTCAGTGGGCCATCCGGAATAATGACGAGGTTTGTTAGGGTGCCGTTGCGGACTGCAACAGTTGAGGGAATCAACCTTTCTTCTAATGATGTTCCCAGCTTCTTAATAGCTTCATGTTCGCGTTCATCAATAATACCATCCCGAAAATTTCGCACCATTTCTGTAAAAAAGGATCGTGCATCGTAAGTATTTACAGAATCCATAAAAAGGCCGGAGATGTTATTGTGGGTAATTAAAAGCCGGATCATCCCCGTGCGGGTAAAAGCAAATTCCAAAACGGCTGTTTTTTTATCCAACAGGCCCTGTACTTCTCCAAGTGAAACTGGTTTCGGATAGCTGAAATTCTTTAACTGCCGGCTGCTTGTATTAAGCTCATTTAGAAACGACTGGTACTCAAATTCGAGGTCTTTGAGCTCATTTCTGATGGATGCTGCCTCCTGTTCGGATTCAACCCTTTCCAATTCACTGTAAAGCCGGTCTATTTGCTTGGCTTTCTGTTGTTTTTTGATGAGTGTGGCTTCATCCAGGTTTTCGTACACCTTTTCCTGTGCCTCGGCAAGCTCGTCCATCAATACGCGGGCCTTGGCAGCTTCAATTAACCCGAAAGCTTTTTGGGGATTATTTTTTGGGGTGATATACCACGCAGCCACTTCGTTATAAAAGCCGGCATAATTACGGAAAAACCCAGACCTGAAGGCAAGTCCAGCCACATTTGTGCGGATGGAATCAATGAGGGAAAAGGCTTCATCGGCATAAACAAAGGCACTGTCTGATTGGAGCCTGCTGTAAGCACGGGCCAGGTTCATCGCAGGTTTTATCTTGGAAGAAATACCCCGATTAGCAAATAGCTTGTACGCTTGCTGGTACTGATTCAGGCTTTCCTGAAGGCTTCCTTCTGCTTCATAGATTTCCCCGAGCACCTCATGTGCCTGATATAATTGAGCTGTAAAATCCTTCTGAGCGATGTCTTTTGCATCCGCCACATATTTTTTGGCTTCTGCATAATTTTCCTGATTCATTTTTAATTCGGCAATATTTAGATAAAGACCAGCTAATTCCTGTGGAGCATTTGCTTTCTGCATCCAAGTCAAAGCTTCCTCATAAAAGTTCCCCGCATTAACAGGGTCATTATTCTGAATGGCAACTTCTGCAAGACGTATAAGATTCTTAGCAATAGAAACCGGCCGCTCGGTTTGGTAGTTGGTTTCCAGAGCTTCGTTGTAATAGGCCAAAGCATTGTCATAATCTCCCGATCGTTCATAAAGTAGTCCAATATTAATCAGTGTTTGAGTGATGTCGTAGGGGTTCTGCAGCATCCGGGACAGTTCCAGCGACTTTTGATAGTATATAATAGCGCTGTCTGGTTTGCCTAAATCATTGAAACTCGCCGCCATATTGTGATAGGCGATATCCATTAGGTTGGGGTCTCTAGTTTCCTCCCTGATAGCCATGCTTTGGCGTAAATATTTATTGGCCTGAGTATGTAAACCCAAATCTCTTAGTGTTGCAAACATTCCGTTTAGAACGAACGAAAGCTCATATTCCTTTCCCAAAGCTATATACATGTTTTTGGCTTTTTTCTGATGAGATAATGCCTTTTCATAATCCCCGGAATACAGGTAGGAATAAGAAATATTGTTATTCAGCGTGGCAATTAAAGCAGAATCTTTGGAAGCATGGGCAAATTCAATCCCTTTTAAATAATAGTCTTTTGATAGTTCATACTGTTCTAATTCCCGGTAAACCCTTCCCAAATTTCGATTTATTTTGGCTTTTAATGTGGCCTCACTGCTTTTAGGGTGATGTTCGTTTACGAATAGAAATAAATCCCGTCCTTTTCGAACCTCTCCCCGGTTCATTAAAGCATCACCCTGGCGTAAAATGGCATCAGCCCATTTTAGTGAATCACTTTCTTCCAGAAAACCCTCTGCTGCTTTTTGGAAAAAATCGGCGGCTTGCCCGTATTTTGCCTGACGGTATAAGTCGTTCCCGGTATTATACAGAGATTCTGGAGTCGTATTTTGTGCCTTTAACCCGGAAAGGAAACCCCCGGTTATAATTACAACCATAAATAATATCTTCATGAAATACTTCCAGTTATTGCGATTAGTAGCAAAATATTGTTTTTTTGCGGTGAACACGAACTTATCAAATAGCAATGAAAAATACGTTGGAATTTAACATAACATTTAAATCTCCTGATGATGAGGAAAATGGAGAGGACACTACCAATCCCGATGATGGAGGCAAAGTAGGAGGCGAACCAAGTAAAGCTCAATAATTGGGTGTTTACTCTTAGTAAATATAAACTGTCCCGGTTAGCTGATCCGGTATTCCTTTGGATGAGATCATATCTTGAGGGAAGATACCTACTAAAAACAGCCCCTGATCATCGACTGTTCCTGAAAGATAACGGACTCTTGCCTCAATAAAGTTTATGTCAAGAAATGAGTTATAGGTGAAAAGAATCCGGGCTTACACGGTGTTCCCATTGCAATGTCATTCTGGATAATGAACGAAGCGCAACATAGTGAGTGAGGATGGCTCTCCTTGAAAGGAGTAACTGCCTTGCTAATGCAAATTCTTAAATAACGTGAGTACGAAATAAGATACCTTTATCCAATGTTACCATAGCTATGGTTTTATCTCGACCCCACCTTAAATAATATCCGACCCGTATTCGGGAGATGCTTCACTCCGCCGCCAGTCGGCTCCAATTAGCATGACAGGGTACAATATTTGCTGCCTCAGTCTCCCTCCTGGCGGGCATTACCATTCGGCAATAAGTAATTGACTAACCACCCCGAACCATCTCACCAAATCTATTCCCCAAATAGTGCATTCACAAAATCAGCCCGGTCAAAAACCTGCAAGTCTTCTAGTTGTTCGCCTACGCCAATGTATTTCACTGGTACACTCAGCTCATGAGAAACACCGATCACAATCCCTCCTTTAGCCGTTCCATCTAATTTAGTGAGAGCCAGGCCGGTAATATCTACGGTTTCGGTGAAAGCACGAGCTTGTTGTAAAGCATTTTGTCCAGTTGAAGCGTCCAAGACCAAAATCACTTCATGTGGGGCTCCTTCCACCACTTTGCCCATCACACGTTTTATTTTGGCGAGTTCTTCCATCAGGGCTTTTTTATTATGTAGGCGCCCGGCGGTATCTATTAATGCCACATCACATCCGCGGGCTTTGGCTGCAGCCACCGTATCGTAAGCAACCGAAGCAGGATCAGCATTTTGCCCCTGCTGAATGAGGGGTACATCGGCACGTTCACTCCAAATCCTAAGCTGATCAACCGCTGCAGCCCGAAAAGTGTCTGCCGCTCCCATTATTACTTTTTTACCTGCTTTTTTGTAGAGATGTGCCAGTTTGCCGATGGTGGTCGTTTTGCCCACTCCATTCACGCCAACTACTAATATGATGTGTGGTTTTACGGGAAAGTCGGCTACAAATTCAGCGGGTTTGTCGGGGGCATTATCTTCCAGCAGGTTTACAATTTCTTCGCGAAGCATTACTTGAAGTTCATCTTGGGTCACATACTTATCCTTGGCAACCCGCACTTCAATTTTCTTTATAATCTCGATGGTGGTGTTCACGCCAACATCTGAAGTGATTAAAATTTCTTCCAGGTCATCGAGGATGGCGTCATCAACTTTGTCCTTCCCCACAAAAGCCTTCCCAATTTTATTGAGCAATCCATCGCGGCTTTTCTCAACTCCTTCGTCCAGTTTCTCTTTCTTCTTGAGTCCTAATTTTTCAAAAAATCCCATAAAAAATACTTCTAATTAAATTTTGCCCCGCGCATGATAAGGCGGTAGCGGTTAAAATAGTCGATCCAGGAAATAACCATTAAAGTTACCGAACATGCCATTAAAAACAGATGTGTATTATTGGCCTCAGGAAAAAAGAATACTGATATCCAGTACAATGCCAGTACATTCACTGAAATCTTCCCGGACATGATGGCCATAGCTACTTTATCATATTTCCTTTTTATATAATAGGAACCGAGCATAATGAGGATGTCCCGGACAACTGCAAGGATCAAAAACCAAAGGGGAATCCAGCCAATCCAAACGGTATAAATAAATAAAACCAAAGCACAAAGTTTATCGGCAACCGGGTCAATCATTTTTCCCAGTTCAGAAATGGCATTCGTTTTGCGGGCAATATATCCATCCAGATAATCAGATATAACCCCATATGCTATTAGAATTATGATGGAAGTATTAACCTGAAAATCATTTTGATAATGTAAATACACCACTGGAAATGCTACTAAAATACGGGTAAATGAAATAGTATTAGACCAGGTAAATATCCGACCTGTAACCTGAACTTTTTTGCCGTCTATATTTTTTGTAGTACTAGCCAAACCTTGTTTTTATTTACGATATTGCCGATCCAAATTTACAGTCATTGAAGTACTAAAACCACCATGAACGAACATAAATTACTTGTTGAAAGAACACTGACATCTGAAGAAGTTTTTAAAGGGAAATTACTCCATATTTTTTATGATGAAGTGGAACTGCCCGATGGGTCTGCTTCGTCTCGGGAATGGATTAAACACCCCGGAGCATGTGCTGTAGTACCTATATATGAAAATGGTGATTTAATGATGATTAGGCAGTTTAGATATCCTATGGGACAAATATTTTGGGAAGTACCAGCCGGCAAAATTGATGCCGGTGAGCCAGAGGACCAAACCGCCGTAAGAGAATTACGGGAGGAAGCGGGTGTGTTAACTTCCGACTATACTTACATCGGACACTTCTATCCCGGCATTGGTTACTCAGACGAAATCATTCATATTTATGCAGCCTGGAATCTGCAATCTGTTCCCCAACAGGTTGATGAGGATGAGTTCGTAACCCGGCAACGAATTCCATTTAAAGAAGCCGTTGATATGGTACATTCCGGGGAAATAAATGATGGAAAAACGGTGATTTGTTTGCTTAGAGCCTGGGAATGGTGGAAGAAAAATGGGCCGTTTAAATTAACCAAATAGTCTCTAGCGGCTCAGCGAGCAGCGACACATTGTACATCGGCTCACTAAGCCGATTTGTTTGGGCTACACAAAGTGTTACTTAATCATCCCTTCATCTTTAGCCAGTTTGTACATACTCTCGTGCAAGTTTTCTTTGTCTAATTCCCCGCGCATGCAAAGCTCCGTAACTTCAATTCCATTCAGCATCAATATGCACCCCATTTCATTTAGTACGGCATCGAATTTTCTCGGGTCGGCTTTACTGAGTTTCTCCACATCAATCCCGCTGGGACTGATTCTTTTGTTTACTAAAATATAGAAATGATCATCGGTTCCTTCCCCAAATGAAAATTCTTCCAGTCCTGTGTCTTTCAGTTTAAGCATGGCGTTCAATAAAATCTCGTGCTTTAATAATTTCTGTGATTTCATCCGTCTCCCTATCAACTATTCGTACCTGGAACAAACTGATAATAGCCTGGTCATTTATTAATTGAATGGCTTCCTCAATGGTGTCACATTCCTCTGTTTCACTCACCAGGTCGTTAATACCCTGAACAATATATCGGTATTGTCTATTATTTTTCTTCTGGGTGGATGATTGAGCGTCATGTGGTTCTTTAAAATATTCCTTGATGGCTTCTTCAGTTACATACCAGCTAACCCCTAATTTCCGGCCACGAATTCGGCCTTCCCTCAAATAGGTTCGCAGAGTCATTTTTGAAATGTCCAGTAATTCATGCAGATCATCTACGGAATACAGCGTTAAATCTCCGACTTTCTTAGGCATTTATCTTCTTAATTATCATTTTTTAATTGCTTATTAACAACTATAAACTACAAATAATTTATCATTACTTACTATTAGTTATATAAAAGAAATTAGATTTGGTTGAGGGGGCATCTCCGCCGTATATTGGACATAGTTACTTAAAAATAAGCCCGGCAGAAAGAACTGTACGGGTTTTTTTGTGCCTATCTCTCTTGTATAAATTTCATCTTCGGGTTCCCTATTCTCTGAAATTATCCGTCATCCTCATTCGTATTTTTGTATGCCTGTGTAATTCTCTGATTCATAAGGCGACGATAATTCTTAAACTCATATTCGCTTACTGTAAACTCAGAGTGATATTCCCCATCAAAGCATTCCACATTCAATTTATTTGGTTTATCCGTTTCAGTGATGGTCACCTGAACTTTACCAAGTCGATAAGATTCAATTTCTTTCATAAATTTTTTTAAGAAGGTAAAAAAATCTGCTAATAGCTGTAATAGCTTTAACCGGTTTTTAATTCCCCCATTGCTGATAAGTGCACAAGTTTTTGTATTTTTGATGAAATCTGAATTCAATATTGTAATGCCTAAGAAATCCATCATAATTATTGCCGTTAGTATTTTTTTAGGGATATTCATTTATATCTCCATGACAAATGTAACTGCCCCCAATTCTATAGAAAACTCACCGGAATGGGTGCCAATTCATGAGGCGCAAACATTAGCGGCCTCCACCGATAAACTTATTTTTGTTGATGTTTATGAAGTAGGCTGTAAGTATTGCAGAGCCATGGACCGCGAAGTCTTTCCAGACTCAACAGTTAGGCAGGTTATGGATGCTGATTATATTCCGGTTCGGATTGATGGTAATTCTACCGAGTTCATTTCTTTCAGCGGAACAGATATTTCATCTAGAGAATTTGCCCAAAGTAAAGGTGCCTTTGTTTTTCCCACATCACTCATTCTGGATTCCGAGGGAAACGTTATCAAGAAAAAAACTGGTTATATGGGCGTAGATGAATTCAGGCGATTCCTTTATCAATAATATTAAACAGAGATCTGATTATGAAAATAAATAAAATTTCAAGCTCTATTCTATCCATACTTGCTCTAATCCTAATCGTTAGCGGGTGTAACAGCGAGGCTGGAAACAAAGATAAAATCCCAAATTCCGACAACTACAAAGTAACTGCTGAAAAAGTAGTAGATGGAATTAAAATTGGCTGGGGAATTGCCTTTCTGCCCAGTGGAGATATGTTAGTAACTGAAAAATCAGGTACTTTATATCGAATCCGCGATGGTGAAATCGTAAATGAAATTAAAGATGGAATACCCTCCACACTGGATGTTAATGGACAGGGTGGCTTCATGGATATTGAACTTCACCCTGATTATGAAAACAACGGATGGATCTACTTTTCTCATGCATCCAACGCCGGTGGCGGAGACGGAAGCAACACAGCCATTATTCGGGCAAAATTAGCAGATAATGCACTGGTTAATACCGAAGTTCTTTATAAGGCTAAACCTAATTCAACACGGGGGCAACATTATGGCAGCCGAATAGTGTTTGATAACAATGGATACTTATTTTTCTCTATTGGTGATCGTGGCAACCGTGATGTAAATCCCCAAGACATTACCCGGGACGGCGGTAAAATTTATCGGTTGCATGATGACGGCAGTATCCCTTCCGACAATCCTTTTGTAGGACAAGAAGGAGCTGTAGAAGCCATTTATTCTTATGGTCACAGGAATCCCCAGGGCATGAAGCTAAATCCTGAAAGCGGAATTGTATGGGCTCACGAACACGGTCCCCGGGGCGGAGATGAAGTGAACATTATTGAAGCGGGTAAAAATTACGGCTGGCCCGAAATCAGTTACGGAATTAATTACAATGGAACTGTATTGACCGAAGACACTGCAAAAGCTGGTATGGAACAGCCCATTTTATATTGGGATCCATCTATTGCCCCATCCGGAATGGCCTTTATTACCAGTGATAAATATCCGGGCTGGGAAGGTGATCTCCTGGTTGGTTCCCTGAAATTTGCATACATCACTCACCTGGATGTTCAGGGAGATAAAATCCTTACCGAAACAAAGTTAGCTGAAGGAGTCGGACGTATCCGTGCTATAGAACAAGGCCCGGATGGATATATCTATTTTACTGCTGAGGGTGATGGCGTTTATCGATTGATGCCTGAAGAAAATTAGTTTTATATCAATTAAAACTCCCCGAATTTGATCGTTTTTTAAATTTTTTTGTAAGGAATTGATATTTTGTCGCTCTTACTGTTATGGAAGCAAGGGGTACATATCAATTTCCTTTCAGCAAATATCCTGCAGTCAGAATTGCACTTTTACTGATTGCCGGAATTTTGCTGTATCATTTTATTAACCCCACCCTTCTACTAATCACCGGTTCCATTTCTTTCCTTTTTGTTGCTTTTATTGCCACAGAATGGAGAAATTCGAAAAGAATCAGCGTAATTTTACCAAGCATCAGTGCCCTTCTTTTTATGCTAATCATTATTTCCTTTGGGGCATTCCGACTGGGAATACAACAAAAAATTGGCCCTGCAGAAACGGTACAACTTATTGAAGTAATGCCTTGGGAGGAAATTGAAATTACCGGGGCTATACAATCCATTTCAACAACATCAACGGGTAAAACCCGCTGGGATGTTAATATCTCAAAAACAAGCTTTGGCCAAATATTATCCACACAAAAATATAAAGCCAGGATATTAGCCGAAGATGAACGGGATTTGGCAACATTGGGTGATGAAGTATTTTTATCCGGAACTATTATCCCAATTTCGGGCAAGCGTAATCCTGAGGATTTTGATTATAAACAATACCTGAAATCACAGAATATACACGCTCAAATACGGCTCGATAGCCTACACCAAATCACTTCTAATAACCGCATTTTTGAATGGGTTTGGTGGCGTGAAAAAGCCCTTGGTTTAGTGGACCAAAACTTTAATGAGAAAACAGCTCCTATTGCAAAAGCTTTATTGGTTGGTTATAAACAAGAGTTAGACACCGAATCCAAAACTGCTTTTGCACGCGCCGGTTTATCACATATAATGGCCGTTTCAGGTTTACATGTGGGTTTTATCGTAGCTCCTTTTTGGGTGATCATCCCTTGGTTCTGGACAAAAAAATATGGCAGTCATATTGGTTTTGGATTACTGCTTTTACTTCTCTTATGCTATTCTGGCGTCACCGGGTTTTCCCCGTCTGTAATGCGTGCCTC
>JBBDLQ010000204.1:8183-9986 GCA_040878765.1 Balneolaceae bacterium | reverse complement strand
TGATTAAAGTTCTTTGAACCAACTTTTCATGCGTTCGGTGATTTTCTGCATCACCTGCTCAACATTGGTTCCTTTTGATGATGATGGCATCATCGTTTGGTTGTTTGTTGTACCTGAACGAAGGGCATGCATTACCAAACCGACGCCGGTAGCGTAGATCGGGCTGTTCACTTCTTCCTTCAGTCCGCCTGTGATGCCTAATGGGATTCCCACTTTGGCATCCAGTCCTAATATTTCGTTTGCCAGCGGACATATATTTTTGATTAATGATCCGCCGCCTGTAATTACTACTCCGGCGCTCATGGAATCGGCATAGCCGCTTCGCTTGATCTCAATGCCTACGATCTCAAGAATCTCTTCCATCCGGGCTTGTACAATTTTGGCAAGAATGCTTTTAGTGATTTCTTTGGGTGGACGTCCTGCAATTCCGGGAACGGTGATCACTTCATCTTCTTCAATTAAGTCAGCATAACTTTCGCCGTGTTTGCGCTTCAGGGTTTCGGCCTGATCGTCGAGCACACTGAGTCCGAGGCGGATGTCGTCGGTTACTTTTTGTCCGGCAATTGCAACTACAGCTGTGTGACGGATGGTGTTATCCTGGAAGATGGCGAGGTCGGTGGTTCCGCCACCAATATCAACCAATACCACACCGGCTTCTTTTTCCTCTTCATCCAAAACGGAATAGGAAGAAGCGAGCGGCTCAAGAATGAGATCAGCCACCTGATACCCGGCGCGTTCTACACAGCGGTACATATTCTTAGCAGCAGAAACGAGTCCGGTGATGATGTGAACTTCAGCCTCCATACGCATGCCGCTCATTCCAACGGGATCGCTGATGCCATCCTGACCATCCACTACAAACTCCTGTGGGATCACGTGCAGGATTTGCTGATCGGTCGGAAGCATGATGCGCTGGCAATCTTCAAGAAGGCGTTCCACATCTTTTGCGGTAATTTCATTGTCTTTGTTGTTGATGGTGATAACGCCTTTGCTTCGCATACTGCGAATGTGATCGCCGGCAATACCCACATTTACTGAATTTACCTGTATGCCGGAGGCCAGCTCGGCTTGAGCGATAGCATCTTTAATGGCATTTACGGTTTTGTCGATATTTACCACAACTCCACGGTTCAGGCCGTCGCTGTGAGCTTTGCCCACCCCGAGGATGTGAATACGTTCCTGTTCATCGATTGAGGCTACGATTGCGCAAATTTTTGTGGTCCCGATATCGAGGCCAACCATTATATTTTCATGTTCTTCCATGATGATCCGCTGTGTTTTTGTTGATTGCTAATGTTCTTTCTAATCTGTTGTCTGATTTTTCACCCGTAGGGGCGTATCGCAATACGCCCTTTGCCAGATCCGAATAAAATTCGTTAATAGAATCCCGTTCTATGGATGTTTTTGGTGGTGAATTCAAAAATGTATCGAGAAATTTTATTGTGTCAATGTTTTGTGCTGGTTCCGTACGCTCTGCGTCGGAACCAACGGAACTGGCAATTCCGGCAAACGATATGTCACTGAAATCAAATTTCACGGGTAACCACCTGATCTGTAAACCGGAGATCCACTTGCTGCATCGATTGTATTCCCTTGGTACGAATTACATCCGTATAAAAAGCTTTCCAGTTTTCGAGTTTATGTTCAAAATCATTGCGTCCAAAAATCAGTTTCACCCCATTTTCATGACTTAAAGCCACTACACCATCGGTTTCCTCAAAAGCCACCTCACTAATGGTTGCCCAGCCAAATCCATCAATTTTAGCCTTCATTAAAAAGTCTCTGACCTGGTAGAATGACTCG
>JBBDLQ010000204.1:0-8083 GCA_040878765.1 Balneolaceae bacterium | reverse complement strand
ACTGTTATATGTTGGGTCCAATACATTGCAGCAAGCACAGCAATCCCAATGACCATTAAAATGGCAGTGATCCACGGCATTAAACTTTTATTTGAATCTTGCTTATTCAATTATTTTACTTTTGGTTTAAAAGTTCCGGATTTCAACGCTTCCACAAATTCTTCTCCAAAACGGTATATATCGCCGGCGCCCATTGTGATAATAATATCTCCCGCTTTCGAAATTTCTTTCAGGGTTTCAGTAACATTTTCTTTGTCTTCCACATAGCTCACTTTTTTGTGGCCATACTGAACGGCTGTATCGGCTATCAGTTTTCCGGAAACACCTTCAATTGGTTTTTCGCGGGAAGGATAAACATCGGTTACGATCAGCACCTCGGCATCAAAAAATGAAAGGCCAAAATCTTTATATAAATCTTGTGTTCGGGAATACAAATGTGGCTGAAATACGGCAACTACCCTCCGGTCAGGCCAGCCTTTACGGGCGGCTTGTAACGTAGCCTGCACTTCTGTGGGGTGATGTGCGTAATCATCAATCACCATACAGCCATTATCGTATTTAAGCTGAAAGCGGCGGAATACCCCGTCAAAACGCTCAATACCTTGTTTTACCAGTTTAAAATCGATGTCAAGTTCAAGTCCGGTAGCGATGGAAGCGAGCGCATTTTTCACATTATGTTCACCCGGCGCTTTTAAAGTAATAACGCCTAATTTTTCTCCGTCACGCAAAACGGTAAACGTGCTTGTGAAAGCATCAGCTCGTAAATCAACGGCCCGGAGCTGAGCCTGCGGGGTTAAACCGTAGGTTATGACCCGCTTTTCTAATTGTGGTAAAATGCTGCGAACATTTGGATCATCAAGGCATACAATCACAGCCCCGTAAAAAGGAACTTTGTTGGCATAATCGACAAATGCTTGTTTTACATCTTCCAGGTCATCATAAATATCCAGGTGCTCGGCTTCAATATTTGTAATAATGGCAAGAGAAGGGGACAGGCGCAGGAAGGTCCGGTCAAATTCATCGGCTTCCACTACAATAAGATCACCTTTCCCAACTACCGCGTTGGTCTTGTCAAAACTGTGCACTTTCCCGCCTACAATAATGGTCGGATCGTAATTTCCATCCTGGGTAACATGGCCTATCATAGTAGTGGTAGTGGTTTTGCCATGTGTTCCGGCAACTCCAATTCCGAATTTCATTTTCATCAACTCGGCCAGCATTTCTGCCCGCTTGATGGTGGGGATGCGTTTTTCGATGGCAGCCTTGGTTTCTACATTTTCATTTGCCTTAACGGCACTGGTATAAACCACCACGTCGGCTCCTTCAATATATTTGGCATCGTGGCCTTTGTGTACGGTTGCACCAAGCTCTTGTAATCGCTTCGTAGTTTCGGTTTCAGCACCGTCGGAGCCGGTAACTTTGTATCCGCGCTGTAATAAAATTTCGGCCATCCCGCTCATACCAATTCCACCTATACCCACCATGTGAATATGCTTGGTTTTACCAAAAACGGGTTGTGTTACGATGCGTTTTTCCACTATTGACTTATAACTTCGATTTTGCGATTTCTAAAATTTCTTTGGCTATTAAATGAGCTGCTTCCGGCTTGGAAAGATTAAGGGCAGCTTGATTCATGCGCTTCAGGTTTTCCTGATCATAGATCAACTGCTCAACTAATTCGGTCATAGTATCTTTCATAGCATTATCCTCCAACAGTTTAGATGCACCTGCATCTACCATTGCTTTTGCGTTTTGTGTTTGGTGGTCTCCCGCAACATTGGGAGAGGGGACCAATACACTTGGTTTTCCCGTTAGCATTAACTCTGAGCATGAACTTGCCCCGGCACGGCTAATTACCAAATCAGCTGCTGCATACGCTTCCGCCATATTGTCGAGGAAGGCAGTGAGCCGCAGGTTTTCTAATTTCTTTTCGTTGATTTGGGTTGAAAGCTCATCATAATACCGGGCTCCGCATTGCCAGATGATCTGTAAGCCGGCTATGTTGTGCAGGTGCTCGATGTTAGCTTTCATGGCCTCATTAATCGATTTTGCACCACCGCTTCCACCCATTACCAAAAGCACCGGTTTGTCGTGGCTAAAATCAAAAGTCTTAAGTGCACTGGATCTATCGACTCCGGTTAAAGTTGCCCGGGTTGGATTTCCAGCAACCATCGTTTTTTCTTCGGGGAGATATCGATCCGCCTCTTTGAAGGCCGTAAATATTTTGACGGCATATTTTGCCAACAAGCGGTTTGTTACACCGGGAAAACTGTTCTGTTCCTGAATTACTATAGGAATTCCTTTTTTTGCAGCTACCCATCCAACTGGACCGGCAGCATATCCGCCGCAGGAAACAACAACATGCGGTTTATATCCGGATAATATTTTAAAGCTTTGAATAAGGCTTGTTCCCAATTTCACCGGAAACAGAAAATTTTTCAGGGTGAAACGGCGGTGAAAACCACTGATCCAGACATTCATAATGTCATACCCTGCTTTGGGTACAGCACTCCATTCCATGTGGTCTTTAGTACCTACAAAAATGATTTCGGTATCCGGGTTTTCAGCTTTCAAAGCATCAGCTATGGCAATAGCGGGATATACATGTCCGCCGGTTCCGCCTGCTGCTAATAATATTCGTGGATTATCCATAGAATAAGGTCCTCCTGCCCCGGTTATGTTTCGAGATGTTGAGAAGGATGCCAACCATCAAGCCGGTAAAAAGCATGCTGGTACCTCCGTAACTCACAAAGGGCATAGGAAGTCCTGTTACCGGAAGTATCCCGCTGGCTACACTTGCGTTTACAAATCCATATAAAACGACGGTGAGCGTACATGCTAAAGCTAAAAGGGCACCAAGGTGATCTTCCGCATTCCTTGCAATGAAAACCACGCCCCGAATCAAAATTAGAGTAAAAATAAATATGAGTGACATGGCACCGATCAGCCCATATTCTTCGGTTATAATGGCAAAGATAAAATCGTTATAGGGGGCAGGGAGGAAGTCGCGTTGTGAACTCTTGCCAATACCAACCCCAATCAATTCCCCTTTAGCAATGGCAATATGAGCCTGCTGAGCCTGGTATCCGCTGCCTTGGAGAATGTATTCGCTTGGGATGTCTTTAATTTGGGTGATGTATTGGTTGATACGATCTTGCCGGTTTCCGGATTGGCCAAGTAATAATGCTCCGCCTAAAATTCCGACCGCAATCAACGAACCCAGCTGGATTACACTCACTCTTCCCACAAACATCAACACTAAGCAAATTCCCAATAGAATAGCCGCGCTGCTGAAATCCTCAAGGCCTATGAGCCCGCAGGTCAGGATCACCCAAAACATGATGGGCAGGAATGTTTTTTTGAAATCTTTGATGTATTCCTGCTTTTCACTTAATAACACACATACATGTATGATAAGCGCTACCGTTGCAACCATGGAAGGCTGGAATGAAAAACCACCCACATTCAGCCAGCGTTTAGCCCCAAATTGCTCGGTTCCGAAGGCAAGCACGGCAAGTAATAGCACTAAGCTAATAACCATTCCAATACGACTAAATTTGGCGACGGTGTGATAGTTCATCTTAGAGAAAATCAGCATTACGAAGAATGCTATGCCCAATTTTACCATGTGGCCGATAATCAGATGTCCGGCTGTAGTTGATTTAGTCTCCGCAAAAAAGGCAATTGAAGAATATACCGCCAGCATCCCGAAGGTCATCAGGATTACAACAGCCATTAACAGGTAACGGTCGCTGCCCTGTTTACGAGTGTCGATATCTTCGGCCGAAGTGCCGATGATATTGGAAATATTGCTATGTGGTGAGGTATATATCAATGTGTTTTTATTTTATGCAGGACTGAAGTCCTTTTTCTTGTATAAATTTTTGAGATGATATGTTTGACTGAGAATATTTCATCACAGCTTATTTACTTCCTCCTTGAAAATTTTACCGCGGTGTTCGTAACTGTCGAACATATCGAATGAGGCACAAGCCGGACTTAACAAAACAACTTCGCCACGTTTGGCTACTTTTTGAGCCGACCTCACGGCTCCGCCCATTGTTTCTACTTTTACGAAATTAGGGACCACTTTACCAAGCTGTTCTTCTACACGATCTTTAGATTCACCAATGGCAATGATGGTGTGAACCTTATCACGAATCTGAGCTTCCAGTTCGCTATAGTCATTTCCTTTGTCGCGGCCGCCAAGTATCAATACAACCGGCACGTGAAAGCTGTCCAGGGCAAACCAAACGGCATTTACATTGGTAGCCTTACTGTCGTTAATGTATTTCACGCCACTAACTTCACGGACTACTTCCAGCCGGTGCTCTACACCAGTGAAAGAACGCAGGCTTTCGCGGATGGCTTCATTTTTGATTTCAGCAGCCCGGGCTGCCAATGCGGTGGCCAAACCATTACTAACATTGTGCCGGCCTCGTAATCCAATTTCTTCTACTGACATAAGGGGTTCTTCTTTATTGTTGAATTTGAAGATGATATAATTGTTGCGTACAAAGGCTCCTTCGGGCACTTCATTCTCGTTTGAGAACGCCCATAATTGAGGAGCATCTTGTTTTTGCTTTAGCGCTTCAACATGTTTTTGAATAATCGGGTCATCGTAGTTAAATATGAACCGATCTTCTTCCGTCTGATTTTCTGTGATCCTGAATTTAGAAGCAGCATAAGCTTCTACGCTATTTTGATAGCGATTCAGGTGGTCGGGAGTGATGTTCAAAATCACACTCACTTCCGGTTTAAAATATTTGATATGATCAAGTTGGAAACTGCTTACTTCAAGGAGGAAGTCGCCATTATTTGCTTCAATTTCATCTGAAAAGGCCACTCCAATATTACCAGACAGGGAGTGGTCGCGGTTAGCGGTATTCCATAAATGATCAAGCCAGTTAGCTACTGTGGTTTTACCGTTACTACCGGTTACCGCAATAATGTTGTTCTGAGTAAACCAGCTTGCAACTTCAATTTCAGAAACCACTTCTTTACCTTTGTTTAAATAATGCTGAACAACAGGGGTTTCTGTAGGTACACCGGGGCTTACAACTGCAAATTCACCGGTTTTTGCCATTTCTGTATGTCCATTTTCTTCAAAGGAAATGCCTGCAGCCGTTAATTTTGTTTTGGCATCCTCCGAAATCACCCCAAAATCAGATACAAAAATATCGGCTCCCTTTTTCTGAAGGAGAAGTGCTGCAGCCAAACCACTACGTGCAGCCCCAATCACAACGATATGTTTATCTTTAACTTCTATCATCTGATTTTGAGCGTTAACAGGCTTAGAATTCCAAGTAAAACGGTGATGATCCAAAACCGAACCACAATTTTTTGCTCAGGCCATCCTTTCATTTCATAATGATGATGGATGGGTGTCATTAGAAAAATTCGTTTTCCTACCCCGTATTTTCGCTTGGTGTATTTGAAATAAGTGGTTTGCATGATCACCGAAAGGGTTTCAAAAAAGAAGACACCGCATATGAAAGGAAGCAGTAATTCTTTGTGAAGCATTAATCCAAGCGCCCCAAAAGCACCACCGAGGGCAAGGGAACCGGTATCACCCATAAAAACTGAAGCCGGGTGGGTGTTGTACCATAAAAAGCCTATACAGGCCCCGATCAATGCAGCACTGAATATGGTGAGTTCTCCCGCCCCGGGAAGATAAATGATATCGAGGAATCCGGAGAAATCGACCCGGCCGGATACATAAGCAAAAATGGCAAAAACAATTCCACAGATTGCAGAAATGCCTGCGGCAAGCCCATCAAGTCCGTCGGTTAAATTAGTAGCATTACTGACAGCAGTTATCACAAAAACAGCTACAGCCAGGTAAATAATCCATCCTAAGGTATCTCCGAAAAAGGCATAATCAATATTCGCATTTTTCAGGAATGGAATAGTGGATAGAGAATTAAAGGTTTCAAAATCGGGGTGAAAGTAAAGGACGCCGCCAACAACGAGGCCAACTGAAACCTGTCCGGCAATTTTGAACCATCCGGCCAGACCGCTTTTATCTTTTTTAACCACTTTAATGTAATCATCAATAAAACCAACCAAACCCAACGCAATGACTACGAAAATTATCAGCCAGCTATAGATACTATCCAGGCGTGCCCAAAGTATTGTTGGTATAACGATGGACAGAATAATTATGACACCGCCCATAGTTGGGGTTGAGCCTTTGGCAAGGTGATGATCGAGGCCAATATCATCCCGTATCACCTCTTTCAGCTGTAATTTGCTAAGAAGGTGTATCATTTTTCGCCCGATAAAAAGGCTGATAAGCAAAGAAGTAATGGCTGCCAGTGCCGTCCGGGTTGATATAAATGCAACTGCCCCGGTTCCTGGAACATCATAAACGGTATCAAGCCAGGTAAAAAGTTCGTGCAGCATCAGTTTCCTCCCTTCGCTTTTTGGGTTAGAAACTCAAGTGCAAACTCTCGGTCATCAAAATGATGGCGCTCACCGTTAATTTCCTGATAATCTTCGTGACCCTTACCGGCTATTAATATGATTTCATTATTGGCAGCATCATTTATAGCTTTTTCAATGGCTTCTTTTCGATTAGTGATGCTTTTAACATTATCCAGCTTATCAAATCCATTCAGAATGTCTGTGATGATCAGATCAGGGTTTTCGGTCCTGGGGTTATCACTTGTCACAATAATCTTGTCAGCAAACTCTTCAGCAACCTTGGCCATTTCTGGTCGTTTTGAGGTGTCCCTGTCGCCGCCGGCGCCAAATATGACTGTTAGCTTTTGGGATAAATCCTTAACCGCATTAAGGGTAGAAAGCACATTTTGAAGTGCATCAGGGGTGTGGGCATAATCAACTATGACTAATGGCAGGTTTTCACCTTCTATGGCCACAGGCTCCATACGGCCGGGGGCGCCTTTTGCTTCACTTAAGGCATTGGTAATTTCTTTGGGAGATAATCCAAGTGCTTTACAGATCAGGTAAACAAGGCCAATATTATAGGCGTTAAATTTTCCGACCAAAGGACTTTCAATTTTTTCACCATCCACAATTATTGAAATTCCCTGGGCAGAATTGTTCAGGATATAAGCTGATTCATTCTTGAAACTGAGCAGCGATTTTTTGGCTTTGCAATCTTCAAGCATCTCTGAGGCTTTTGGGTCATCCATATTCAGCACTGCAGTAGAATGTTCTGGTAACTGATCAAATAGTAATTTTTTAGCCCTCGCATATTCCTCGATAGTTTCGTGGTAGTCGAGGTGGTCGTGACTTAAATTTGTAAATGCAGCCACTTCAAAATTGAATCCTGCCACACGGTTTTGGTGTAATGCATGGGATGAAACCTCCATCACCAAATATTCGGAGCCTGCTTCCACCATATCCTTCATGTCATTGGCCAGCTCAATAGGATCGGAAGTAGTAAGTTTGCTATCAAATACGTTTTCCAAAATGCGCTTATTTACAGTTCCAAGCAGCGACACTTTTTTACCACAAGCATTTAAAACCTGGAAAACAAGGGTAGCTGTAGTAGTTTTTCCGTTAGTACCTGTTATTCCAATAATTTTCAATTTTTCGGCAGGATAACCGGCAAAGGCTTGTGCTATAGGTCCGGCCAGCTTTTGAGTATTTTCAACTTCAATTACGCAAACATCGTCTTCTTCTGTGTAGTAAGATTCCTCACAAATAATTACTTTCGCGCCACGGTTAATAGCATCTTCCAGGAACATGTGACCATCAACCTGAGTACCTCTAATAGCGATAAAGGCAGAATTTTCATTCACCTCTCGCGAGTCGATTGCAAACGTGGTAAGCTCTCCGTCAAAATTTTTATTTGTGACGTGAAGCGGATTACAAATTTCTATGAGTTTATCGAGTTTCAAGGGTCAATCACCAGCTTGGGTTAATATTTCCAGTGACTTTGCTTTACCGCGAACGGTAACGGTATATCCTTTTCGGAGGTGTTCACCTGCGCTAGGGTATTGTGCGAAAACCGTACCTGATCCAATTAATTCAACGTTTAAACCAAGTTTAGTCAATAGGTTTGTGGCTTGGCGCATATTCATTCCTTTCATATCCGGAATTTCAGCGTAACCTT
>JBBDLQ010000203.1:0-1768 GCA_040878765.1 Balneolaceae bacterium | reverse complement strand
TGGTGATGTGGCTTCTGTTTAGTTACTGAATTTTATATCATCATCAATCTAATAATTAAGTAGGATATTCTGAATCTTTGATTCATTCAATCACCATATCACCACATCACCATATCACTTTATTACTACCCATAAATTTCATTAATCAAGCCAGCTAAACGCACTCCTGCTTGAAGTAATCGCTGTTCTACCTTATCCCAATTTTTGTAGGAGTATTCGTAGCTTAATCGTTTGTTCTCAGGAATATCATATACTTGCGGAAGCAGTGCCTGTGACTCGTATGCCCAATCCCGCACGGAAGTGCTTTGCCAATTTTGAACTTGTTCTTGAGTAGGATGATTAATGAAGTCGGAAAGTTCTGTAAAACTAAGTTGTTTGTCGTTAATCATCTCGCTGTCCCACACACGATGCAGGTTAGAATTTCCACGGAACCATTCTACGCTCACATCATTACCACCGCGGTCGGTTCCATTGCCAACATGCAAAGGCTGGTGTAAATCTCCAACCAAGTGGGCCAATACTTTCAGGTTTTCTGCTTCCCTTTTTGTTGACAGCCCGCCTTCTTTTAATTCTCTTACAACTTTTTCAATCGCCCAAATGATATCACCGCGTTCCTCCTTTTCAGCTGTTTCATAAGTCTCACCTTTGGGTATGGTAACATAATGCCAAGTTACCATATAATCGTAGGTGTTATCGGCTCGAACTTCATCCATCCATGTACTTACTTCTGCAAGGGATTGATCCCCCAAAACCCGTTTTACTTCAGCCGCCGCTTTTTCGGTGAGATATTGTTCAGCTATATCACCGGTTGCACGATGGCCGATTTGTCCCCAGCGCAGAGCATCGTTTGTAGTTGAGGTAAACCCGAGTAGAATGATAGAGAGAAGAACAATTAATTTTGCCATGGATAGTAGATTAGGTTTATTTTCATATAAAAAAGATAATAGCCCTAATATTAGGAAATAGTAAAATTAATTTAGTTCACTTCACTTCAACTCACTAAGTAAGCCTTGAATATCCAGAGCATTGGTAAACATGTTGATATTTCCTTCTTCATCCCTCGGCCATTCACTTTCAGGGCGGTCCCAATACAATTCCACACCGTTCTCATCTGGGTCGTCCAGGTAAATAGCTTCAGAAACCCCGTGGTCGGAAGCACCGGAAATGGAATAATCGGCTTCCATCAACCGCTGGACAATTTCAGCCAGATCTTTTCGGGTGGGATAGAGGATAGCCGTGTGAAATAATCCGGCGCTTTTTTTTGGAGCCGGTGGTGCCCCTTCACTTTGCCAGGTATTCAATCCGATATGATGATGATATCCTCCGGCTGAAACAAAAGCAGCCTGATCACCATAGGTTGTAATCAACTCAAAACCAAGCAACCCGCAATAAAAATCCAGGGAGCGCTGCAAGTCAGATACTTTAAGATGTACATGTCCTATTCGGGTTTTGGCAGGGACTTTATAAGAGGCGTCCATAGCAATTCAATCAAATTAATATTGGCTGATAATATACATTTTCCAAATTAAGTAAGTCTGGAAATTGTGGTTTAACAGTATCTATTAGCTGTACTTGTAAATCCATGCAAAGGTATTAATGTTTCAGGAACACAGGCTTATGTATTCACTTTGATCTAATAAACATCGATACATCTTAAAAACCTGAGTTCTGCCGTAGGCACGCCCTCGGCGGATTAAAAAAACCACTTTCAGGAGTGAATAGGCTTGTTTTGGAGAACCTGCGAGCGTCCGAAGGTCCTCGCAGCGTT
>JBBDLQ010000202.1:8248-10257 GCA_040878765.1 Balneolaceae bacterium | reverse complement strand
TGCTCAAAGCCGGTGTCCAGGTTCAAATGATTCGATTGACGGAATCCAATTCTGAGTCCAAAATCTGTTCTATTTCCATGGTAAAACTGTCCTGTACTTATATTAGCGGAGCCAAAAACACGATTGCTTTCATCGGATTCTGCTCTCAGCCTTATGGTATTAAACGTATAATCCCCGGCAGGAATCACGGCATCATTTCTGATATTAAAAGGAACAAAAAGCCGCTCGAATTGCTGATTTGCGTTTATTTGAATCGTTGCACTGCTTCTAAATTCAGATTGTATGGAACCGGATAATTCGGTGCTTTGTTTAACACCATCCTGCCCCTCAATTAAAGTAAATGAGGTTTGGAAATACATGCGGGCCAGGGAAGGGAGAGACTCAAAATTTATAACAGGATTATATCCTAAATTTCCTGAATATTGTCTCATGTCGGTGCGCCGCACAAATCCGAGGGCAGGATTGTAATTTCTACCCACATTGGTGTAAGAAAATCCGCCCGCATATAATTCATTTTGAAGCTGTAAACTTGCATGCCCTGCTGCATCATTAAATCGTTCTACATTATCCCAAACATTAGTGAGCCAGGAATTAAATTCGCTTGAACTCCAGAAACGGTATTTGGCATCAACACCAAGAGCGCGGTTGTATCCATCGGGACTTTCAACATTGGTGAAGATAGCCCCGGTTGTTGCCCTGGGGAAAATATTTGAACGAATTCGGGCTACAGTATTGTTGGTGGATCGATTTCCGAACACTTCACTCATTTCTTCACCCGTTTCAATATTCATTGCACCGACTGAGAATCTGCCGGCCTGTCCGGTTAGCCGGGCTCCCGCCAAAATATCATTTGTAAGGCCAATACGGCGAGAGAAAAACGTTTGTGTAGATCTTGAATTCCCGTGTTCAAAGAGACCGGCCCGTTCTTGAAAGAATTCCCGTTTTTCGGGAAAGAATAAATTGAAGCGAGACAAATTGAGTTCAACATTATCAGATTCAACCTGGGCGAAATCTGTATTTACGGTCATATCAAGGGTGAGATTAGAAGTGATTCCATATTTAAAATCCCCCCCGATATCATAGGTGTATTCAATATCTGTCTGTTCGTTTTGCAGATCGGGTCGGACCTCCTGCGCTCCCGAAATTATATAAGGTTTAATCTCAATGTTCTTCCCGCGCCGAATATTTTTAATTCCTTTTAGCCTACCATATTGTGATACCGCCGCTATAGCACTTCTGCTGCTGCCGTATTCCATCCCAATTGCAGGCCAGAAAACACTTTCATTTTTGCGATTGATCATACGGTACAGCATCAGGCCAAATTCCAGTTCCTCGCCATCCGGAAAGCGTAGCTGCCTGAACGGAATGGCGACTTCCAGTGTCCAGCCTTTTTCATCAATATTGGTTTCACTGATAAAAACAGCATCCCAGGAATAACTGCCATAGCTTAGGCTCTCATCGGTAATGAGCGCATCATCCTGAGTTCCCAAAGCATTCATCTCGAATAAATAAGCATTTCGTCCATCACGGTAAGTGTCGATACCGATATAAGCATGATCGTCCCGGCTGTTTCTGCCGCCGCGCTCCAGGTTACGTGCACGGATAAGCTCCGGGTCACGGTCATAAAATCTAAATGCGAAATAGAGATAGTCCTTATCGTAGGCTATCCGGACCTCGGTATCTTCGGTTGCGGGTGCGCCGTCATCGGGCCAAAGCTGGGTGAAATTTGTTATTGGCGGAATGTTTTTCCATGCTTCATCATCAAGGTGGCCGTCAATAAATGGCGTAGTTTCAGTGAAAACGGCTGTAGCTTCATTAGGTGTTGGAGGCTCAACAAAATCCTGAGCATATACTGGTAAAGAACCCAATATGAAAAACCGGGCAATTATTAAAAATACAGGAAATGACCTCATTCCGGTTTAATATTTTTTTGAAGTTACTCTGATGGCAGATAAATGTACTGATTTTAAGTACAGCCGGATTGTTAAAATGTTTAAAGTGATAGGGTG
>JBBDLQ010000202.1:6202-8148 GCA_040878765.1 Balneolaceae bacterium | reverse complement strand
ATTGGGTGTTTAGTATTGATAAAGTGAAACAGAAAGCTGGATTTCGCCAGGTCAGACTTAATCACATAATAAAAGAGACATCACCTTTATGGTGAATGTCTCTTAAATGGGTTTAAAGAATGTGATTATTAGTCAAACATTCCCGCTACATCAAAGGAATCATTATCGGGATTGATATCGGCCAGACGCTGAGTTGGGTCGATGGTGATAGATTTTATTTGGGAAGCCGGTTTATTTATGGTGAAATTATATTCCGGCTCAACCCAGGGCCAGTCTTTGAGAGTAGTGCGTTTCATCTCCTGTTCGGTAGGTTTTTCACCACGCATCATACGCAGAGGTATGTAGAATAATTCGCTGCTGCCGTCGGTGTATTCTACTACGATATCCAGAGGCATGGGCATCAAGTTCACCCGTTCAAGCTTTATGGCTGTTTTGTTGTCATCGCCAATAACCGCTTTGATTCCATAATCAATAGTTTTGGTGGTTTGTACGAAATATTCATAATACCAGTCCAGTATCATCCCCGATTCCTTCTCCATTACACGAATAAAATCAAGGTCGGTGGGATGTTTCATTTTCCATTCATCGTGATAGCGCAGCATACCTTTTCTGAAAGCCTCATCTCCAATTATATAGCTGAGTTGTTTCAGGAATATGGCTCCTTTGGAATAGGCCGCTACATCGTACGCTCGGTTGGTGTTGTAATGGTCGGCATGGGTGATTAAGGGCTCTTCATCTCCGCTTTCCACAATGAAATTATAACTTCGATATGAACCGGAATGAGGATTTCCGTCCCTGTCAAAAAGATGAGCCATGGTTTCAGCAGAGGCAAAACTGGTGAAGCCTTCGTCCATCCATTCATACAGACTTTCGTTGGTGGCCAGCACATTTTGGTACCAGCTGTGATAAAGTTCGTGAACCATCACGCCAACAAGGCTGCCCAAACTTCTGCCGCCTGTAATAAGAGTACCCATTGGATATTCCATCCCTCCGTCACCACCTTGAAGATTTGTGTATTGGGGATAAGGATATTCGCCAAAATGCTTGTTTGCATATTTATAAGCGGCAATGGTGTAGTCAACCAATTCTTCCCAGTTTTTGGTGTATTGGGCATTTTGTTCGTCAGAGGCACTTTCAACAACGGCCGGTTGTTGATATAAAAAGTGAAGTTTTGGTCCGTCAGGTACTTGTGCAGTTACATGTTTGAAATCAGGATCAGCTCCCCAGAAAAAGTCAATTACATTTTCAGCTTTGAAGTGCCAGGTTAGTTTTTCAGTATCGGGCCGATTCACTTCAGTACCTTCATCTTCATATCCATACCCAATTTCGTTAGGGTTTTGAAGAATTCCTGTTCCGCCTAAAACATACTCATGGTCAATAGAGATCTTTACATCAAAATTTCCGAATGGAGCATGAAATTCGCGCCCGATATATTCATTAGGATGCCAGCCGCGATAATCATATTCGGCGAGTTTGGGATACCATTGACTCATTGAAAAATCAACACCCTCTGCGTTATCGCGACCTGAGCGGCGCACTTGCAAAGGAACCTGTGCATCCCATTGCATTTTAAATGTTGAAGTTGCTCCTGGTTGAATTGGTTTATCTAATTCAACCACTAATATGGTTCCGTCAACTTCATAATTAACTGGTGTACCATCCTGTGTTAAGGAATGCACTTTGTGGTACCCGATTTCATCTTTTTCCAGGTGGTAGATTCGGTCACCAACACGCCTGTCCGGATCCTCGATAGTACGGGACCGAACATCCATCATACTTCCAGGCTGGAAGGCATTGAAGTATAGATGATAATAGACGCGGTGTAAAACATCCGGAGAATTATTGGTGTATTCCAAAGTTTGTTTACCGAAATATTGTTGGTTATCGGTATCCACATCAATTTCCATTTTATAATCCACATGTTGCTGCCAGTAATCGCTGCCTTG
>JBBDLQ010000202.1:1187-6102 GCA_040878765.1 Balneolaceae bacterium | reverse complement strand
CGGCTGGCGAAGGCACGGCTTAGGGTAGCCTCATCGATGAATTCCAGTTCAGTTCCCATCGGGATTCCATAGGCTATTCTGGTTACGCTTACCTCATAGGGTTTTAGCAATTTGTTAATGTAATACGAGGTAGCTTCCCCTTCCGCATCAGGATTAAGAGCTAAAATAATTTCTTTAATTTGATCATTCTCGCCCACCCGTTTCAGTAATTCCTGAATACGCAGTTTATCCGGGCCGATGTTATCCATGGGAGAAATCACTCCGCCTAATACATGGTATCGCCCCCTGAATTCATTCGATCTTTCGATGATATACACATCGTTAAATTCTTCAACCACACATATTTCAGAAGCATCGCGTTTAGGGTTTTCACAAATTTTACAGGGATCCGAATCACTCACATTTCCGCAAACGGAACAACGAGTTACCTTTTCTTTCAAATCCACAATAGCCTGGGCAAGCTTGTAAGCATAATCATCATTTTGCTTAAGCAAATGAATGGCAATGCGCTGGGCTGATTTCCGTCCCGTTCCGGGAAGTTTTGCGAGCTGTTCAATAGCCCGCTCCAAATATTCTGAGGTTATCTGCATTTAGGGGATTATGAATTAGAAATTATAAATGCTGAATTTGATTCTCGACAATTCAACATTCATAATTCAAAATTTCTAATTTCTTAGAGTCCAAGTTTCGACATATCCATACCTGGAATTCCGCCGCCGGGAATCATCCCTTTATACATTTCCTGCATTTTTTCTTTAGAAGCTTCTTCTGCTTTTTCCAGTGCTTTGTTTACACCTGCAACAATCAGGTCCTCCAGCATTTCCTTGTCTTCAGGATCTACTACATCCTTATCCATATTAATGGAAACAATTTGTTTACTGCCATTAGCTTTCACTTTCACCATTCCGCCACCGGCTTCAGCTTCCACAATTACGTCTTTAAGGCCCTCCTGCGCTTCCTGCATTTTCGATTGCATTTCCTGGATCTTGCCAAACATATCGGCCATGTTAAAATCACTCATTATTTTAAATTTTATTCATTGTTTTCGTTTTTAGCTCTCAGCAATCAGGCTTCAGCTTTCAGCTTATATATGCTGACGGCTGATAGCTGAAGTCTGATTGCTTTTTAGTACTCAAGCTCCGCTCCGAATATCTCAACAATATCACGAATGATGGGGTCTTTTTGTTGTATTTGTTTAAAGCGCTCGTACACACTCATAGGTTTATTTTCATCGGTTTGCTCGGCCACTGTCACATTAAAACGCAACATGGTGCCCACGCATTCCTTCAGTTTTTTTTGCAGTTCCGTGCTTTGTTCATCCAGCATTTTGTGTGCAAACTGATTATCACATTCCAAATGCAATTCCGAACCTTTAACCTTAAGCACTTTCACTCGCTCCATTTGCAAATGCAATAACATCGGGAAATCACCTTTCAGCGATTCTATATATTCAACCCACTTCTCCCGAATATATTCCGTAGTAATTTTTTTAGGCTCTTCCTGTTCCTCATTGTGTGGCGATGAAGATTCCGCTTTTCTTGTCCCATTTCCATTTGAGGGTTTTTTAGAGGCTTCAGCTTTTGGGGATATATTTGAAACAAGTGCCGGAGTGCCAAGATCAAAAGCATCCTCAACTTCAACTTCTTCTTCTGTAGAATCTTCTTCGGAAATTTCAGTTTCCTCAGGGTTTTCTTCCACTTCCGGTTCTTTATCTGAATCTGGTTCAGAAACTTTATCTGTTTTGGAAACTGCTCCATTTTTTGGAGACTCCGTTTTCCCTTCACCATTGGTTTTGGCTTTAGCTGAACCGTTACTTTCGGCATTTATGAACTTACCGGAGTTTTTTTTTAACTCCTCAAGTCCGGCCAGTAATTCAGCTAATTGTTCCGAACGCTCCATGTGAATCAGCTTCAGCAGGGTGATTTCAAATTGAATCCGGGGCTGACTTGCATCCTTTAGCTTTATTTGTGCATCACTGATGATATGGAGCATGCGCATTAAATCATCCCGGGAAAAATCTTTAGCCGTTTGCTGATACCGTTTTTTGGTTTCCTCTGAAGCTTCCACCAAATACATCTTATCGCTGTGGTGAGAAATGTATAAATTTCGAAGATGCTCAGTCAACCCAATCAAATATTCCTGAATATCATACCCTTCCTGCAGCAGTGTGTTGATGAGCTCAAGTCCCTTGTCGGCATCATGCTCTTTCACGCAATTCATAAACTGAAACAGGCGCTCAGTTCCAACTACATTCAATGCCTGCAGCAATTCTTCATGGGTAATAGTATCCCCGCAAAAAGCAATAGCCTGATCCATGAGACCAAGGGCATCGCGTAAAGCTCCATCAGCCTTTTTCGCGATAACATGCAGCGATTCCTCATCAATGCTGATGTTTTCATCCAGGGAGATTTTTCGTAACCGCTGCACAATTTCATCCACCGAAATGCGCTTAAAATCAAAACGTTGAACGCGGGAAAGAATGGTAGGGAGAACTTTATGCGGCTCAGTAGTAGCAAAAATAAAAATGACGTGTTTGGGAGGTTCTTCCAGCGTTTTCAACAGCGCATTAAAAGCTGTTTTACTGAGCATGTGCACCTCATCCACAATAAAAATCTTATAACTGCCATTTTGAGGTGGGATGCGGACGCTGTCCTGCAAACGGTGCACATCATCCACGCCGCGGTTCGAAGCGGCATCCAGCTCAATGATATTCAGCGTCTGATTCAGTGATTCTCCATCAACGGTGGCATCAATTTCATTAATGGTTCGGGCAAGCACCCGGGCCATGGTTGTTTTACCCACCCCGCGCGGGCCGCAAAACATATAAGCATGGGAAAGCCTGTTTTGCTTAATGGCATTTTGGATGGTACTGCTCACATGTTCCTGCGATACAATATCCTCAAAAGAAGTTGGCCGGTATTTTCGTGTAAGTGCGCGGTAGGTTTCTGACATTGATAAACTGGTTTTTCAATCAAAACAATGTACAAAATGAATCGGAAAAATGAGGGGTGATTTGAAGGAAGAAAATGAATACAGAAAAGGGTATAGGTACTAAGCTAAATTGAAATCACGACCACACCTGGTAGCACTTGCGCATATTTGTCTCTTGAGTGGTGTTGGTAAAAATGGGTGAAATTATAATAATATTGATTTAAGTGGGGCTTAAATCAGGGATTTTGAAACTGCTGCCGGCAACGGTGTATACTTTAATTTGAACCATTATTTTTCTTCATTACGTATTAGAATAATAGATAACCTAAATTCTAATAAAACAATAGCATTATGAGGGGACATGTACATCAATTCATGAATATAATTTGGTACAAGTTTAAATTTTTAAGCTTAGGTATTTTGGGAGCTATTCTATGCTTAAATGGCACTACTGTTTTAGCACAGAATAATGATCAATTCACGGATATAGATGCAGATCTAACTGGAGTTATTAGTAGTTCAAGTGCGTGGGGTGATTATGACGGGGACGGTGATTTGGATTTGGTAATCAGTGGGTATGATCCTCACGATGATAAAGCAATTACAATCATCTATCAAAACAATGATGGAGTTTTTACGGATTCAGGTGCAGAAATACTTGGCGTGAATTTGGGCGATATTGACTGGGGAGATTATAATGGTGATGGCCATCTGGACTTGGCTCTAATCGGAGATGATGGTTCAGATACTGAATTTGCAGCTATTTATCAAAACAATGGAGACGGCACATTTACAGATATTGAGGCCGGGCTTCTGGGAGTTGATGTGGGTTCTGCAGATTGGGGTGATTATGATGGAGACGGAGATCTTGATTTGTTAGTAACCGGAGCTGATTCAAGTTACCAACGCATGACCATTATCTATGAAAATGATGATGACACTTTTTCTGATGCGGAAGCTGGTTTGACGGACGTTGATGATAGCTGCAGTGATTGGGGGGATTATGACGACGATGGTGACCTGGATCTTGTTATTGCAGGTAATGAAAGTGCTTTTGATCCCATCGCAATAGTTTACCAGAATAATGGAGATGGAACATTTACTGACATTGAAGCGGAACTCACCGGCATTGAAGAAGCATCATGCAATTGGGGAGATTATGACGGCGATGGCGACCCCGACCTGGTGCTTGCCGGGGTGAATGAATCTGATGAAAAAACGGCAACCATTTACCGCAATGATAATGGTGAATTTATTGATGTTGAAGCGGATCTTAATGGAGTTGAAGAAGCCTCAAGTCAGTGGGGTGACTATGACGGAGATGGAGATCTTGATTTGGTAATAACCGGTGAAAATGTGGACGGAGATCCATCGGCTACCATTTATCAAAATGATGAGGGTACTTTCAGTGCTTTGGATGAAGAAATTATCGGTGTAGAAAGAGGTTCTGCAAGCTGGGGTGACTATAACGGAGACGGATATCTTGATCTTGTGATTACCGGAGAAAGCCAAGCTTTTATTTATCAAAATATGGGAGAAACATCTACCTCAATTGAAACTGATAAAAAAGCAACTCCAACGGAGTTTGCTCTCAAGCAAAACTATCCTAACCCATTCAATCCAACTACGACCATTCAGTTTAGTGTACCTGAAGTAAGTGAGGTCACTCTGGAAGTATTCGATTTGCTTGGACGAAATGTGGTCACTTTGATTGATAGAGAAACTAAATCTACCGGAAATTATAGCCTGCAGTTCAATGCAAGAAACCTGAATTCAGGTATGTATATTTACCGCCTGAAAGCAGGAAACACCGTTATCACCAAAAAACTAACGCTCATTAAGTAATTAGAAATTATGGATTGTGAATGTTGGATTTGGAATCGTCCAATTCAACATTCACAATTCAAGATTCTTCCGAAGAGATGCCATCGGAAAAAATTATCCATCATAAAAATAACACTCGTTATACTATTCACACTGACAA
>JBBDLQ010000202.1:0-1087 GCA_040878765.1 Balneolaceae bacterium | reverse complement strand
GTCCCCATTGACGGCGGACTTGGCCTGCTTGCTGCGGACGATGAGGTTATTCCTTAAAGAAACTTCGGGGTCGGAAAAAAGCAGAAGAGGAATTAGATCTGTAATCTTACTCAATCCGAAAACTATCACCTTCTGTCAGCAGCTTAAAATTAACCCCACGATTTTCCGGTTTTTGGATGGCTTCTGCAAAATCGTTGGGGGGATCATCCTGTCCGTCATCGGCAAGGGGGAAAGTGCCGAAGTGCATCCCAAAACTGATCTCAGCCCCTACATCTTTGTGTATTTGTATGGCTTCTTCCGGGTTGATATGCATCGGGCTCATAAACCACTGTGGTTTGTAGGCTCCAATGGGAATCATCCCGATTCTGATGTCATGCCGTTGGCCAATCTTTTTGAAAAAATCGCCATAGCCGGTATCGCCTGCAAAGTAGATGCCGCCCGTTGGTGTATCGATTACGTAACCCGACCATAACGTTTTGTTTCGGTCAAATAATCCGCGGGCCGAAAAATGCTGAGCCTGAACAGCATGAACCGTGAGGTCGCTGTCGATGGGTTTGGTCTCCCACCAATCGATGGGAATGGTCTGTTTTATGCCTTCATCATTCAGGTATTGTTCAACTCCCAGGGGAACAATAACCCGAGGTTCAAACTGCGCATCAATTTTCTTCAATATTTCGATATCAAGATGATCATAGTGGTTGTGACTAATGAGCACCAAATGGATAGGAGGAAGGTCTTCAAATTTTAATCCGGCAGGGCGAAATCGTTTAGGTCCTGCAAACTTAACCGGACTAACCCGTTTACTCCAAACCGGATCAGTAAGAATGTTAACACCGGCGGTTTGAATCAGAAAAGTGGAATGATTTACGTAAGTGATGACCATGCCATTGGTGACATATTCATCCGGTTTTGGAGCATACACGATTTCACTTTCAGGGATTCCTGTCCATTCTCCCTGATCGCGCTGGAAATACCATTTCATAACATCGAAAAACCCTTTATCGGGCACATCACCGGGATTTTCAAAAGTTTCCCCGTTAAAATGATCCGATTTCGGTCCCTGATATCCGGGCTTGGAGACCATCCA
>JBBDLQ010000201.1:1383-10737 GCA_040878765.1 Balneolaceae bacterium | reverse complement strand
CGGCCTCTACAAAAAGCCTGATTCAGATATTCTTTATGTGCTCACCCGAAAAGAATTGCTGGAAGTTAATACCCAAACCAAACAGACCACTTCTCTTAAACAGTTGCCGGTAAGCAATGAGCAGTTACCAAGTTTACCAAAGCAAGTTAAACTAAGTCAAAACTATCCAAATCCTTTTAATCCTACTACCAGTATTATGTTTATACTAAATAATAATGGCCATGTTTTATTGGAGGTTTATGACGCTCTCGGGAAAAAAGTTCAAACGCTGGTGAATGGGTATCGGGAAGCAGGGAATTATTATGTCCATTTTGATGCAAAACAACTGGCAAGCGGAATCTATTTTTATCGACTTGAAGCGGACGGAGAAATCCATACTAAAAGAATGACTCTGATCAAATGAAAAAATCATTCCTCATATTACTTGCTTGTTTGATTAACCTGCCGGTTTCAGGACAAGAAAAATATTTTCATGATTTGAGAGGTATGGAAGATTCGAATGGGGTAACGCATTTATTTTATAGGATGCATCATAGATATATAGATGAATATCCTTGCGGGGATAATTCAATTGAATATGTAAGATATGATAACAACATTTTCCATTTCAACACTTCGGCTAACCAAGACTCTGTTTTATTTGAACAATACGCAACCGAATACTGTGGAGGCTATAATTATTTTGGCATTTTTGATTTCACATTTAAGGATCAAAATCCTGATAAATGGATCAAAGGTGAAGTATCGAATTCCAAATATTCAATCGAAGACAAAAATGGCCAATCCATTGAATTTTACCTCCCTGTACCTACTACCAAAAGTACTGCTAAATACCGGGAATATTTTCCGATACATTTTTTCTTGAACAATTCTCAGGATTCTCTCTTCATCAATACCGAATATAGCGGAACCCTAAAATTTCCTGGTAAAAGTAATGAATGGCCAAAATTTGAGGATCATATTGAATACTTTAATTATACAGATTCAGTAGTGATTGAATGGGATATCATTGCCCAACATCCCTTCTATGACTCATTATATTTTGCCCGAGGTATCGAATTCAGAGATTCAAGTTTATACAGAAGTGAGAATTCAATAGTAAATTTTTCGCTGGTTAGCTCCGGAAACTTTTCAAGGCAATTAAAATTTGATGGTGACAGCACCCACATCTATTCATTGAAAAGTGAAGGAATATTCAGATCTGATGAGTTAGGAGTTACGGACACATGGGATTTTATTGAGATTGATTTTCAGACATCTGCACCCAGATACCTAACCATTACTGAAAATGCTCCCGGAGAATTAATAATATCTGATTCAACTGTTATTCTCTTTTCAGAAAATCATGGTAATTCCTTTTCAGAATTTCTTTCCGTAGAAAACGAAATCACCGGCCTCTACAAAAAACCAAATTCCAATATTCTATATGTGCTCACCCGAAAAGAACTGCTTGAGGTGAATACTGAAACCAAACAAACCATCACTTTAAAGCAGTTACCAGTGAGCAGTGAACAGTCTCCAGATATACCAAATCAAATTTCACTGGAACAAAACTACCCCAACCCTTTCAACCCGAGTACAGTGATCAGTTATCAGTTAAACAGTAATCAGTTGGTGCAGTTGGAGGTGTTTGATGTTACCGGCCGGAAAGTGGCGGTGCTGGTGGATGGGGAGCGGAAACCAGCTGGAAATTATCGTGTGAGTTTTGATGGTTCGGGACTTTCTTCCGGTGTTTATTTTTATCGGCTGGAAACTGATGGGCAAACAAAGACCCAGAAAATGCTTTTGATAAAATGAATAAATTATTTGGCATAACACTATTAATAAGTTGCTCAATTCCAGCTTTGTCTCAGGAGAATATTTCCGAAGCCTATTTTCATGAATTGCAGGGGATGGAAGATTCTGCAGGGGTTACGCATTTGTTTTATAGGATGTTTACTTCAGAAAATATTAGATGTACCGATATGGATGGCTATACCTCAAATATCAGTAAAGAACGTAATCACATTTATCATTATGATACTTCAACATTGGAAGATTCCGTCGAATTCCGGGCATACAATTCCATTTCTCCAGGGTGTTTTGAGGAATGGAATGATACCGAACGTTTCGTTTTTACAGACAACCACCCTGATTCTACTTTTGCCATAAAATCAACTATCGGAGGACTCTATGGTTGGTATTATTTTCCAGTAAGTGATGGACATCAATTTGGGCTAAATATTGGAAATCCATTAGGAGTAAGTTTTGATGAAGAGCTAAATGATTTAATAATTACTACTCCATTTCGAATTTTGATGATTAAAGCGAAAGCCTTCGACGAAAAACATTTGGGCAAATCCTTTCGGTTTTCTCGCGGAGATTCTGTCTGGCATTCCTATGAGAATATTTCTGATCTACCAGACTCGCTTTTTATTAATTTTACTGTAACAGGTATAAACCCTCACAAATCCGGCCATTATGTTGGAGTTAATGATTCTAATTTTGTGCAATCAACCGATTTTGGAAAATCCTCCGAAATTCTATTGAAACATTCTTTCGAAGACTGGCAAATTTATGATGCAAAATTCGGAACTACTTATTTTGATGCTGACTCCAATAGTTTTTACTTAACAAACAGAGAGAAAATTTACCTGGTAACACAAAAAAGTAATCAATGGAGCTTCAAAGAGCTTTCTGATGGTTATCAATCATACCGTTTTGCGCCAGATGCTCATAAATCAGGCTCCTTTTATTATTCCAATAATGACAGTTTATTGTATTCTGAAGACTATGGTGAATCAGGGTCATTAATTACCACTTTTCTGCATAAAATCACCGGCCTCTACAAAAAACCAAATTCCGATATCCTATATGTACTTACGCGAAAAGAACTACTGAAAGTAAATGTAGAAACCAAACAGACCATCACTTTAGAGCACTTACCCGTGAGCAGTGAACAGTCTCCAGATATACCAAATCAAATTTCACTGGAACAAAACTACCCCAACCCCTTCAACCCTTCTACAGTGATCAGTTATCAGTTAAACAGTAAACAGTTGGTGCGGCTGGAGGTGTTTGATGTGACCGGGCGGAAAGTGGCGGTTTTGGTGGATGGGGAGCGGAAATCAGCTGGAAATCACCGGGTTGGTTTTGATGGTTCGGGTATTTCTTCCGGGGTTTATTTTTATCGGTTGGAAACGGGCGGGCAAACGCTCACCAAGAAAATGTTGTTGGTTAAATAATTAACGTGTATTCCTCCAAAGGAATGCCCATAACAGGGATATGGTTTCTGTAGTTGTCAATCCTGAGCGCTTAAAAAAACATGAGTTCAACAACTCGATTCTTACTCCTTTGGCCTTAGAAAAAAGAGCGTTAAGAAGATGCCGGCATGTAGCGTTAAGAAAGAAATCATACCGCTGATCAACATAGCAGCAATCTCTGAACGTGAAGGAGCATTGATTTCTTTTAGCGGAGTGCCGACAGCTTTAGCTCTTTTTTCTACCGCCTTGATTTTTTTCCGCGAAGCGATCCCTTTGGGAGGTTCGTTTTTTATCAAGAAAAAATGAACAATGAGTATTTAAGGGCAGTAAACTGATATAACGGACAATTTATATCTGTCTCTAACTCGTTGGTGTTGCCCAAAAAAGGCAATATTAGTGGCTCTGGGTGACAATCATAACTTAATTTTATCTGGAATTCGCGTTAAGAAAATACAACACACTTTGGGGCAATTCATGAATTGCCCCAAGGTGTAGCATCCATTAACCAAAAATTACTCCTATGAAAAATTCCATACTTTTACTTTTTCTATTCCTGTTTCCTTTAACTCTTTTGGCCCAGGATTACGCCATCCAACAACTGGAAGACTCACCCCGACACCATGAGTGGGTGACGATTGAATCGAACGACCGAACGCTGCATAATTTCGTAGTGTATCCGGAAAGTTCTGAAAATGCTCCGGTAGTAATCGTAATCCATGAAAACCGGGGACTGAATGACTGGGCCCGGAGTTTTGCTGATCAATTAGCCGGCAAAGGTTTTATAGCCATAGCTCCCGACTTGATTTCAAATACGGTAGAGGGTATCGAAAAAACCAAAGATTTTGAAACGTCCGATGCTGCCCGCGACGCCATTTACAGCCTCAATCCAGATCACGTCACCACCGACCTGATGAACGTGCTGGAATACGCCAAAACCATTAAAGCCGGAAACGGGACTTTTGCCGTAGCGGGATTTTGCTGGGGCGGCTCCCAATCATTTCGATTTGCCACTAACGCCGGTGATGCTATTGATGCTGCATTTGTTTTTTATGGAACCGGCCCGGGTGATGCAGAGCTGTATGCGAATATTGAAGTACCCGTTTATGGATTTTATGGAGGCAACGATCAGCGGGTAAATTCTACTATTTCTGATTCTGAAAATGCCATGAAGGAATTTGACAAAACTTATGAGTACGAGATTTACGATGGCGCCGGTCATGCCTATATGCGCAGTGGTGATGACCCTGAGAAACCTCAGGATGATCCAAATGTGATGGCAAGAAATAATTCTTGGGAACGTTTAGTATCTTTGTTAAACAGTTTGTAAACATGAGGTCGATAAAAAAAGCCGGTTCAAAATTAATTGAACCGGCTTTTGATTTTTATATCTAGCGTTTTCTTTTTCTTACTTAATCAGCATCATTTTGCGGGTTTGAGTGAAGCTGCCGGCTTCAATGCGGTAGAAATACATACCGCTGGGAAGCTCCCTTGCATTAAAGGTAACCTGGTGACTGCCTGCAGACTGAACTTGATCCACTAACACAGCTACTCGCTGCCCAATGTTATTGAACACCGTAATACGTGTATGGCTGCTTTGCGGAAGGTCATAGCTGATCTCTGTACTCGGGTTGAAGGGATTCGGATAGTTTTGCTCCAGATCATATTCATCCGGTACATCAGCTAATCTTTCTCCACTAGTAACTATGTTTGCATCAGACGGTTCGCCGTAATTATTGTGGATATCTTTAGCAACTACAATAATCTGTTCATGGTCGCCTCTTTCTATTTCCGCTCCAAAATCAGCAGTAGAAGCAATAGGCTCATTTTGTGCGAAATCAGTGATATCAGCTGAATAAATCTCATAAACAGCAACATCATTATCCGATACCGGCTGCCATTCAACTGCTACAACCTCATCGCTTTTATCAACGGTTACATCCTGAACTTTTGCAGGTGCAATATTATCTAATGCAAATCCTGCTTCCTGGTTGGATCTTGCAAGAACTGTTGAACTATTATCGAATGCAGTCAGGCGATAGGTAAGCTCATAATCTGATTCAGATTCGGCATCGGATGGCATTGTTACCGGAACCGGAATTTCCACACGATTTGCCAGGTCTTCATCATTTTTGATTACCATACCTGTTGAAATCCACTCACCGTCGTCCATGCGTTGAACTTCAAGCTCGTTGAACAACTTAACGCCCTCTTGCTGCGCATCAATGTATGAACCTTCGTAATGTAATACTACCCATCCACCCTGATCATTTTCACGGTCCTCAACATTTGTGAGGGTAATTGGTTGTGGTACACTATAACGATAGATTCTACTGGTTGAATTCATATCATTATTGTCATTGGCTTGAGTAAGAACAAGGTCCATATTCCCATCACCATCAAAATCACCGTAAGCGTCAAAAGTGCCAAAGTAGATAAAATTATTTATTGCTCCCAAACCTGAACTTTGGTTGGGTGCTTTCAGGACATAGGCAGGATCGCTACTTACCCCTTCGTGTCCCTGAAAGATCAGGGCATTTGTATAGGAAAAATTAGTTCCATGGAATATTCCCCCATACCCCTCACCAAATAAATCAGGTATGATTTCAATATTATTTAAGGAACTAATAATATCTTCCGGATTTTGAAGATTTGAAATAGCTTCAACAGGTATATCTATATGTTTATCTGGTGTTTCACTTATAGATTCTCCACCATAAAATATATCCAGCCCCAAAGGGTTAACACTGCTATTAAGAGTCGTAAATGGTTTTACAACCACGTCGTTAATGCCATCACTATTGAGATCGCCGGCGGCTACGGCTAAACCCCAAACAAAATACTCTCCATCGGGCGAAAGTACATGGTCAGGGTTGTTATATTCACCATTTTCATCGTTATAAAACAATGCAACCTCATTTGTGAATATGCTTAGCACGGCAAAATCATCTTCACCGTCTCCTGTTACATCCCCGGTAGCTAACAAACGGTCACCAATAAAGTCAGGTATGGTTTCATCTGGGGCAGTATTTATTGAATTTCCTCCATAGGTGATGTAAACCGTTTCATTTGCTTCAGCTCTTTCCATTGCCGGAGCGGAATAAAGTAAGTCATCCACTCCATCCCCATTCAAATCTCCGGGATTCACTAAATTGGAAAAACCACCATTTGTATATGGGACACCATTGCCTTCATATCCGGTTACGTCACTAAATGAAATGTAATGATCTGAATTTCCATTATTTACATCAAAGTTCTCCACGTCAGCATTATATATGATATGAATTCCGATAATATCATCGTCTGCTGCATTATTCCCATATTGATCTCCCAGAGATATGGCCAGGTCGGTTTCCCCATCTCCGTTATAATCTCCAGGAACAATACTCATTACGTCTCTGCCATCTAACGGAATTTCTATATCCGGCGTATCACTGATGTCATTTCCACCATAATAAACCGAGATCCGTTCTTTATTAAATGTGCTATGAAATAGTGCAAAATCATCCACTCCATCATTGTTAACATCTCCTATATTCTCGGTTTTATTTACATAATCCCCGGAATATTCATCAACATTAAATGTTGCGAGTTGGGTTTCATGACTTCTGTCCTCTGCTCCTGAAACGATGATACGACCTGTTTCATCTCCATCAATGTAATTGAGATCAAAATCATCAATTCCATCGCCATCTACATCTCCGATAATATTATTTCTGTTGGACTCATTAATATATTCGAGATCAAGATTTATGGTATAATCAGCAGGTAAGGAACCGTCCCACTCTGTTAAATCATCAGTTCCATATGCCACTATATAATCCGAATCTAACGAGTGCAGTACATCCATTCGTCCGTCATTATCAACATCCCCTATAACATTAAATGATCCGGTGTTAATGGGATTGTCGAAATCATAATCAGAAAGCTCTTCATTATATTCAACGATATAATTGTCAAGAATTAACTCAATATTTCCATTTCCATTCAGGTCTGCTGCTTGTAAATTTTGATAAAGATTCATTGTAATAACATGCCAAACCAAGCTAAGTTCACGGTCAGTATTTGTTTCATAAACATGTATTTCCGTGAAATCGGAGTAATCATGTCTCAAAACAATGATTTCATCTGTACCATCGCCTGTTATATCAGCAAAAGCAAGGTCCCTAACCCGGGCATTGTTATCAAAATTGATGGTGCTGAAATCAACGTTATTTAGATCATCCGCACCCAACATAAGCTGCAGAATATAGGCATCATAGGAAATTACATCCTCGTACCCATCTCCATCAATATCTATAAATGAGCGGATGCTGGAATTTTGATTTTCGGATAAGTTGATTCCGGTTGACTGATATCCGGTATCAGAACCTTCGAAAAAGGTAGTACCATTACTTAATCCATTTATATCTTTTAATATGGCATCAGAGTAGCCGTCTCCATTCAGATCACCAACAGGATCTAATAGCTCGTATAAAAACTGGTCATAATCGGTTCCGGATGTATAACTATCGCTAAAATAAACCGCAGTTTTACCAACTTTATCACTCAGGTCGTCAGTTCGTTCATCTCTTGTAGTTACACTGAAAATGAAATCTGATTGTCCATCATCGTCAATGTCACCGGCATACAATCCGTTACCTGTAATATTAAAATTGAGCTCCGGATTGGGATTATTGAAAATCTTCCATGATTGTTCAGGTTCGATTTCCAAATAACTCGAGTTCATTAATTTTGTAAATGAATTATCAAATAAATTCATTACCTGATTATCATTTGTTTCAGGCTGAATTATTGTTTGTTTTTTTTCATTTGTTATTATTTGTGTTTTCTGGGCTTGCAGTGAAATAGCTGAAATTGAAAACACGAATGTAGTGAAAATTATATATATCCCTTTCCTCATAATTGTACTCCTTATTTTTGTTAAATATTACCCAAAAGCTGGCGTATTTGGAATCTGCATGCAATATTTAATAGAATAATTGCAGAGATTTTTAAAATTAATAACTCATATTATTTTCATATGATGTTACATACTTTTCTTATCAGTTTAATATTTGTAATATATTATACTCTAAAACCTAATAAATTTTACTACGTTTTTTAAAATTTTAATTGTATATATATTTACTAATTAATTATTATATTTTAATTGTTTATATAATATTAATTATCAAATACTTATATTAAGTATGATATCGAATTTTTTCGTGTATTGACTATAAATTCATCATCACCATAAAATAGTTATGCAATACTTTTTGTTCGTAAAAACAGAGACACTAAAAGCTACCTTTTACAAATATTCCCTACACCTTTTATACTGCCATTGCTACCCACTACTGAGAACTTTTCTTTTTTTAAAAAATCATAAGGTGATGGGTATGCAATAAAATCAAAATCTCCCTACATTTGCATCTCTTATTGATTTTCCCATTTACACTTGCCCAAGTGGCGGAATTGGTAGACGCGTGCGTTTCAGGGACGTATGCCTTCACTGGCGTGGGAGTTCGAGTCTCCCCTTGGGCACAAAAGGCTTAGTAAACTCTTGATTTTTACTAAGCCTTTTTTATGTTGGTGAAACATAGTTGTAACAAATTGCTAAAAGGGTGCAAAATGAATCATCAAATTCTGTGCGTGATATTTAGGATTTTTGAACCGTTAAGTAAGCTATCTATTACTTAATCAACATCAATTTCTTTGTACTCACGAACTCCCCAGCCTGAATGCGGTAGATATAGAATCCACTTGAAAGCCCTGAAGCATCAAAGATTGCTGTGTGCCAACCGGCGGATTGTTTACCGTTGACCAATGTAGCTACTTTCTGTCCCAGCATGTTAAAAACGACTAGTTCTACTTCTGATGCTTCTGGTATGCCATAAAGAATCTGAGTAGTTGGGTTGAATGGGTTTGGGTAGTTTTGTGATAATTCAAAACCACTAACAACCTCAGAGATAGATTCAGCGCTTGTAATTATATCTACACCGGTTGGTTGAAATCCAGTAGCGTAGAGTTCATCCTGCGCATACTCAACATTTTTATACAACTCTTCTTCATCCTCTCCAAATTGAAATCACCGGATGTAATTAATGCAAACGGCTCATTTACAGTGGTA
>JBBDLQ010000201.1:0-1283 GCA_040878765.1 Balneolaceae bacterium | reverse complement strand
CTCCAAATTGAAATCACCGGATGTAATTAATGCAAACGGCTCATTTACAGTGGTAGGAGGTAGTTTGTAATCTGGATTTGAAAAAAGATTTTCCTGTATCCTTTCAAATAGCCAGGTATCGCTCCTTAAATTATCACCCGATTCGTAATATGGTCTGGTATTCAGGTCAAATCCTGATAAGGTCCCTTCCAGCACAACAAATCCAACATACCCTAATTCGTAATTATCACCTTGATAATTTGAGCCGATCCCGTCACTATCCCAGGCATAGATCATGCTGTATGTAGAATCGTATGCAACATTATCATCACTCTCGTCAGCTCCTAACCCAAAATCTATTATTAGGGTGGACCATAATTTATCCAATGGTTTTTCGCTTACATTTGTGATTCGATAATGACTAATTAGAATATCTTCTGCCTCTGCATGCTCCCACGCAAGATGCCGAACTTCAATTTGTAAACCCATTCCTCCAAGTGTGGAATCGGAAGCGCTTGGGTAGTAAATTCCATGATCACTATTTGCATATTTATTACCAGAATGATCTTTCCGAATCTGATATTCTCGGTCTGATGCATCATCCATTACATAGAATAGCTCATCTCCAGCAATCCTTTTTCCTTTGCCCAGTACACCATTCCAGGAACCACCCCAACCCGGATCAGATTCATCAGCTAATTTATCAGGCCATTGATCTGGCCAGGTTGTTGAATCTGAACTCCTGGCTATTAATACATTTGGACCAGGCTGAGTAGTTACTCTAGATTGGTTTTGAAATTCGCCCAACGGTAACCACCCCCAAATACTACCGTCATAAGGACTTATACGTGTACCTGCACTCCTGTAAAGTATTATAACTGGGTTTAAAAGAGTATCTTGAGCAGATTCTCCATAGAACTGAGGCCATTTTGAACGTTCACCTGTTACCTGTCCAGAAACAACAAATCCTATCCCATCAATATGTCTGCCTTCCTTCCATTGCCCCCAAGGAATATCATTCCAGCGTGCCATCTCACCATGATTTCTAAGATTGGTCGTTATATTATTTGCATCAATTACATCTCTTAAGATGTAATCAGAATCGCCGCGATATTCTTTTGGAATGGTAGATTGACCAAATAAATTTCCAGAAATAAGCAATAATATAAATGATAAAGTTATTTGGTAACCTCTTTTTTTAATTCTCTTCATGATTCTTTTTAAAGTTTGTTTTATTTAATCAACATCAATTTTTTAGTACTCACACTCTTACCGGCTTGAAGACGGTAAATATAGAACCCACT
>JBBDLQ010000200.1:52373-62564 GCA_040878765.1 Balneolaceae bacterium | reverse complement strand
CTGGAAAATCAGGTTCCCGGGGAAATCAAAGATTTGGGTTATCATGAGTTCTATCATGTTGCGGAAAAGAAGGGCTATTCCGGAGTGGCCATTTATTCTAAAACAGAACCGATTAAGGTTGATGAAGGAATTGGGGTGGATTGGATAGACAGCGAAGGACGTATAATAATGGCAGAATTTGAGCAGTTTCGTGTATTCAGCGTTTACGCCCCAAGCGGTACAACCGGCGACATTCGTCAGGATATGAAAATGAATTTCCTGGATGACTTCATCCGTTTTGGAAGGAAGTTTGTCAATGATAATAAACCATCCGTTTTCTGTGGAGATTTCAATATTTGTCACACTGAAATTGATATTCATAACCCGGATAAACAGCACAATACCTCTGGGTTTTTACCAGAAGAACGGCAGTGGGTAACCGACTTTTTGGAGATTGGATACGAAGATGTCTTTCGTCAACTTCACCCCGGGAAAAAAGATTTATATAGCTGGTGGAGTTATCGGGCGGCCTCCAAAGAGCGAAACAAAGGATGGAGAATTGATTATCATCTGGCTACACCGGAACTGACTAAAAAGGCTAAAAAAGCTGAAATTGAAATGAAGTGGGATATCTCAGATCATGCCCCGGTTAGTATAGAATATGATTTGTAAGTGAACGGCGGGTAAATTGACAGGGTTTTATAAAAAAACAAAAGGCTTAAAATGGGAACACATTATAAAGGCACAAAGGAAGAACAAAAAACCTTAAACGCGTTCATAAAATTGACACGAGCCAGTGAAAGCGTAAATGGCCGCCTTGCCAGGGCGTTATCGGAGGCAAATTTAACCATTAGTCAGTTTGGAGCCCTTGAAGCTCTTCTGCATCTCGGGCCGTTAAATCAAAGAGAATTGGGTCAAAAGCTGCTAAAAAGCGGCGGGAATATTACCCTGGTGATCGATAATCTCCAAAAGCATGCATTGGTTGAAAAGGTAACAGACCCAAGTGATCGCAGGGCTGTTATAATAAGCCTGACAAAAAAAGGGAGAAATTACATTGAGGAAATATTCCCTCAACACCTGCAAAGAATAAAAGAAGAGTTTTCGGTGCTTAATACTGAAGAAAAAGAGCAATTAGCTACTATTTGCAAAAAGCTGGGTAAGAAAGCTTAAGAATAACCTATTCAACCTTCACCGCCTCATAAATAAAATAGGGAGGTATATTCTTCCAGCAGAATTCGGTGGTGTAGTTGCCAAAAGATTCGGTGAGCGGTTCCTTTAAATGTCCGGAAGTTTGGTAAGCTAAAAATGAGCCGTCAGGGCGTAGTGTTTGTTTGGTTTTAGAGAGTATATCCATTTTCATTTCCCAGTCAAAAAAGGAAAAGGGGATGCCGGAAACAATATGATCTGCTTTACCAATTAAATTTTCAGGAAGTAAGGTCAGTAAATTTTCTACGCTATCATGAATAATAGTAATGCGCTCATCGTCTATTTCACAGAGTTTTTTATAAAAATTATCATTGGTCTCAAAAACATATAGGTGAGCGTCGGGCCGCATTCTCTTTAAAAAATGTTTGGTAAAAACCCCGGTTCCTCCACCATATTCAATAATGTTTTTAGTGGTTTTGAAATCAATATATTCACACAATTTTCGCACGCAGTATTTCGAAGAAGGAGTTATAGATGCAACATCTTTATCCTTAACAAAAGATTTCAAAAAAGTGATTGTTCCGTTCATAATTAGTCTATAATTCTTGTTCCAGTTGTGCAATTTGGTCCCGAATCCGGGCGGCCTCTTCAAACTCCATATTCTTGGCCGACTGATACATCGTTTCCCGTAAATGCTCAATCAGTTTATCTTTGTTTTCAAAAGTAACTTCTTTCATTGCCGGACTGGCTTTGTATTGAATGCCATCCTCAGCAACCTTAATAACTTCAAGTGCATCGTCATCAGGCTGCTCATCCGGTCGTGTAAAATCAAACGATTTATTGGAAATAAGTGCAGGGTCAACCAGTGGTTTCAATTCTTTTTTAATGGTTTCCGGGGTGATACCATGTTTTGTGTTGTATTCTTCCTGCAATTTCCGTCTGCGCTTGGTTTCGTCCACTACTTTTTGAATGCTTTTGGTGATTTTATTGGCATATAAGATGGCTTTACCGCCAACATTACGTGCTGCACGCCCCACTATCTGAAACAACGAAGTTTCTGACCGGAGAAATCCCTCCTTGTCGGCATCCATTATGGCAACAAGGCTTAATTCCGGAATGTCAATGCCCTCGCGAAGCAAGTTAATTCCTACCAATACGTCAAAATCACCGCGGCGGAATTTAAACAAAACTTCGATACGTTCAAGGGCATTTAATTCACTGTGCATATAGGCGGCACTGATTCCAAGGTTTTTGAGGTATTCACTGAGTTCCTCGCTAAGCCGTTTTGTGAGGGTAATTACTAACACCCGCTCCTTCTTCTTTACCTTTTCCTGAATTTCTGCCAATAAATCATCCACCTGGTTATCCAGCGGACGAACCTCAATTTCAGGCTCCATAAGCCCTGTAGGACGGATGATCTGTTCGGTATAAACGCCACCGCTTTTTTCCAGTTCATAATCGCTGGGGGTTGCACTCACAAATATAACCTGATTAACAAGTTCTTCCCACTCATCAAAAGTAAGCGGCCGGTTATCTAAAGCAGAGGGAAGCCGGAAGCCGTGTTCAACCAACTCCATTTTCCGGGAGCGGTCGCCTCCGTACATGGCTGAAATTTGCGGAATGGTTTGGTGGCTTTCATCAACTACCACTAAATAATCATCGGGGAAATAATCGAGCAGGCAATAGGGGCGTTCACCAGGTTTGCGGGCGCTCAAATAACGGGAATAGTTTTCAATCCCGGAGCAATAGCCAATTTCCTGAATCATCTCAATATCAAAAAGTGTGCGCTGCTCAATACGTTTAGCTTCCAGAAACTTTTCCTCTTCAATCAATACTTTTGTTCGCCATTCCAGTTCTTCCCGAATTTGCTGGATGGAAGCCTCAAGGCGTGATTTTGTGGTTACATAATGGGAAGCAGGATAAATTCTAAATTCATCCACAGTTTCAATGATGGAGCCATCATCAACATCAAAAAGCTGGAGAGATTCTATTTCATCCCCCCATTGGGTAATACGAAGACCCTCATCCGAATAAGCTGGAAATACATCAGTTACATCACCCCGCACCCTAAATGTTCCGCGTTTAAACTCAAGATCGTTCCGGTTATAATGCAAATCCACCAAATCATATAAAAGGGTATTTCGGGGAATCTCCATTCCGGTTTTAAGATTTACAATAAGCTTTTCGTATTCAGATGGAGAGCCAATACCGTAAATACAGCTAACCGAAGAAACAATGATCACGTCCCGCCGGCCTGAAAGCAGCGAACTGGTGGCGCGAAGTCTCAGTCGCTGAATTTCCTCGTTAATGGAAAGATCTTTCTCAATGTATTTATCCTGGGCAGAGAGATAAGCTTCCGGCTGGTAGTAATCATAATAAGAGATAAAAAACTCAACCCTGTTTTCCGGGAAGAAATCACTGAGTTCACGGTACAATTGTGCCGCCAATGTTTTGTTATGGCTCATTACCAACGTGGGTTTTTGCACATTTTCAATTACATTGGCAACCGTACGCGTTTTTCCCGAACCGGTAATTCCCAACAGGGTTTGGAATTTATCACCTGCACGAAGGCCTTCCGTAAGCTCGGCTATGGCAGTGGGCTGATCGCCCGCAGGTTTGTAAGGGGAGTGAAGTTTGAAATTGGACATAAATACCTTTTAAAGGTACAAACTGTGATGTAACTTAGGAAACACTGTATTTTAAAATTAACGCCGCTAAAGCACTAAAACACAAAAACGGAAATAACATTCCGTGATTCCGTGTATTTGTGGCAAAAAACAAACATAATAGCATGCCTCACAGGCACAAAGATTTAGAATCACCCCGAAAACGGATTGATGAAATAGACGAACAAATATTAGATTTGCTCTCAGAACGGGGGGAAATTGTCCGTGATGTCATCAAACGAAAAGTAGAAAACCAGCTTCCGGTGTTTGTCCCGGCGCGTGAAGAAGAGAAGACCCAAGCTTTTAAAAAGCTGGCTAAAGCCAAAGGCATCGATCCTGACTGGGCGGAGGATTTTCTGCGGATGATTATGACGGCCTCGCGGGCAACCCAATCCCAGGAAACATTTCCCATAGCAACAAAAGAGCCCAAACACATACTTTTTATTGGCGGTGAAGGGGGGATGGGTAAATTGTATAAACGAATTGCCAATCAAACCGGGCATCACGGTTACTCTATTGATAAAGGAAATTGGCACGAGCTGGAGGAAATGGCTCCGAAATTGGACATGGTGATAGTGACGGTTCCCATAAACGTAACCGAAAATGTGATAGAGCGACTGAGCGGAAGGCTGACAAACAAAACCATATTGGCAGATTTTACCAGTAATAAATTCAATCCGATCCAGGCGATGTTAAAAGCTCATGAGGGTCCGGTTATTGGACTCCACCCCATGCACGGGCCGGATGTTCAAAACCTGTCGAAACAGCTAATGGTTTTTTGTGGCGCCCGGGATGGTGATAAAGCAGAGTGGTTTATAAAACAATGCGAGCTTTGGGGTATGCGAGTGATTGAGGCCGACCCTGAAAAACATGATCATGTGATGCACCTGGTACAGGGGTTGAGGCATTTTGTAGCACTGTTACACGGATCTTTTATGGAGCATTACGATCTTAAACCGGGTGACATGCTGGATTATTCTTCGCCCATTTACCGCGCTGAGTTAATGATGACGGGTCGCATTTTTGCACAAGACGCAGAGCTTTATGCGGATATTGTATTTGCAAATAAAGAACGGCGTGATTTATTAATGAAGTTTTTCGAACACCATAAAAAGCTTGCAAAAATGGTGGAAGAAAATGACCGGGAAGGGTTTATAAAAGAATTTGAAGGGGTTACTGATTTCTTTGGAAAGTTTGCTACACAAGCACTTGCCGAAAGCGGATACCTAATCAACCGTCTGGCAGACCGTTTTGCGTAAGGGGATTAGTTTATAGTTCTGAAATACGTGATATTTAATTAAGTACTAAATAAAAATACTATGAGTGGCACGAGGACAGGGAGATGCTAATAGGGAAAAATATTATAAACTCGCAAAGGGTTCCAATGATACGAGAAAAGAATAATGGTAAAATAAAGGGGACAAAATTTATTTTAACCATTCAATGTCTGATTCTAATAACATTATCAACAGGTAAAATAAGTGCTCAGCAAATTGATATAAATAGAATCAATCAAATGCCCGACTTCCCGTCACCTTATTTAATGCGTGATTGGGAGGAAGTAACTAAAGAATATGATTCTTTTGTTTTTGATGTGGACGCAACTGGCCAATATTTACCGGTGTTATTTTTTAGAAATAATACGGTTAATTATCCGGACGATATCAGTTTTGGTTTACATACGGTAGTTGGAACAACATCTCCGACATCCGGAGAGGCAATTAATGTGATCCCGGCACTTGTTGGGGCAACATTGGTCGGTATTGATAAGAGCGATCAGGATGGGTACAACTGGGTGAGAATGAGCAGGGAGTTTTTTAATAAGCGCCCGGAAGAAAATGTATATCTAAATCACCCCTCAACAGAAAGTGGTGATGACTGGTGGTACGCCACTATGCCAAGTGTTTTCTTTTACCAGCTGTATGATTTATATCCTGAAACAGAGGAATTCGACTATCAATTAAGAAGTGTTGCGGATCAGTGGTTAACGGCCATTGAAACAATGGGCGGCAGCGCTACCCCATGGAATGTCCCCTATATGGATTATCGTGGGTGGTATTTATCAACAATGACTCCATATACCGGGGGAGTTAAAGAACCGGAAGCTGCCGGAGCTTTAGCATGGATGTTATACCACGCCTATAAAGAAACCGGGGAAGCAAAATACCGAATGGGCGCTGAGTGGGCGATGGAGTTCTTAAATGATTATCCATCAAATCCATCGTATGAGCTTCAACTGCTGTATGGAACCTATATTGCCGCTAAAATGAATGCTGAGTTGGGCACTGAATATGATATTGAAAAAATGATGAATTGGAATTTTGATGTTGGGCCTCTGCGTCAGTGGGGCTCAATTGTTGGTAATTGGGGTGGATATGATGTTTCCGGGTTAATTGGGGAAGTCAACGGAACCAATGATTATGATTATGCATTCTCAATGAATACGTTTCAGTTAGCCGGGGCGCTGTTGCCATCATTGCGATATGATGATCGGTTTGCAAATGCCCTTGGTAAATGGATGCTCAATGCCTCAAATGCTTCCAGACTTTTTTATACAGAATATCTTCCAACAAATAAACAAGACAGTGATGAATGGGCAAGTGAATATGATACAAATTCAGTACTTGGCCATGAAGCAATGAGGGAATCAAAATTTGGGATTTCCCCATACGCCACCGGTGATGCAATTGATGGGGGATGGGGCAGTACTAATCTCACCCTATACAGTTCTTCTCACGTAGGTATATTTGGGAGTATAATTGATACCACAGATGTTGAAGGAATATTGAAATTAGATTTACTGAAAACTGATTTCTTCCGTGATGAAGCATATCCAACCTATTTGATTTACAACCCCTACGAAAGCTCACAGACGATAACAATACATGCAGGTGATAACAGCAGGGATATTTACGAAACAACGACAAATACTTTTTTAGCATCTGGAGTTTCGGGAGATACCGGCATAACGATCCCCGCTCTAAGTTCATACATCATAGTTCTAACCCCAAGCGGCGGGAGCGTATCTTACGAGCTCGACAAAATGTTAGTGGATAATGTGATTGTGGATTATATGTCGGGCCAAACAGTATCTAACTATCCGCCAAGAATTAAGAGTTTGGCTTCAGCTTCAACACAATTATTGAAAAGTGATTCTACTTTAGTCTATGCATCGGTGGTAGATAATGACAAAGATGAGCTGGAATATACCTGGTCTACAGAAGTTGGATATTTTTTAGGAGATGGACCAACCGTAACCTGGGTGGCACCCGTTGATACCGGACATTACTCAATTCAAGTACAGGTTAGCGACGGTAATGCCGAGCCGTTAATTGAACAAATACAAATTGAAGTAGTGGAAAAATTCAACACAGCACCGAAAATTATAGGGTTAAATGCGGAGCCAAGGAAAATTGATTTAGGGGACACATCCGAGATCGAGTGTTTGGCAAACGATGAAGATGGAGATGAAATAACGATCAGTTGGACAAGTACGGATGGAAATATTGAAGGGACAAATGGGAAAATTCAATGGACGGCCCCTGAGGAAGAAGGAAATTATTACATAAAATGCTCGGCAAGCGATCCGGATGGAGCAAGTGCGGTAGATAGCATTGCAGTTTCGGTGAGAGATTTATCCGTTACAGCATCTGGCAACTTAGTTTTGTTTCTTCCTTTTAATGGAGATGCGGTTGATGAAAGCGGAAACGATAATGCGGTTACGGTAAGTGGAGCGGCATTAACTACAGATCGCTTCAACGCAGCCCAGAATGCCTATAAATTTGATGGTGTTAATGATTATATGAGGGTAACCAACGATGAAACCCTTAATATTTCAAACGCTATTTCGCTAAACTTTTGGATGAATGTCTCAACTTTTTACGAAAGAGAACAATATCCAATTTCACACGGTAATTGGGAAAATAGGTGGAAAATTTCGATTTCAGATAATAAAATCCGATGGACGATTAACACAAGCGAAGGAATTACAGATCTTGATTCTGAAACCAATATTAAAGCCAATCAATGGTACAATATTACAGCCTATTATTCCGGAGCAGATTTGGAATTGTACATTAATGGGAAGCTGGATGCATTCAAATATTGGGGAGGAAGTATAAACGCTTCACCGGTTGATTTAACTATTGGTCAGGTTTTGCCGGGTAATAATGAATATAATTTTAATGGAAAAATTGATGAGATAAGGTTGTATGATTATCCTCTTTCGCTTCAGGAAATCTCAGATTTTTACGAATTGGGGACGGATATTGAAAAAGATAGTAAGGGTGAATTACCGAATAATTCAGTTCTCTACCAAAATTATCCAAACCCTTTTAATCCTAGTACTAATATCACTTTTACTCTTAGAGAATCAGGTTTAGTAAGTTTAAAGGTGTATAATATGCTTGGGCAGGAAGTGGATAATATTATTCAACAAAAAATGAATACCGGGGTTTATACCATAAGGTACGATGCTTCGTCGTTATCCAGCGGAATGTATGTTTATCGTCTGAAAACGGCGAATGTGATACAAACACAAAAGATGATTTTGATTAAATAAGTAGGGTACTTTATTTAATTGAAATTTAGGATATTAAATTAGCTAAGAATAAATAAAATAAACTATGAGAAAAATCGGACTATACATACTAACGGCAGCCATAATATTAGTAGCCTCAACGGGTACAAAAGCACAGGAAAAAGAAGTATTCAAACTAAATACCATTGAATCCGAAGCTATTCAAAAAGCTAAGCATGCTGAGAAGGGGAAAATTTATTTTAATTTAAATGAAGATGTTTTTACTGATCCGGAGTTTAAAGCGGGCGCATTGTTTGAATTATCAATAGGTGAGGAAGAGCCGGTTCAGCTTATGATCAGAAAAAGTTTGGAGTATTTGCCGGGCACTGTTTCTATTATTGCCTCTAAAAAAGGGGAACGGGAACGGGTTTTTACAGGTACTTATTCCAATGGCCGGTTAAATGGACTGTATCACGAATCTCATGATAAGGCGTTCAAAATTTCGTACGACACAGAACGGAATCAACAATTTTTGACAACCAACAATACAAACGAAACTCTTGCTTGTGGACTTCATGAAGCAGAGGAAAGATATATAGCATTTTCACCTGATTTCGGGAGTAATAATACGTTCAAAGCAAAAACTACTTCAGGAGAGTATGAATATAGTCCGGCTCCGTTAAATGCTTCGTTGGATGACAGCATAACTATTGACCTGATGCTGGTTTATACCAATCCGGCAGAGCAATGGGCCTCCACTTCAGAACATGGTGATATTGACGGGGTAATAGCTCAGGCAATGTCTCTATCACAAACAGCACTGGATAACAGTAACCTGGGGATCGAATTGAGACTGGTACACGCTCATAAAACCGACTACGATGAGGAAAATGATGGATTAGAAAAATCGGGTGACCGGTTATCCCGCCTAACTCAAAATCCGGATAATCCAATATTTGATTCCAGTGAAGGACATGACGGCCATATGGAAGAAGTACATGATTTGAGAATACAATATGGTGCGGATATCGTCGCCTTATTAATTAAAATTGAAGATACAGGCGGGCTTGGCTGGAGGCTTGGAAATACAAGCGGGAGCCCGCATTATGGTTTTAATTTAAACCGGGTTCAACAAGTCGCGTCAAATTTCACGTTAATTCATGAAATAGGCCATAACATGGGGAATGCTCACGCCCGAACACAGGAAGAAGCAAAAGCGGAAACAACCGGCGGGTTATTTCATTATTCGGCAGGGTACCAAAATACCGCAGAAAATTTTCATACCATAATGGCCTATGCGGATGGCCTGCAAGAAGCCCCGATATTTTCAAGCCCGGATTTAACATGGGAAGGCGTCCCGGCTGGAACAAATAATAATCAGACGCCGGAAAATAACAGGTTAAGCATGCGGCAAATTAAAAGAACGGTTGCCGGGTATCTGCCTTCAATACAAAGTGCTCCGGAAGTCGCTGTTTCAACGAATGAGATTACGGTTAATATGAACCGTGAGGATGAATTTTCAACGACCCTGCAGATTTCAAATAATGGAGAAAGCGGACTCGTATGGAATGTTGATTTTGATTTTCCCGGAAATACAGTTGGAAAACAGAAGGCAGTAAAAAAGAATTTTTCAGACAGAATTGAGGGTAAATTTTTAGAAAAACCAAAGGGATTACCGGCAAATTACTCAGCAAGAGATTCTCAATTCAAAACCAAGCAGCAAGAACAAGTTCTTTATTCAAGCTCATTTGAAAGTAATGAAGGGTTTGGTACAGGAAGTTTTATAGCCCAGAGCGATTGGAGGACATTTGGAAATTCAGAATTTCTAATTTCATCAGTTAAACCAAAATCCGGCAGTCAGCACTTTCGTTTAGAGTATGA
>JBBDLQ010000200.1:46193-52273 GCA_040878765.1 Balneolaceae bacterium | reverse complement strand
TAATTTCATCAGTTAAACCAAAATCCGGCAGTCAGCACTTTCGTTTAGAGTATGATGGAGAAACAAATGATGAGGGGGAGCCTTTGGTACAATTTATGTCTGCCCCATTTTTTGGCTATCAGCCCTTTGGAAATTACGAGGTAACCATAAACTTTGAGGTAGGTGGAACGAATTTTTCCAATGAAGTTTTTGACTTCTATTTTTTTGATGGCAAGACAGGGGCATGGTCAGGCGGTGTGATTATAGCAAATGGAACTATATTTTCTGCAGATTTAAATGAAGAAGGAGAAGTAGAATTTTTTGCTGAAAACGGAAATACTGCAAATGTAACTAGCGGAGAATATCACACACTGCGAATCAGCTTTAATGCTACTGGTGAGGAAATAAACTATTATTTTAACGGTTTGCGCATATATACTAGTGTCTTCCTTCACGGAATCACACCCGGCCAACTCCAAGTGTTGCACCGAAATTCCATATCTAACACATATATAAATGTTGATGATATTGAAATCAAACAACTGCAGACGCCCTACACATGGTTATCGGCAACGGATGTTTCAGGTGTAACGTTAGAGGGAGAAAGCTCGCAGGTAAATCTCACCTTTAAAACTCAGGGAATAGGTGCCGGCACGTATGAAACCCTGATGAAGGTCAGGGCTAACGATCCTGCAAATAGCCTCATTGAAATTCCGGTTACTCTTGAGGTAAATGATGCTGTATCCAACGAAATAACAAATCAGCCTAAAGAAATATCTTTAGAGCAGAATTATCCAAATCCCTTTAACCCCTCAACAGTTATTAGTTATCAACTAGAAGAAAACAGCGAAATTTCGCTGCAGGTTTTTGATATGCTGGGCCGGGAAGTGGCTACGTTGGTTAATGGAGAACGAAGAGCCGCGGGGGAACATAAAGTTACTTTTGAGGCCGGAAATCTTTCAAGCGGAATTTATATATACCGACTGAAAACAGCTTCCCAAACATTAACCCGACAAATGGTTTTAATTAAATAACATGAAAAATCTAAAAACAACCGGCACACTTATACTGATAGCGGGGTTATTTGTCTTTTCAAATTCCTGTGGCAACGAAAATCAAAAAGCGCAAAAAACATCTACCAATGATATGGAGAATTCCGAGGTTTATGATGAAGCAGCAGACAGTTCCTCTATGTATTACATTGAAATCGATCTTTCAAAATTGGAGGAATTATCTCAGGGAGATAAAATTAATCTTTCGCTAATAGATCAGGATAAAAGCTATACACTTGTTGTTCGAAGAGCGCAGGAAACCATGCCCGGCATTTTATCAATTTCAGCGAATATTGAAGATCGTGAAACCGGATTGGCCTCATTAAATTTCAGAGAAGGCCGTTTGACTGGAATGTTGGATTTTTATAAGGAAAACACCCGCTATAGAGTCAGTTATGATCCAAAAAAAAACATGCATTTTATTCTTGAGGTCCTTCCCTCAGAAAGGGATGAAAAAGAAGGCGGTGACCCGATGACCCCTAAATTACACAACGGGCAGAACTAAATTCAAAAAAGGGTTTTAGGTGATATGGTGATTAAGTGATATGGTGAGAGTGCTCGTTTTGTAGTTTTGAAATCGAATACAATTTCAGTGACCGTAGCAAGCCCGTGACATTTATTACAAATTCCATCACCAAATCACCATATCACTTAATCATCTACCCTTTCATCCGACTGAAGCGAAGTGCGCTGATCATCCAGTTTGGCAGGTTTTTTTTTGGGTCGCGCTTGGTCATATCAATATACCAGCCAATCTTTTTCATTATGGGAACTTTATGTGTTTCCACAAATTCTATAAGTGTTCCATCGGGATCTTCCACATAAGTAAATCGCCCGGCCGCCTCGCCCATATCAAAACTGTTGGCAGAATCTACAGTGAAGGTAAAGCCGACAGCTTCGAGTTCTTCTTTTAAAGCATCCATGCCCTGCACATCAAAACAAAGATGAATGAAGCCCAGATCTCCCCAGTAACGATCTTTGAATATTTTTCGGGGCTCTCTTTCTTTCACTTCAATAAGTTCAATTTCAGTTGGACCAAACATTTGGCTGAATCCGCCTTGGCGAGGTTTTGAGTGTCTCAGCAGAACTCTTCGAAATTTATGATCACCACCTGGTAAGCCCTTTAGATCATCAAAAATACCGGTTTCATCATACACTGCTTCATCATATCCTAAAACATCCGAATATAACTTCCGGGCGGCTTCAATATTGGTGGAACCTATGACAGCACCAACCACTCCGCCGGTAGAGGAAGGTGTTTTCGTTTTAAAGAAATCGAGTCCCTTTACTACTTGCCAGATATTTCCGTATAAATCCTTCACAAAAAAGTTTAGATCTCCCGCCGGATTTTTTTCCAATGGAGTTATGATCTCTACCCCGGCTGTTTTCATTTCCTCGTATGTTTGTGTTACATCAATGGATTTGATTTTCCCGCAGTTGATCCCTAAGTCTCCCATTTTGATGTCGAAGTCAGCAGGTTGTGGCTCCCGGCTCGTATATTGCCAGATCTCAAATCCGCCACCGCCTTTCATGTTCAGGGTGAGAATTGCCGTGCGGTCGTGCGGTTTTCCTCCCGTGTAAGGAAGCATTAATTCTGCGGTAGCCGCATCCTCGAACACTTTGATATCCATACCAAAATGCCTGCGATACCAATCGGTTGCTTTATACACATCCGGGATACCAATACCGATTTGCTGAATTCCTGCTATTACTTTTTCCATAAAAATACCGTCGTCAAAAGAATGAAAGTTGAACCGGCGCCAAGGTACGTTTTTTTGAAAAGCGAAGAAAAGGAGAATCTAAAGTTGAATCAATCATGGCTCAACGACCCGAAAATTAGTTACTCATGAACTATAATTGCACCGGCCTGAAGGCCTGAGCAAATAACATTCAGCGAACATCCACAGAATCCGCCTCATCCGCATTCCATTCCGCAGGTTTACTCGAAGAAACCGCCTTCAAAAAATCTTTAAAACTATCCGAATCATATTTAGCCATACCCCGGTGTTCCATTACAATATTTCCCCCGGGTGAAATCACATAAGTTGTAGGAACTACTGAGCTGTCATACACCCTTGGTTTGGCAAGTACAGAATACACCGGAAAGGTGAATCCCTTTCGTTCCACAAAATCTTTAGCTTTTTGGGGATCATCATCAAGCGAGGCCATCACAAAAACAATGTTTTTGTCTTGGATATCATCATAAAGGCGCTGAATATTTGGCATTTCGGCAATGCACGGAGGACACCAGGTGGCCCAAAGATTCATGAAAATGGTTTTACCCTCAAATTCAGAAAGAGAAGTGCGTTCGCCATCCAGTGTTAGCAGCGGCATGTTATAATCAGCCCGGGCGCCATGCATTACGGATTCGTTCGTGTCCGGCTGAAGAATTCCCGTGTATAGTAAAACACTTTGTAGTTTGCCAATCACTTCCGTGTGATAGCCGGTTGCATACAATCCTGCCCCAATCACAAAAATAATACTCCACTGTATAAGCTCTTTTTTGAAGGTGGATTTTTTAGAGGAGGAGTTTTTTGACTTCTTTTTCATATTTCAAAGATACCTTCAAAAGTAACAAGTTGACATACTTATTATGATAAGTTGAAATCTTCAGGGCTCAGCGAGTCGTTGTCTGTACATAGGATCGCTGAGCCGTGACATTGTTTAAATAAAGCTTGCGATCTTATCCAATGGTTTCTTTGAAATAACAGGCACTTTCACTCCCTTTTCCGGGTATCCAACCACCAACAGCAAAAATGGTTTTTCATGAGCGGGCCGTTCCATAATTTCATTTAAAAAGCCCATGGGACTGGGCGTATGGGTAAGCGTTGCCAGGCCGGCATTATGTAAAGCCGTAATCAGAATTCCGCTGGCTATACCAACCGATTCTTTCACGTAATAATGCTTTTCTTTTTCGCCGTCTTCATCCAGTTTAAAGTTTTGGGCAAATATCCCAATTAAGTACGGGGCTTTTTCGAGGAAAGGCTTATTCTCGTCGGTTCCAAAGGGGATGAGGTCTTCCAGCCAATCCTCTGGCGCGCGGCGGTTGTAGAATTCATGTTCTTCCTTTTCGGCTTCAACCCGGATTTTCTTTTTCACTTTGGGATCACTCACCACCACAAAATGCCAGGGTTGTTTGTTGGCACCATTTGGTGCGGTACCCGCCGCCATGATACACTTCTCAATAATTTCACGTGGAACCGGTCTGTCTGAAAAATCCCTGATCGTTCGACGTTTTTTGATGAGCTGATAAAATTCCTCAGCCCTCTGAATCATTTCTTCAACGGGAAGTTCCTGGTAGTCGGTGTGGGGGATAAAAATGGCTTCTCGCATTGGTTATGGCTATGTGGTTTTACTATTGGCTTGACCTAAAAGTAACAAAAGGTCAAGGCTGAGAAAAGTTAGCTGAATTTGTTTTCATTCCACTAATAATAGGAAGAAACATTTTCAAAGTAGAAGGAAATTCGTTGAAGAATGTAGGTTTAGTAATAATAAGATCTCAAAAACGAACGTAAGAAAGTGGATTTACAGGCTTCCCGTCTTTCAGAATTTCGAAATGCAGATGAATTCCTGAGGAAGTTCCTGTATTCCCGGCCTTACCCACAACCTGCCCCTTACGAACCCGGTCTCCTTCTTTAACTCTTATGCGACTCATATGCGCATACACCGTTTCAAAACCGCCCGCATGTTTTATTTTAACCATTTTTCCATATCCGCGTCCTTTACCGGCTTTAACCACGATTCCTTTTTCTGCAGCCAGAATATTATCCCGAAAACCAGCGTCTAAATCTACACCTTGATGTGTGCTATTCCATCGCGGACCAAATTCAGAGGTAACAAAGGTATTTTTAAGAGGAGGCGAAAAACTAACTCCCGACAGACGCATTAGCGGCGGAAGTTTAGCGTCACTGCCGGTTTTCTTTTTGCGTTTATTCCACGGAATACTTATTGAAACACCAACGGAAAAGGAAACCGGGCTAAAATCAAACGAACGAAATGCCGAGCGCTCACTAAAACTATCCTCAACCCTCACATCTTGTGGTAAATTGTTGGTTTGGGTTATTTCGAACTGAAGGCGGACAAAGTTTAGCAGGTAATATTTTATTCCACCTGTGAAAGAAGTAGTAAGAGCACTGGTCGGTTCAACCGGTTTAACCCAGGTAATATCTCCATTTTGTTGCGAGGCCATAACCTTGAAATCCCAGACACTCCCTGTCTTCACTCCGCCATATATTCCAAATTTTGGCCATTGTAATCCGGCAATTGCCCCAAGATTAAATTGCTCAAAATCTACAGGCCCGCCAATAAACAGGTCCTTTTGATTGTGAACTAATAATTCTCCCTTTCCGGCAACATAAAAACGATAAAAGAGATAGCGTTCCAATTCAATTTCAATCATGCCTTTTGCCGCGGCATTTATATCACCGGTATAACCGGGATTTGGTACATAATTAAATCCGACACTCTGAATATTATAAGTACCCGAAAGCCGCCAATCCTGGGAAAATGCTGAATAAGGAATGATGACTAATATTAGCCAAAGGCAAAAAATCCTGGAAAGAGAAAAAAGTGTGTTTTTGTAACCCATTAACCCAATGCCATACGTTATATTATTTTCAAATGTACGCTAAACATGATTATAAAACATCTAATCTGCAACTCAAATATAATATGAACAGAAATTAACCCATTCCTGTAATTCCAGAAGTCGTTCGAAATAACGCTGACGAAGGTCAAGAGAACGGATCATTCCAAGAAAATTTTCGGCTAATTCAATTTCCCCGCAAAAGGCTAATTTTAAGACAGCATCCTCGTATATATCAAACCAATCTGAATCAGGGGGATGATTTAGTAATTGATTGGCAAATAATTTGGTCAGGATCAGGTTATTTTGCTGAATGGCTTTATTAAGGCTCAGTATCTGGTTTGGGAGATTCAGGCCGACAAATGTTAGACTATCGGGCAGAGAGTCAGAATAACGGCGTTTTGTATGATGAAGCCACTGCAAACTATCCTCCCGAACCTGCATGGTGTATCGGAAAATTCTGT
>JBBDLQ010000200.1:29898-46093 GCA_040878765.1 Balneolaceae bacterium | reverse complement strand
TGAAGCCACTGCAAACTATCCTCCCGAACCTGCATGGTGTATCGGAAAATTCTGTAATTTGAAGACAGGATATCTTCAGCATGTTGTTGAAGTAATGAATCTGCACTAGAATAGCCGGAATGGAGAAACAGGGCATCAGATTTTAAAACCTGAAGAGTTAGTGAAGTATCGTTTGGAGTAATTGCCGCAATGGCGGGCTCAAAATTACCCTGCCTTAATTGAGGTTTTACCCATTCATCCAAAACTAATTCGTTATCAGCATTTAAATTATACAGAGAATTCAGGGTTTTGTATGCGGCTGCGGTGTCTTCGTGTGCCAATAAATATTGGTAAGAATCCCAAAGCTGTAATTGTTTAGATACAGAATGTGGACAGGGTTTCTGGAAAAGAGATCGCTGGGCAAAGATAAATTCAGAAATCTGTTTATCGACGGAATCAAGGGGAGTTTCTTCAAGTTTTTGATGCCAACCAGAAATCAATTCTTCGAATTCTATCTTATAAGCAGCTGAAAAATCACCGGAAGGATAAAGTTGTTTGATATTTTTGGAAGGATATTCTTCAATTAAATATTCTACAAATGAACCGGTAGTGGTATAACTAATTGCACCGGCACTTTCATAAAAACCCCAAATGGATAAAGCTGATTTCATTTCGTCGGCAGTGGGGAAGGGTTTTTCAGCTGCCACAATTTGATGAAGGGTTGAACGGGTTGAGGCATCTTTGGCAATACCTTCTGCAAGGCCTTCAATCAACCCAATGCTCCGGCTGCCATTAAATAACCGGTTTCCAAACTGCTTTGAAATAACGTGGACCAATTCATGCTTAAGCACACTTTCAAGTTGTTGTTTGGCAATGTGAAGCTGGTCTTGATCGAGCCAAATGGGCACATAACTAGTAAATTTTGCTCCGGTGATTTTCTTTTTCTGCCAGGCATGAGCGTATAAATAACTTTCAATTCTACGGTTTGCCGGCCAGTCAATTTCAAGGATATCCGTGATCTGAAGAAAATAAAATTCGTGGCGGGCAGCCCAATATTCTAACTCCTGCTTTGTATAGAAATCCTGGTCAAAATAGATATTGAAGTGCTCAGTTTGGTGATGACCGCCAAGTTGATGTTGAATGGTTTTCCGTGGACTTATAACACCCATTTCATCCAAATTCATATAGCTGAAAAGAAGGCTCAAAATGGCCAGCCCTAGAATTAATTTGGATTGAAAATTTCTATCCCAGGATGGAATCACCCAAAGCAGCACGATCCACAAAAAGGTGAGCCAGCGAAAATAAAAAAAGCTCCCGGTAAGATTTACAGCTTCATCATAAATTGGTCCCGGCCAAAGCCCCCAAATATGATTATAAAAATAAACCTGAGGAAAGCTGAAAAACTCAATTAAAAAAATTCCAACCGCACAAAAAAGCAGAATGAGAGAGGTGATGGTTTTTGGAAAAGGAACCCAAAAAATGCGCATTAGCCGGCCAATTGCGGTTCCAAATAACACACTTGGAAAAGGGATGAATAGCCAAAACCCAACTCCGTCAATAGTGAGGCAGGAATTGAAAACTGAATATAGGAATATCGGAAGCCCAACAAGATACAGTGTCCCCAGAATTTTTAGTGAGGCAAGAAAGTCTTGTTTTGAAGTATACTTTGCCGAGTGAATTCCCGCCCAAAAACTACCAATGATACCGGCGAGCATGGCTGATTCAAAATGAAAATCACGAAGAAGTGGAATAAAGAGGAGAGCTATTCCAAGTAAAACCGGCATGAAATATTTAGAAGCTTTATTCAAAGAGTTGGTGAAGAGATTGAATTATGAACTAAGGTAATAAAACTTATCACCCCTCACGTTATCACTTTTGATAAATTACTATACCAAAGCGGCCCAGTATATCCAAAACATCAGTAAAAACTGAAGAGGGAGCCGTCCAATCAACAGCCAGGTATAACGGGTGAGGCCACGCTTTTTATACCCTTTGCAGGCCATATCGAAATTGGCAGGAAAAATAGCAAAAAGCAGTAAAATTAATCCCCATGCAGCAAAGCCCTGGGTGGCTGGTATCAGAAGGCCTACGCCTCCTAAAATTTCTGCTGCTCCACTTATGTAGACCATCATTTTATGATAGGGAATATAGTTCGGCATTATCCGGAGATAGAATTTCGGTTTTATGAAATGTAGTATCCCCGCCAGGATAAATATCCCGCAAATTATAAATCGGTGAAACTGGGGCTCAAAAAGGAAAGACATAAACTAATATAGTGTTTAAGTACGATAGTGTTAGGGGTTACAAAGATTGATGATCAATAATGTAACCTGTAACACAGAAACACCATCTCACCAAAACACAAAAGACTATTTTTTAAAAATTGTGCTTAATACAAACCAGATATTTTCTTTACGCTCTGTAAGCCGGCGCGTGAAATAGGGAAGCCAATCCGTGCCAAAAGGCACATAAATACGGCAGGAATATCCATCCTCGGCTAACTGTATCATTGTTTCTTCCCGCAACCCATAAAGCATTTGAATCTCGAATTTATCTTTTGGGATATTTTGCCCGGTTGTATACTCTTTTATCCACTCAATAAGTTCATCATCATGAGTGGCAAATCTCGGATAAGAGGTTTTATCCAATAACACTTTTGCAGATTCTTTAAAAGCCTCGCGAATAGCAGGCATATTTTGAAGGGCAATTTTTGCGGGTTCTTTATAGGCGCCTTTTACCAGCCGGATATCAGCACCAATTTCAGCAAGAGTTTGAATATCATTTTTGCTTCTGTGGAGCATTGCCTGAATTACCGTGCCCACGTGTTTATCATATTCAGCAAAAGCCTCCATAAAAATATCCAGGGTTTGCTGGGTGTGATCAGAACCCTCCATGTCTATACAAACATACTGGTTTTGCTCCCGGGCAACATCCAGTAGCTTAAATACATTATCCCGGCAAAATTTGGGGTCAATATCCAGGCCCATCATGGTTGGCTTAATGGAGACACTGCTTATTAAACCATGTTCTTTTATTCCATGTAAAAGGCGGATATACGCGGCCACTTTTTCGCTGGCAGCTTTACGGTCCTTAACATTTTCTCCAAGAAGATCGAGGGTGAGCTTTAAATTTAGTTCATTTAAACGCTGTGCTTTGGGTATTGATTCTTCAAATGTTTCCCCTGCAACAAATCGTTTAGCTAGTATATAAGGTAACTTCATGTAACTCCATTATTTGACGGGTGCAAATTTAATCAATTGTTTATAATCCCGCATCATGTAAAAATGTAACTACTTTGAATTTTAAACGTGTAACGGGGAGAGCTAAAAAATTAATGGAGATAATATGACTTTAGAAGCAAAACCTTTTAAATGGACAGCGCAAGTTGTTATGATGTTAGTATTGGGGATTACATTTTTATTGGCACCGCAAAATGGATTTTCACAATCAAGTGACGAAGCTTATCGGGTTGATGAATTTAGTGTGTCAGGCGAGGTAAGTGTTGAGGTTCAAACCTCGGGCGGAAGCATAAAAGTGATAGGATCAAATAATGATAAAGTGGTGGTTGAAATGTATGTGCGTAAAAGAGGAAACTACATTAAGCCGGGTGAAGCTGATCTTGATGACTATCAAATTGACATTTCGCAAAACGGAAATATGATCAAAGTCATCGCCGACAAAAAATCGAAAATGGGGTGGAATTGGGATGATAATTACTCGATATCATTCATCGTTTATGCCCCTCAGGAAACCAGAAGCCGTTTAAAAACCAGCGGCGGAAGTTTATCGGCCAGTAACCTGACTGGTTCACAGGAATTAAGAACCAGCGGTGGCAGTATATCTGCTGAAGGTATTCAGGGAGAAATGGTATTGAAAACATCCGGGGGAAGTATATCCATTTCAGATTCCCAGGGGGACGTGGAAGCTAACACAAGCGGCGGCCCAATTAGCGTGAAATCATTGGTGGGTAATCTCGATGCAAAAACAAGCGGTGGCAGCATCACCCTAAAAGGAATTGAAGGTAATGTAGAAGCCAAAACCAGCGGAGGGTCAATTAATGCAGAAATAATTGCTCCGGCTGATTTTATTGATTTAAAAACAAGTGGTGGAAGCATAACAATCACGGTGCCTAAGGAAAATGGCTATAATTTAGATTTGGATGGAAACCGGGTTTATGCTGATTTGGTTAATTTCAGTGGAAAAGCAGAACGTGATGAAATTAATGGTAATTTTAATGGCGGTGGAACCACATTAAAGGCTAAAACAAGCGGTGGGTCTGTAAGGTTAGAATATTTATAGCATATTATTTCATACCAATATTTTTTTAAAGCGAGGGATAAAATCTCTCGCTTTTTTTGTTGTGGGTAAATGTCGGTTCACTGCCGGTAATTGTTTATATTCAGGGTTCGACTAATTCAGGATTTAAATTTTCTATGTCCACAACACAAACGGCAACCAAGGAAGCTAAAGAACAGGAAGAAGCACGCCCGATTGTAATTAAGGGAGCGCGAACACACAATCTCAAAAATATAGATGTTGAGATTCCACGAAATAAACTCACGGTAATAACGGGGGTTTCAGGCTCTGGTAAATCAAGCCTCGCCTTTGATACCATTTACGCGGAAGGTCAGCGCCGTTATGTTGAAAGCCTGTCCAGTTATGCCCGCCAGTTTTTGGAACGAATGGATAAACCTGATGTGGATTTTATGCAGGGAATATCCCCCGCCATGGCCATACAGCAAAAAACAACGACCTCAAATCCACGGTCTACGGTGGGCACTACTACAGAAATTTATGATTACGTTCGGTTATTATTTGCCAGAATAGGAAGAACAATTTCGCCGGTTTCAGGAAAGGTGGTAAAAAAAGATTCACCCCGAACAGCCATAAAAAAATTGTATGAAAGTCAGAAGGAAGGGAAACGGTTTTATGTGTTGCATCCTATACCGCATCATGAAAAAAAGAAGCTGGATGAAGAGCTGAAAGTGCTTAAAGAAAAAGGACTCACGCGCTTGCTTAATATTGAGGATGAAAGCATGCTTGATCTCAATTCAGATAAAATTGAACCCAAAAAATTTAAAGCAAATAAGCATCGTGTACTCATTGATCGCCTGGTTTTAAAGGATGATGATGCAACGCAGACCCGAATAGCTGATTCCCTAGAAACAGCTTTTCAGGAAGGCGCCGGCCGTTGCTCTATAAAAATGAAAGACGGGGAAGAATTATCATTTAGTGAGCGGTTTGAAATGGATGGGATTGAGTTTCATGAACCGACCCCGCAAATGTTTTCATTCAACAATCCGTTTGGTGCTTGTGATACTTGTGAAGGCTTCGGAAAAGTTGCAGGTATCGATGAAGACCTCGTTATCCCGGATCATCAAAAAACAATTCGCAGTGGGGCCATTGCCCCATTTACATCCCAAAAATTCAGTATGCACCTGCGGGATCTGATCAAGGTTTGTGCCCGTGAAAAGATCTCTATTGATACGCCATATGCAGATCTTCCCAAAGAAGTGAAAGATATAATATGGAAGGGCAAGGATGAATATATAGGAATTTGGAAGTTCTTTGACGAGATAAAAAATCAGTCGTATAAAGTGCATATGCGTGTGCTTTATTCTCGCTACCGGGGATATAGCCGCTGCCCGGATTGTGAGGGGTATCGGGTTCGAAAGGATGCTTTATATGTGAAAGTAGGAGATTTACATGTGGGGGAAGTTTCGGAGCTGACTATTGGCCATGCACGCACCTATTTCGATAAGCTGGAACTCACCGAATTTGAAGAAGAGGTAGCAGGACAAATACTGTATGAAATCCGAAAGCGCCTGAAATATCTGGATGAAGTTGGGTTGGATTATCTCACACTCGATCGGCTTGCAAATACATTAAGCGGAGGGGAGTCGCAACGGATAAGCCTGGCAAATGCTTTGGGCAGTTCTCTCATCGGCAGCTTGTATGTACTGGATGAGCCGACTATAGGCCTGCATCCGCGGGATAATGACCGGCTCATAAAAATACTGGAATCGTTACGGGATATTGGGAATACGGTATTGGTGGTTGAACATGACCCCGAAATGATAAAAGCTGCTGATAATGTCATCGATATTGGTCCTTTTGCCGGAACGCATGGTGGTGAGGTGGTATTTAGTGGATCAGTTGAAAAACTGTTAAAAGCAGATACTTTGACAGGAAAATTTTTGAGCGGACGAAAAGAAATTCCGGTTCCTAAAAAAAGAAGAAAAGGAAACGGGAAGGTTATTAGCCTGGAAGGAGCTTCGGAACACAACCTAAAAAATGTAAACGTAGAATTTCCCCTTGGGATGATGACCGTGGTTACCGGGGTGTCCGGTTCGGGTAAATCCACCCTGGTTCATGATACTTTGTATGCCGGAATACAAAAGCATATAGGTACCTATAACGATAAAGTAGGTAGGTTTAAGGATCTGTCCGGTATGTCGGCTGTGCACGGAGTGGAAATGGTAGACCAAAGCCCAATCGGCCGGTCTTCACGCTCTAATCCAGCAACATATACCAAAGCATTTGACGGGATTCGGGATCTGTTTTCCAATACTAAACAAGCCAAAATTATGGGCTATACTCCGGGACATTTTTCTTTTAATGTACCGGGCGGACGATGTGAAACTTGTCAGGGAGAAGGGGTTCAGCGCATAGAAATGCAGTTTATGGCAGATATTGAGCTTACCTGCGAGGTTTGTAACGGAACGCGGTTCCGAAAAGATGTACTTGGCGTAAAATACCGGGGGCAGAATATTTATGATGTGCTTGAAATGCCCGTTTCTGAAGCCATCGATTTTTTCGTTGATGAGGCAACAATCATTAATAAACTAAAACCGCTGGAAGATGTGGGATTGGGGTATTTGAAATTAGGCCAAAGTGCCACAACACTTTCCGGAGGAGAGGCACAGCGTGTTAAGTTAGCTCGCTTTTTAGCTAAAACATCGACCGAGCACACCCTCTACTTTTTTGACGAGCCTACCACTGGACTCCATTTTGAGGACGTGGCGAAGTTGCTGGATTCATTTAATGAATTGGTAAATCAGGGACACACTGTGATTATCATCGAACACAACATGGATATCATAAAATGTGCCGACTGGATTATAGATATTGGTCCTGAAGGTGGTTTTGGCGGCGGGCAAATTGTGGCAGAAGGCACCCCGGAAGATATTGCGGAACATAATGTGAGTTATACAGGTAAATTCCTGCAGGCGTACCTTTCTTAAAATATTTTAGAGAGACTGATTCTAATATGGGAGATCTAAATTATAAATCAGGAAAAGTGTGAATATTAATTTCAAATTTAACAAAAGAGAGTAAAAAAATGAGTTTAAGGAAAATAGTTAGCGGGATTATTATTGGTGTATTTATAATTGCTGGCAGTACGGCCCACGCACAGGTAATACCAAAATTTGGCGTAAAGGCTGGTGTCAATTATTCTACATTCAATAATTCCGATGACGCCGAGTATAAAGCCGGATTTATTGGAGGTGTTTTTGTCAATATCAATATTCCGGCCACACCGGCGGCCATACAGCCAGAGATATTATATGCGCAGTATGGAAGTAATTTTGAAGATACAGACGCCAAATTTTCAGTGGATTACATTCAGGTTCCGGTTCTGGCAAAATTTGGTTTTGGCGCGCCCGGTGTGCCGGTTCAGCCCGAGGTATTTTTTGGCCCGTATGTTGGATTTAAGATCAACTCCGAATTGGAAGGATCCAATTTTACCGTAGATGCCGATGATTTTTTCGAAAGCACTGATGCCGGCGTTGTTGTTGGCGCAGGGGTGAAGATTAGTCAAATTAGCCTTGAGTTCAGATATACCGCGGGGCTGTCAAATGTAATAGCTAACTCGAATTTTGAAGACGACCAGAAAAATGGTGCGTTTTCATTAACAGCGGGGATTAATTTCTAAAAATAATGATCAAAAAAGCAGGAAACAGACGGGTTTAAAAGAGCAGCCATTTCAGCTTCAGAAACATTTAAATATTCAAATAGAGAAAGAACCATCTTTAAGTTATCATTGTGGAACTCAGTATTATCATTATTTAAGTTAGACCACATTGTTTTATAAGCTACTTTCATTAAACTGGCGGATCTTTATTTCGAGCCTTAATCGTTTTCAGTTGTTACTGACGATTGGGTATATCATATTTTTGGGCATCATGCTCGTGAATCTGGTCGGAACGGCAATTGTGGTTGTGCTGATGGACAGCGACCCCTGGATGGAGATGCAATTACCATGGCTGACTCCCGACATTTATAAATTCATTCTCCTGGTTTTCGCAAACGCCTATTGGGTAATGCACTTCTCTTTTACCAATATGCGTTTGATGAATATTGAAGAAAACAGAAAACTTCTGGGATTTGGATTCCCTCTTAAGAGGCTGGCAAAATATATTACCCTCATAGGGTTCTTTCATCCTGTAAACATCATATATAATTTTACCTGGCTGATTTTCTTACTGATTCAAGTCAGTTTTGCCTACCAAATACCGGTGGCTATTGCAGCTGTTGCCCTAAATTACGTTTTGATATACTCCATTAAACAACGGTTTATTCGCGTGGTGGAAAAACGGTTTGTTGCGGTAGTAATAGGATTCTTCTTGCTGGTTTTCGGATTATTTCAAATGGTTTCACTATTTACGGCTCACTCCAGGCGAATATTCGCGGAACTGCTGCCACAAGTTGAAACCGTAAATGCATTTCTATCGTGGATACCCGGCGGGATGCTCATACAAACAGTGACCGTAGATTATGGCTGGCTGAATGCAGGCATCATTTTCTTTTTTGCAGTTGTATTATCAGGGCTTACAGTTATTGACCACTTTAATAAAACCAAAGAGGGATTGCAGAACCCCGGGCTAAAAAAAGCGGAAGAGGAAACCAGTCAGTTATGGCGAGTACTTCGCAAGGTGATGGGTAAAAATGCAGGTAAGTATTATTATTACGTGATGAAACACCCCTATAATCGGCTACAGGTATTAACACTTACCATCATCCCCATTGTATATGTTCCGCTTTTACTAAATGTGGATTTTGAAATTGCACAAACCATATTGATACCTACCATATTGGCGGGTATTCCGGTTGCACTTTTAGCCATGGGGATGGCAAATATGTATGGTTATGAAAACAGGGAATTCATGCTGCATGTTCAATTCCCTGTAAACCTGGAGAAACAATTAAAGGAACGTTTTCTCGGGGTGATTGTGCTGCCCCTGTTGGTTTTCTATCTTATTACAGTGTTCGAGTTATTGGTAATTCCTGAAATTGGTTCACCACTTCAAATATTCGTTGCCAACACTTTTTTCTTTCTGATGTTCATGCTTCTTTTTGTATGGAGTTCATACTTTCAATATCAAAAAGCCTCGTATTCTTCATTTAGTTACAAACATCCCATCATTCCGCAAAAAGTCACATTTGCCATTTCATTCCTTATTTTTTCAATGGGATATTTGGTATTTGTGCCATTAAATGGGTTGGAGTGGTATCGTCTTACAATTATGAGTACGGTTATTGTAATTATGGGGATTTACCTGTGGCAACACATGGATGTATTAGTTAACCTATTTAAAAAAAGAGTATTGATGAGATTATGGAACGAGCTGTAGAAATCAAGAATTTAGAAAAGTGCTACGAAGAAACACCGGTACTAAAAGACTTTGACCTTGAAATACCCAAAGGCACCATATTTGGTTTAATTGGGCCGAATGGAGCCGGAAAAAGCACGCTAATTGGTGTGCTGACAGGCTTACTCAGTTTTGAAGGCGGTGAAGTGCTCATTCATGGGATGAATCTCAGTCCTAAAAATGAGCTTCAGATTAAAAGAATTACAGCCTCGGTGTTACAGCCCCCATTGCTTTTTGAACAGTTTAATTGTGTTGAATTCATAGAATACGTATGCGAGATATATGAGGTGGAAAAAGAGGGCTTAATTGAAAAGGCTTATTCATTGATGGATTATTTTGATATCAAGGATTTTGCGAAAATAAAGGTGAATAAACTTTCATCCGGCAGCCGAAAAAAACTGGCATTTGTTACCTCGGTGTTGGTAAGCCCAAAATTACTTTTATTAGATGAGCCATTTGAGTCGGTTGATGTAATTTCAATTGAGAGGATGAAAAATGTAATCAGGCGCTTGAAAAACAATGGAGTTACCATCATTATAACAAGTCACATTTTAGAAGTGGTTGAAAATTTGTGTGATGACATCGCCATTTTGCACAATGGCCGGATTAAAGCTTACCTGGATTCTGTAAGCCGAAAAGAACTACAGAAGGATTCTACCCTGCATGAAATATTCGAAAAATATGTAGACGTAGAAAGGAAAGATGAAATTGTGAACTGGTTATAAAAAACCGGCCAATCAACTATATGAGTGTTGTTTAATTATCGGAATTTTAACACCTGTTTTTAGTTCATAAGCATTTATGACCAGTTCAACCATTTCATCCATCGTGTATGATGAAGAGTTCAGAACCAGGTCATAATCACTTGGGTTAGCGACTTCCCGGTTAAAATTATGCAAAACAAAATTAGCCCGGTCAGCATCTTTCTTTTTCATAAATTCCATCGCTTTTTCCCTCGGCATGTTATTTTCCGGGGCATACCTCTCAACGCGGTCTTTTATGGGACAAACAACTCTTATATGTAGCGAAGTAGGTTTCTGGCAAATATAATTTGCGCCCCTTCCTACGATAATATTATTGCCAAATCTTTCCAGTGCACGGACGGCTTTAACCAGGTATAGCAGGTAATGCAGGTTGGTTTCACGATGGTGCATAAAGCCAAAAATGGTATCTTCGAGAAATCCCCGGCGAGATTCATCCAGTGATTTAATAAACTCTTGACTACTGCCCAGTTTTTCACTGATAATAACCAAAAGGTCTTTATCCCAAACCTTAAAACCAAGCATCTCTCCCAGCTTATCAGCTAATACCGAGCCTTGCGCACTATACTCCCTTGAAATAGTAATTATTGGGTATTTTTTACCGGAAAGAGCAGGAGATTTTTCGGCTGATCTTTTTCGCGTCCAGAACTGAATCTGTTCTTCAATCATTTGAGTAACTTTCTTTGCCATACTATCAATCCATTAGTTTACATTAACGGACCTCGTGCTTTAGGCAGGTAAACAACCTCAAGTATCCGGGGACACATATTCAAGCAATAGATAATATGTGAAGGGATGATGAAAAAGCTCAGAAAAATTCGATAATGAGTAATATTTGTCGTTTCCGCCATTTATTGTATAATCCCATTGTTGGTATAAATAAAAGTATGGGGGAACCTATGAAGTCAATCTTAAGCACAGTTTTAATAAGTATGTTTTGTGGTTTTTGGGTAATGGCACTGGCTCAAAACCGCCCGGATGCAACTATTCCACAGGGCGAGAATTTACAAGTACCGGAAGGCTGGGAAGTTCGTTTTGATAATGTAACTGATGATTTTTTGATTGGTGCACACCCGGATTCAGCTGATATATATTTTGTGAATATGACGCCGGGCTGGCATATCACAAGCGGGCCGGCCGCAATATATTATCACCCGGCAAATACAGCATCGGGAAATTATAATATAAATTCTGAAATTCATTTTTTTGATCCGGGTGAGCGAAACAGAGAAGCCTATGGATTATTCATTGGAGGCACCAATCTTAAAAATGAAAATCAGGAATACCTTTATTTCCTGATAAGGAACACCGGGGAATTTCTGATTAAAAAACGAACTGGAGAAGAAACAGAAGTGATTCAGAATTGGACGAAAAGCAATTCAATACTTATTTATGATAATCAAGAAGTCTCATCTGTGTTAAACGTTCTTTCTTTGGAAGTAGCAGATGATGAAGTGACATTTATCATCAACGACAAAGAAGTTGCAAAAATTGATACGCACAATCATAATACAAACGGGGTATTTGGATTGAGGGTAAATCACAGTATAAACCTCCATATTTCTGACCTGAGAATGAAGGATAATAATTAGTTTATATAAATGACCTTTATATATAATGGTGATACAGGAATGCATTTCAGCAAGTCCCTTAATTATTGTATTATCATTATGTAAGAAAATATATTAGCGGGGTTTTATGAATAAACTAATGGCTTTGATGTTTGGGATGTTGCTTATTGGTTGCGACACTACCCACAAACTTACCGGCACAGATTATGTAGATATTGAAATGGAGTCAGCCCCTGACGTTGTACCCGGATATCCACAAGCAATTATTGAAGAAGCCGGCTGGAACGATATTACCACAGAACTAAAATCCAAAGATGAAGAGGAATTCAGGATTTGGCTAAATTCACCTGTTTATCCTGGAAATTTGTATAAACTTACTAAAGACAAAAAACGAAATGTTGAAGGAGAGGGTATTTTATACTGGCCGGTTGACAATACAAGAAGTAATGAGGGTTTCACTCATCAAAAAATGAAACGATATCTCGAAGGAATTTGCACTGAATTTTTTCAGATAGAAGAATATGGATATTGCTACCCAGAATTTATAGATGATATTAGCTGGGGTTCAATTTATAATGTGATCGAAAGTCAGGGATTTTGGCAAATACCCAACGGAACTGAAATTGTTGCGCCGGAAAAAGAGTGGCAAATGTATGTTCAAATGCGCCTGAGGAATTATTACCGGGATTATACCCATCATAGCCCACAAGAATATGAAGATGCTGAATTAAGAAAAAACGTTATAGCCTTAGCAAAAGCGGTTAAGCTTATAACCAACAGGTTCAAATCAAATACTAACACCAATACTTTTGAAGGAGTAACGGACGGGACCGCCTTCACGTTATGCGACAGCTCAGAAACATGGAAGTTAAACGGAGATTTAAACAAGCTATTAGCCAAATCCGGCATTAAATCTACCATAAACACTGAAGAAAAGGAAAGCCTGTATTATGTAATGGTTAAGGGCAGGGTTACTAACATTTGGTATGATGAATGGGCAACAGGTGAATTTGACAGAAAGCTATCCCCAACTGATATATACAAAATTCAGGTAGTTCACGAAATTGCATGTCCGGAAGAAATTTCAGGCTATTAATATCATGCTGAATTGATTTAACCCCTATCAACCTGTCTTTGGAAATTATGTTGAATATGGGTAACAAATTTTTACTTTTCTTCAATTAAATAAACCGGCAAAAATGTAACTATATAGTTGCAAAGGCGTACCAGAGCCCATCTCATAAAAATTCAAAAATGGAGAAGGGAGATGAATAAAGTACCTAAAATAATAATCCTGTTTGTTGTCGGAATGATCACAATAAGCTGCAGTAATCCTGTTAATCAATACACAACCACTCATGTAAAAGAGCTGGCCCAGTCAGATTTATTTGGTGTTTTGCCTGAATCGGGACAGCCTGTGTTGGTTTATGAAAATGCGAATGAAATTAATGGTGAATATTTGGAGTTGGCCACAGTTCGAATACAAGAAGTAAGTGATGAAAATTGTGCTGATAAAATCACAGAACAACTTAAAAAAGAAGCAAAAGACTTAGGTGGAAATGGAATTCTGTTAATAAATAAAACTAAGAATGAAGATGGCAATAAAATCACACAGGAAATGAAAGCCATTGCCGTGTATGTTTTTGATCAATTACCCGTGAATGATCAGCTGGCGATTCTTTAGCAGAAATTCCGGTTTAGTAAAAAGTAATTTCCAATTATTTCATATACTCAGTTCGTTTGTTTAATGAAATAATAGAAAAGGAAATGCGAGAAAGTTTTGAGATCCAAATTCAGCGAATAATAGACTCGGCCCCACAAATAATCTTGGCAATTGTTGTTCTTGCTATTTTTGCTATAGCTGGCCGATTTGCAAGTAATGGTGTTGGCCGGCTGCTTGATAGAGGGAAAGTTAAGCGGAGCAAACAAACCCGGTTAATCAAGCGTTTGGCCCGCTGGGGTTTTAACATTTTGGGGGCCGTAATAGCCCTAAATATCCTTGGTTTAACCCGTATTGCTGCAGGATTTTTGGCTGCCGGCGGAGTTATGGCTGTTGTACTGGGTTTCGCTTTTCGTGAAATTGGGGAAAATTTACTGGCTGGATTATTTCTTTCCTTCAGCCGCTCATTCGATGTTGGAGACCTAATTGAAAGTAATGGTATTCGCGGTGTGGTGAAACGCATTGAAATCAGGGAGGTTCATATACGTTCCAGTGATGGCTGCGATATTTTTGTTCCAAGTGCAATAATCTACAAAAACCCGTTGCACAACTTTACTCGCGATGGATTGCGAAGAGCTAATTTTACGATTGGAATTGATTTTGGTGATGACCTTCAAAAAGCCCGGGAAGTAATATTGGCGGCCATCCAAACAAACACATATACCTTAGACGAACCACCCTCAAATGTTCAAGTTTCGGGTTTTAATCCGTCCTATGTGGAATTACAAGCTTTCTTTTGGATAAATACACTAAATAAAGGACCGGGGCTGGCTGAGGTGAAATCTCAGGTTATGAATGAGTGCCATAAAGCTTTAGCTGAAAACAAATTCACATTCAGTGCAAATGTTACAACTGCTGTTGATATGCTACCGGTAGACGTTAATGTAAATTCCGGAAATAGGTAACAACTGATTTTATAGGAAAGGTGTAAAGTAAATGTCAGCAGGAAGACAATACTTTTCCTTAAGAACTTAGAACTCATCAGATAAAAGAACACAAATTTCTTCTAAAAGTTCTCGCTGATCTTTGGTAATAGAGTTCTTGGTGTTGGAATCAATATCGAGCTGCCCCACAAAGGTATTAGCCTTCATAATAGGAATCACGATTTCGGACTGAACCTCTGCGCTGCAAGCAAGGTAATTATCCTCACTGTGAACATCCTGCGACACAAAGGTTTCGTGACTTAATGCAACCTGACCACAAATGCCGCGCCCATAAGGAATTCTTGTGTGATCTGTTGAAGGTCCTACAAAAGGCCCTAATACCAGCTCCTTTTTGCCATCCGAGTCGGGAAGGTAAAACCCAACCCAATTGAAAGTTGGAATTTCATCCGCCAGTAATTCACAAACGGCAAACAGTTTTTCATTGAGTGTAACATTACGCTTTAAAATACTTTCGGTGTCGGAAACTAATTGATCAAATTGAGTAAGTTGAATTGTATTCATAGAAGAAATTATTTGTGAAATAGAAAATAGAATAATATCGAAGTAATAAAAGTTAAGCTTAAAATAAATCTTAAAAACAGAACAAAAAATTTCCCTTAAAGGTGCGTATCTTTGAAACAATATGGAAGAATTTTTTCGTGACATAATCCCCTTTTCAACCACAGTAATGAGTGTGGCGGCTTTGTTATTAGCAAGTTTTTCGTCCTTATTTTCGGTGGTCAATCCTTTTGCTACTATGCCCATCTACCTTTCACTGATGGAAGGTAATACTGCTAATGAAAAAATCAGGGCGGCCCGCAAAGCAAGTGTTTATATGTTTTTTGTCCTTATTCTTTTCCTTATAGCCGGAACTTATATACTTAGTTTTTTTGGGATCAGTTTACCCGGTATTCAAATTGCCGGAGGCCTGGTTATAGTAAGGGCAGGATTTTCCATGTTAAGCCCGGATAACGGCGGCAAAAAACTCACTAAAAAAGATGAAGAAGCTGCAATGGAAAAAGAGGATGTCTCGTTCAGCCCTCTCGCCATGCCGTTACTTTCGGGGCCGGGCAGTATAGCGGTGGTAATTGGGTTTGGCTCCGATGCCCAGACCATAAATGATTTTGCCGTTCATGGTGTAGCCGTCTTTTTAACAGCTTTATTAGCATATTTAATTCTTAGAGTTGCCCCGGTACTTGTTAAATATATTGGGAAAACCGGAATGACTGTGATTACCCGAATGATGGGCTTTATTGTTCTTGCCATTGGTGTTCAATTTATTATTAACGGGCTATCAAAGTTTTTTGGGATAGGGTAATGGAACTCTCTAAACTGATTGATTATGACCATTGGGCAAACATTGTGGTTTTTGATGAGCTTAAGAAAATTTCAGAAAGTGAAGTTTATCCAGAAGCCAGACAACTTTTTAGTCATATTATGGGGGCTCAGGTTATTTGGATTAGCCGGATAAAAGGAGCGAACACAGAGCAGGAGATTTGGCCGGAACTTTCTATTTCTGAAATGGAGCAGTTTTTGGATCAAAACCCTGATAAGCTTCACTCTTTGATTCAAAAGAAAACCGAGATTA
>JBBDLQ010000200.1:0-29798 GCA_040878765.1 Balneolaceae bacterium | reverse complement strand
TTGGATCAAAACCCTGATAAGCTTCACTCTTTGATTCAAAAGAAAACCGAGATTATTGAATACTCAAACTCAAAAGGGGTGACATTCAGAAATAGTGTGGAAGAAATTTTGATGCATATTGTGATTCACGGGCAGCATCACCGGGCGCAAATCGCCAAATTATTGAGGAAAACCGGGATTACCCCTCCGGTTACGGATTTCATCTTTTTTCTACGCACAGTAGACAATTAATCCTTCTATTCATTAGTTTCTACGCCTAATATTCACTTAACGGACACCGCCCTGTTACTCATCGAAGAATTTCTTGCAGCATTTTCCTCCTTTATGTGGGGATATCCCCTCATTTTATTATTGGTGGGGGGCGGACTCTATTTCTTTTTTGCATCCGGGTTCACGCCATTCCGTTTTTTCTTCCATGCCATTGATTTGGTCCGCGGGAAATATGATAATCCGGATGATCCGGGAGATATCAATCACCTTAAAGCGCTGTCAACAGCGCTGGCCTCAACGGTAGGCATGGGAAACATAAGTGGTGTGGCGGTAGCAATATTTATGGGTGGCCCTGGCGCATTGTTTTGGATGTGGATGAGTGCTATAGTTGGGATGGCCACAAAGTTTTTCACCAGTACACTATCCATCATGTATCGCGGAAATGATACCGAAGGAAACATTCAGGGTGGCCCGATGTATGTAATTCGTGAAGGCCTCAACAAAAAATGGATACCCCTCGCATATCTCTTTGCCATAGCCGGATTATTTGGGCCGCTTCCCATATTTCAAACGAATCAGGTAGTACAAATTTTACGAGATCTGATATACATTCCTAATGGCTGGGTGGAAGCAGATGCGGCTTTCACCGGAAATCTGATAACCGGAATTGTGTTGGTAGGATTGGTTTCGCTGGTGATTTTTGGAGGAATAAAAAGAATTGGGACAGTGGCCTCCAAACTTGTCCCGGCGATGGTTGTGATTTATGTGGTTTCCGTGATGTTCATCCTTGCCGTTCATATCACGGATGTCCCTTACTATTTAGGATTAATTGTAACCGATGCATTCACCGGAAAAGCAGTGATGGGCGGAGCTGTGGGTCAGCTGATCATAATCGGGGTTCAGCGCGCCGCCTTCTCAAATGAGGCGGGTATTGGGACAGAATCACTGGCACACGGGGCGTCCAAAACCAAAGAACCTGTTCGTGAGGGCTTGGTTGCCATGATGGAACCTGCCATCGACACCTTGATTGTTTGTACAATGACCGCACTCGCCATTTTAGTGACCGGCGTTTGGCAATCAACGGAGGCTAACGGGGTAACCCTTACGCTTAATGCTTTTAATGAAGCCTTGCCGGCTTTCGGCACGTATTTGTTATTGATCTCAGTAGTTACTTTTAGTGTAAGCTCCATGCTTTCCTATTCCTATTACGGAACTAAATGCTTGGGTTTTATTATTGGGGCAGAACGACAGCATCTCTATAACTACTTCTACGTTTTCTCGATTGTTTTTGGTGCCGTAGCTTCTTTAGATGCCGTAATTAATCTGATTGACGGGATGTTTGCATTGATGGCGATACCAACTATGACCTCAGCTTTACTGTTATCGCCAAAAGTGAGAAAAGCCTCCAAAGAATATTTCCAAAAAGTAAAAGCCGGCGCGTTTAAGGAGTATAAGAAATAAAAATTTATTCGAACTTCAGGCCAACAAATTGAACCACAGAGTACTCTGAGTTACACAGAGATTATAGCTGTCTATTTAATTAAAAACCCTGTGTCTCTCAGTGTCCTCCGTGGTTGCCGCTTTCCTTATCGCTCCATCTTTCGCATATTCCCGAAGATCAATTCATAATTCAACATCCATAATTTCCAATTTCTATGAAACGAGCGATACTATTCCTGCTAATGGCCTTTGTTTCTTTTCAAGCCACGGCTCAACTTCCCACTATCTCCGAAAAAACAGAGGAACTCACCAAAACCGAAGGATTTTTCGATTATTACTACGATGAAAGTAAAGACCAACTCTGGCTTGAAATCGATAAACTGGATACTGAATTTATTTATGTGAATTCCCTTTCCGCAGGAATTGGCTCCAACGATATTGGCCTGGATCGGGGTCAGCTTGGAAATACCCGGATTGTCTATTTCGAACGACGCGGACCAAAAGTGATGATGGTTCAGCCAAACTACAGCTTCCGTGCTGAAACGGATAATGAGCTGGAAAAGAAATCAGTTCGGGAAGCATTTGCTTCTTCTATTTTAGCAGGATTTGAAATTGCAGCAGAAGAAGATGGGAAAGTTCTGGTAAACATCACTGACTTTCTGCTTCAAGATGCTCACGGAGTAACTACTTCATTACAGCGCTCCAATCAGGGATCTTTCAGTTTAGACAAAAACCGTTCTGCTTTGTATAAAGAAGCGATCATGAACTTCCCAAAGAACACTGAATTTGAAGTAATTCTGACTTTTGCAGGCAATGATCCCGGTGGTTATGTTCGCTCTGTGGTGCCAACGCCAGAAGCCATTACCGTCCGCCAGCATCATTCATTTGTAGAGCTTCCTGATGACGGATATGAAAAACGGGAATACGATCCCCGTGCCGGATATTTTGGGATCACCTATCAGGATTATGGAACACCCATTGACGAACCATTGGTAAAACGTTATATCTCCCGCCACCGATTAGAAAAGAAAGACCCTGATGCTGAAATAAGTGAACCGGTTGAGCCGATCGTGTACTATCTGGATAACGGAACTCCGGAGCCGGTAAGAAGTGCGTTGCTGGATGGTGCCCGTTGGTGGGCAGAAGCCTTTGAAGAATTGGGCTATAAAGATGCCTTTATGGTGAAGGTGCTACCCGAAGATGTGCACCCGCTGGACGTTCGCTACAATGTCATTCAATGGATCCACCGCTCAACGCGCGGCTGGTCTTACGGCTCTTCTGTTCGGGACCCGCGTACCGGTGAGATCATAAAAGGACATGTTTCCCTCGGTTCGCTCCGTGTCCGCCAGGATTTTCTGATCGCTGAAGGACTACTTGCCCCTTACGCTGATGAAACAACAGAAAACACCATGATGCAGGAAATGGCGCTGGCCCGTATCCGACAGCTTTCTGCTCATGAAATTGGCCACACCATCGGAATTGCTCATAACTTTGCCGCAAGTGTAACCAACGATGCTTCAGTAATGGATTACCCGCATCCGCAGCCTAAGATCGTGAACGGCGAGATCGACCTTTCCAACCCATATGATGTGGGAATCGGCGAGTGGGATAAAATGGCCGTGGCATATGGTTATCAGGATTTTTCGGAAGGAACCGATGAAAAAGCGGCTTTAAATGAAATGCTAAATGAAGCGTATGATTCCGGTTTGAAATATATTTCTGATCAGGATGCACGTCCAAAGAGCGGTGCTCATCCGTATGCTCATTTGTGGGAATTTGGGGATGATCCGGTGGCACAACTTCCAGCCATCATGGAAATACGTAAAACCGCATTGGAGAAATTTGGAGAAGCGAATTTGAAATCCGGTCGGCCGTTGGCGGAATTGCAGGATGTTTTGGTGCCAATTTATCTCTTCCATCGATACCAGGTTGAAGCTACCGTGAAATTGATCGGCGGTCTCGATTACACCTACAAAGTAAAAGGCGACAATCAGGCCTATCCAGAGATTGTTGACAGAGCTACGCAGGAAAAAGCACTGAACGCATTGTTGGCAACATTAGCTCCGAAAGCGTTAGCCATTCCTGAAAACCTGCTGGAGATCATACCCCCACGCCCCGCCGGACGTGGATATTCACGCGAGCTTTTCAATGGAAATACCGGTCCTGCTTTGGATGCGTTGGGTATTGCTGAAACAGCAGCGGATCTTTCGGCTGGCTTAATTCTGAATCCCGATCGGGCAAACCGATTGGTAGAATACTCGGCGAGAACAGGAAACCTTAGTTTAGAAAAAGTACTGGATGAACTCATCAAGGTAAGCTGGGATATAAAGGTCGAAAGTGGATATTTTGGGTCGGTTCAGCGAGTGGTGAATCATGTGGTGTTGAAGAATATGATCGCGTTAGCTGCATCAAACAATGCCAATCCGGTAACAAAAGCCATCATGCATAATAAGCTTACGGACCTGCAATCTAAACTAAACAGCAGGAATGATTCAGATAGTCAATACGCCGCACACGTGATCGCCCAATTCTTCACGAATCCCGAAGAGTTTAATGTCGATAATGCCCCGGCACCGCCTCCCGGTTCACCTATAGGAAGTGATGAGTTAATGTATTGTGAGTTTTAATTAAGAAAACATAGCACTTTGCACATAGCACATCTTATTGTGCCAGGTGCTTTGTGCGAGGTACCGTGTAATTTATGCGCATCATTCCACCCGAAAACATTCTTGAAGCTTACGCCCAGGGCATCTTTCCCATGGCAGACAGCAAAGAGGCTCCTGATGTGGAATGGTATACTTCCAGGAAACGGGGAATTATTCCTATCGGTGAATTTCACACTTCAGAAAATCTGGCTCGGACTATCCGGCAAGAACGATTCGAGATTCGTGTAAACAGTAATTTTCGGGAAGTGGTGAAACTATGTGCCAACCGTGAAACTACCTGGATTAACGATCTTATTATTAATTCCTATGATGTATTAAGTCAATATGGAAATGCTTTCAGTGTGGAATGTTATGAGGAGGAAGAGTTGGTTGGAGGATTATACGGGGTAAAATTAAAGGCTGCCTTTTTCGGGGAAAGTATGTTCAAAAAGGTTAAATGGGCGGATAAAGTGGCGCTCTATTATTGCCATGAGATCTTAGAAAAGAATGGCTTCCTGCTTTGGGATACCCAATTCTATAATGAACACCTTGCCCAATTTGGTTGTATAGAAATTGATGCAGAAGAGTATGAGAAAATGCTGGCTAATGCTTTAGAAAAAGAGTGTAAGTTTGGATTATAGTGCGGTGGAGTTGCAGAGTTATGGATTTGCTTCGAATACCAGAACAACGGCGCACTAAAAAAAAGGCAAGAAAAAATTCAATTCATTTTATTAGAACCATCTTATTAGACTTCGTAAAATTATCAGTTTTAATCCTGTAGATGTAAATTCCGCTTGAGAGGTTTGAAGCATCAAAACCAACAGTATAGATACCTGCTGGTTGTTTTTCATTGACTAATAAAGTTATTAGCTGCCCATTAGTGTTAAATATTTTTATTTCAACAATTGAGTTTTTGGGAAGTTGATACTGAAAAGTTGTAGTTGGGTTAAATGGATTTGGATAGTTTTGAGACAAATTGTAGGAAATAGGTTGGTTTTTTTCACTTCTTTCATTTGAAACAAAAATGCCATCCCCATCAGTAATTGTCCAATTGAATTTATATACAATTTCTTCTCGAGCGGAATCGCCTACGGAACTTGCAGTACTCAAACCTCCATTAAAACTTACCCCTTTAGAAAGGTCTTGCTTACTCCAGCCCACCAAAAGTGAATCATAGTTAGCAGTAGATAATTGAACCCCGGTCAAGAAATTAGTAAATTTCTTTATACTATTTACATCCCAGTTGCCAAGATTTTGGTCAAATGATGTTGCTCCATCAAACATGTAATATAATCCCCCATATGAGTAAGCATTTGATACATTCCAACTACTAATATCTTGATTAAATGAGGATGCATTTCTGAACATCGCCATAAAATAATATCCATTTGAAACATCCCAGTTGCTAATATTTCCATTGAAGGAAGTAGCTCCTTCAAACATATGAGAAAATGAATACGTTGAAACATTAGTAACATCCCATTTGTTGAGGTCTTGATTAAATGAGGAGGCACCTAAAAACATTTCTGAAAAGTTAGTCACTTTTGACACATTCCAGTTGTCAATGTCTTGGTTAAAGGATTCAGCATGCGCAAACATTCCAAATAAAAAATCCCCATTAGAAATATTCCAATTGCCGATATCTTTATTAAATAAAGAAGCTTCTCTAAACATGTTCTTGAAATTTTTTCCATTAGAAACATTCCAGTCAGTAATATTCCCATTAAAACTTTCGGCACCTGAAAAGGATTCAGAAAAATCACGTACATTTTTCGTGTCCCATTTGTTTAAGTCACAATTGAAAAGCTTAGCCCCTTTAAAGATTCCTTTCACAGTAGTCACGCTGGATGTATTCCATCCTTCCATGCTACAGTTATCTATTTTTGAATAGGCAAACATATAGGCCAGATTTGAGATATTAGAGATATCCCATTCACTTACATCGACATCTAAATAGCTAATATCCGCATAATAGCTACTGCTACTAAACATTCCTTCTAAGGTTGTGGTATGAGACAAGTCGGGTACATCTGCTGCATCTACTATTAATGTGTCTACTTGACGAAAAGCATATGACATGCTCTCAATTTTATATTCTCCCCACTGTTTAATTGTTATAGCTCCTGCAAATCCACCAGGATACAAGTATAATTGGTGTAAGTCGCCAGTCACAATGACCTCATATACGCCAGGGGACATATATTGGTGAGAAGGATGCTCATTGTAAGTAAACTGTTTTTCCGTTCCATCCCCCCAGTCGACGGTCAAATCATATTTTAGGTAATTTGATATCCCTAAATACACTCCGTTAGTCAATTCAGCATTTATATTCACTGTAAACTTGAGTGGTTCTTTTTGGTCATTTTGTGCTGTCACTGTATACGGACTCGAAAAAAATAAAAGTAGCAGGATTAAAAACTGTACACTTAGATATTGATACTTATTGAAGTCTATTTGTGACATAATCAGTAGCTAACACATTTATAAGGAAGGATGTGTTGATATTACAAATTTTTGATTAGATATGCTTATTTGGGTTAGATATATGCTATGAAAGTTGTACTTGTAAAATATAATGAGTGATTGGCATCTTTACGAACGCCCTGTTCGTAATGCCTGCCTGAACCTCAGGTTCAAAAAAGGTAAAAAAGGTTACCTGAAAAAACGGTGAGTCAGGCGGATAATGCATGAGGTCATCGAATTGAGGTTTTCCGTGTTCCTCCGCAAAATCAGCACTATCCGCGTTCTATTGCATTCTTACAATCACCTTCCAAAATCAAACACCAGCTTTGGGTCCCACCCTAAAATAATTATCCACAAAGCTGTTGATAAGCCTGGAAAGATACCGTATTTTTACAGGCTCTGTAATTGGCGGAGAAAAATCGATTTAATTCCATGTTTGAAGATTTATCCTCAAAATTAGACAAAGCATTTCAATCCCTGAAAGGGGAAGCTCGCATCACGGATGTGAATATAGCGGAGACTGTCCGCGAAATTCGCCGTGCATTGCTGGATGCTGACGTTAATTATGAGGTTGCCCGCCAGTTTACAGATGATATTAAAGAGCAGGTGCTCGGTTCCGATGTACTCACCAGTGTTAATCCCGGCCAACAGTTCACAAAAATTGTGCACGATAAGCTGGTTGAAACATTCGGTGGCGAACGGGTCGATATCGCACAGGCTCAAACTCCCCCTACCGTAATTCTTATAGCCGGACTTCAGGGTTCGGGTAAAACTACCTTTGTTGGTAAGTTGGCCCGATACTTAAAGCAGGAGCATAAAAGGAATCCTCTTCTTGCTGCCGCCGATGTTTATCGCCCTGCCGCTGTTGACCAGCTTAAGACACTCGCATCTCAAATTGATGTTCCGGTGTATTCCATCGAACAGAAAGATGCCGTTCGCGTTGCCAAAGAAGCCGTTTCCATGGCTAAAAGTTTGGCACTCGACACGGTTATTATTGATACTGCGGGTCGTTTACATGTAGATGAGGAGATGATGAATGAGGTTGCGGAAATTAAGAAAGCCGTAAATCCTCATGAGATACTGTTTGTGGTTGATGCTATGACCGGACAGGATGCTGTTAACACAGCCAAAGAATTTAACGAACGCATTAATTACGACGGCGTGGTTTTAACCAAGCTGGATGGTGACACCCGCGGTGGTGCTGCCCTTTCCATTAAGTCCGTTGTAAATAAGCCCATCAAATTTGTGAGTACCGGCGAAAAGCTGGATGCTCTTTCCCCTTTTTATCCCGACCGAATGGCCCAGCGTATTTTGGGTATGGGAGATGTGGTCTCGTTTGTTGAAAAAGCTCAAAAAGAATTTGACGAGGACGAAGCTGAAAAACTTCAAAAGAAAATTAAGTCGGATAAATTCGACCTGAACGACTTTCTCGAGCAAATTCAAAAGATCAAGAAGATGGGAGACTTCGGTGATCTAGTTTCTATGATACCCGGCGCCAGCAAAGCATTGGATGATACAGAGATCGATGATGATGCATTCAAACCGATTGAAGCTATAATCTTATCAATGACGCCGGAAGAGCGTCAGAATCCCGAGCTATTGAATGGAAGCCGGAGACGGCGAATAGCAAAAGGTTCTGGCACAAAAGTTCATGAGATCAATCAACTCATGAAACAGTTCGATCAAATGAAAAAAATGATGAAGACCATGTCAAAAATGGGTAAAGCCGGACGTGCTCTTCAAGGACTGAAAAATCTGCCTATCGGCCGATAAGAACTTATAATTTAAACACACATATTGGAGAACATCATTGTTAAGAATCAGATTACAACGCAAAGGACGCAAGAAACGCCCGATTTGGCATATCGTGGTAGCAGAAAAAAGCTATGCTCGTGATGGCCGGATTGTAGAGCAAGTGGGACGTTATGACAACGTAACCGAAAAAAAGGAAGTTATACTAAACGAAGACCGTATCATGTACTGGTTAGATTCCGGTGCCCAACCAACTGATACCGTTAGTAAAATTCTTCGCCGTGAAGGCATTTTATACAAGCGTCACCTCATTAATTGGGGCAAAAGCGAAGAAGAAGTTGAAAAGGCACTCGCTGAGTGGAGGGAATACAGAGATTCCAAAAAAGAAGACGCCACCAGCCGTAAAGAAGATTATAAAGCCATTCTTGATGCCGAAGAAAAAGAATACAAGAAACAACTTCAGGAAAAAGCCAAGAAAGCAGCTGCAGAAGTAGAAGCTGAAAAGGCCGTTGCAGAGGCAGAAGAAACTAAAAAAGATGATGCTCCACAATCCGATGCGGATAAAATTGAAGCAGCTTTAGAAAAGGCAAAAGAAAAACCCGAAAAACCCGCTGAGGAATCTGTGGAAGAAACGGCAAAAGCTGAAGAAGCAGCCGTTGAAGAAACACAAGATGAATCTGCAGAAACTCCGGTTGCTGAAGCAGAAGTAAAAGAAGAAGCTAAGGAAGAAGTGCAACCTGAAGAAGCAGAAGCAAAAGAAGCTGCAGAGGCAGTAGAAGAAAATGTTGCTGAAGCCACGGAAGAGCCTGCTGTAGAAGAGGCAAAAGAGGAAACTGAGGAAGCGGAAGAAGAAACCAAAGATAAAGATGAAGAACCGGCTGAAGAGAAGGAAGAAGAAAAAGCCGAAGAAACATCCGGACAGGTTTCAACTGATATGACTGCAAAAGAGGCTATTGATCATATTAATGACACCGACCTTGCAGACCTGAAAGGATTTGTTCCCGACGATGAAGACCGTGTAACGGTTCAGCGTGCCTGGGAAAGTAAACAAGAAGGATAATTATTAATATCCGGCGCCTATGAATCGGGACGCCAATATACCGGGCTTTGTTCAGGTGGGGCATGTGGTTCGCTCCCATGGACTTGAAGGTGAACTCAAAGTCTTTTTTGATGTGAGTGATCCTCAGGAACTCGAAAATTTAAACCTGGTGTATTTCCGAAACGATCGTGGTGATTTTTACCCAGCTCGAATTTCAGCTATTCGGGTTGAAGGAAAAGGAAATAAAATTTCGTTCTTTGTACAATTTGAACATATTGCTGATCGCACGAAAGCCGAAGCATTGAAAAATCATGGTATTTTTCTGGAAGCAGAAGATGCCGCGCCATTTATCAATGCTGAAGGTGAAACCGATGAATCAGACTCATTGTTAGATCATGAAGTTTTTGATGATGACAATGAACCCATCGGTTTGGTGATTGATGTTATGAATAATCCGGCTCACCCCATTTTAGTAGTTGCTACTACATCGGGAAGCAGGCTCATTCCATACATCGATCATTTTGTAAGAGACACCAATAACGGTAATATCTATTGCCAAAACCTGGATGAACTGGAGGGAATTTAAATGAGGATTGATATCATATCCGCTGTTCCCGCTTTATTAGAAAGTCCGCTAAATCACAGTATTATTAAGCGGGCAATTAATAAAGAACTGGCAGAGATTCATGTACACGATCTTCGGGATTATACCGAAGACAAACACAACAAAATAGATGATTACCCTTATGGCGGCGAGGCCGGCATGGTATTAACTCCGCAGCCGGTTTTTAGCTGCATCGAGAAACTGTTGAGCGAACGTGATTATGACGAACTCATATTTACAGCGCCCGATGGAGATGTTTTTGAACAAAAGGATGCTAACGCATTATCGATCAAGAAAAACATCCTCATACTATGCGGTCATTATAAAGGAGTGGATCAGCGAGTTAGAGATGAACTTATCACCAAAGAATATTCTATTGGTGATTATGTGCTTTCCGGAGGTGAAATTCCGGCATTGGTGATTACAGATGCCATTGTTCGGCTTCTTCCTGGTGTGTTGGGAGACGCAGAAAGTGCATTGAATGATTCATTTCAGGATGGACTGCTTGAGGCGCCGGTTTATACGCGTCCGGCAGAGTTCAAAGGGTTGAAAGTCCCTGATATATTGCTTTCCGGAGATCATAAAAAGGTTGCAGACTGGAAAAAACAGCAAGCTGAAAAAAAGACGAAAGAACGAAGAATAGATTTGTACGAAAAATTTAAGAAAGAACATTAATAACAATTTCCCCGGTACATTGGGGAAGTTAAAAATTGAAATCATGGATAAGCTAAAACTTGTAGAACAAAGCCTTTTAAATGAGGATATACCTCACTTTACAGCCGGTGATACGGTAAATGTGCACTATCGTGTACGTGAAGGCGAAAAAGAACGTATTCAGCAGTATGAAGGCATTGTACTTTCAGAGCGGGGAAATGGCCCAAATAAAACATTCACAGTGCGTAAAATCAGTAGTAATGTTGGCGTTGAGCGTGTATTTCCACTGAATTCTCCTTTCATTGCAAAAATAGAAGTGAAGAAAAAAGGCAAGGTAAGGCGGTCTAAACTTTTCTTCTTGAGAGACCTCAGAGGTAAAGCAGCCCGTATTCAGGAAAAAGGCGCCAGAAAAAATAAATAGCCAGGTATTCACTGTCATTAACTGGACTGATTAAAAATGACCAGTAAAAAATTCAGTGAAAAGGATAGAAATAGCTCAATAAGAAAATTTATCCATACCTGGAAATTTTCTTTTAAAAGGTGTGCAAAGCTGTTTGTTCAAGAGCACAAAACGCACTTATAATTACAGCTATTTAGTTTGTTTGAATTGGATCTAATACAATAGTTTAAAAATGAACATTATTCTGTTTGGGCCTCCGGGCGCAGGAAAAGGAACACAAGCAAAACTTATACAAAACGAGTTCAATATACCGCACCTTTCAACAGGGGAGATATTCAGGTCGGCAATAAAAAATAAAACACCGCTTGGCGTGGAAGTAAAATCTATTCTGGACAGGGGTGAATTAGTTCCTGATAAAACAGTTGTTGATTTGGTAGCCGATGAGCTCAGGAAGCAAAAATATCAGGGCGGGTACATATTAGACGGCTTCCCCAGAACGGTGGCTCAGGCCGAGAGTTTTGATGCGTTACTCGAGGAAAATGATGAGGAATTAAATGCCTTTATTCAGTTGTCTGTTCCGGAAGAAGAACTAATTAAACGCATACTTTCGAGAGGAGAAGGACGCACAGACGATACCGAAGAAAATATTAAAACCCGCCTGAAAGTTTATGAAGAAGAAACCAAGCCTGTTATGAAGCATTACCAGCAACAAGGCAAGGTTCAGCAAATAGACGGAACAGGCAGTATTGATGATATTTTTGGCCGAATAAAAAAGGTATTAAGTAAATAATGATTGAGTGTGGGGCAATATTATTCCACTTTCTTAATCACTTCATCTGCTAATAAATTTGCAGCTTCAGGTTTTAACCTAAACCAAAGCTCCGGCTCAATCAGCTCCAGCTCCGAAACTGCTAATTCACCATCGTTATCAATCAGTATGTCTACCCGGGAATAAACGGGAAGTTCCGGACAGGCATGTACTACGCTTAAAGCAAAATCAATTTCTTTTTGGGTGGGTTGATAGGAATGCACCGTTCCGCCAAAATCATCTTGTACTCTGAAGTCGCCTTCCCGCGCTTTTTTAAGGACTGAATGACTGAATTGATTTCCAAAAAACACATATGACCATTCTCCGTGCTCGGTAATAGAATGCTGAAATGGCTGAAGCATAAAATCTTCTTCCTTCATAACATTTTTAAGTTTCCGTGAAATAACCGGAATGTTTTCGACCCCGATAGAGTAAGTGTGTCGTCCGCCTCCGCCAATAGTTGGCTTTATGACGGTATAATTCCATCCGGTAAGCGCATGTAAATCTTCTAATGAAATGGCGGTTCCCCGGGGAACAAAACGGGTTGGTACAATCCGGATATTTTTTTGACTTAAACTAACCAGGTAATGTTTATCAATATTCCAGTCAATTAATTTGGAAGAATTTATAAAGGTGGTTTTAGGATACGTATTTATTAACCAGTTTTTGAATTCCTTTAAACGGTAAAAATAATCCCAGGTGGTTCTGAAAAGTACAACACCTGTATCTGTCCAATCGAAATCCGGGTCAGCCCAATCTTTTCTTGTTACTGAAAGCCCTTTGTTTTCTAAGGCTGTTTTAACAAATTTGTCCTCACTCAGTACATTTCTAACATACTCGCCGGGAGACGGCGGATTTACGAAGCGGGAATCAGTTAAAATGGTTACATCAAATATGGGCATGTTATTTGCAGATTTAATACTATTGAAGTGCAATGGCAGAAAGTGAAGATACATATTTAATAAAAACAGACCGACTAAATCTTCGGCCTATCCGAAAGTCTGACCTGGAATTTATTTATATGGGCCTGTCCGATCCCAAGGTTAATATGTTTTATGGAATTAAGTTAGAGTCTATAACTGAAGCCCATGAACAACTGCAATGGTATCAAAATTTATTGGATGAAAATTCTGGTATCTGGTGGAAATTAACCCATAACGAAACCGGGCTGTCAATTGGCGCGTGTGGATATAACAATTGGGATCATTCTGAGAATACAGCAGAGATCGGTTTATGGCTATTGCCGGAATATTGGGGAAAAGGCCTTATGAAAGAAGCGGCAGAGGCCGGGATAAAACATGGCTTTGAAAAAATGGGGCTGGAGCGGATAATTGCAGAGGTTGAAACCGAAAATGCCAGCAGCATAAGTTTATTAAAAAATTTAGGGTTTACTAAGTATCCTGATAAAACCTTTTCTGACGTCAAAGGAGATAAATTAATTAGCGTTGAGGTATATGAATTAACCCGAAATTAACTTTATTAATTTTGTGAAGTTTAAGCTATTCACTGTATTTTTTCGCCTCCACATTTAACTCATTCATGCAACAAAATTCTACTCAAACTTTGTCTGCTCCAGCTATTTCGCCAAAGCAGCAATTAATAGCTACCTGTGCGGCATTTTTTATTCTGGGTGCAGCTTTTGCTACGTGGGCTTCCCGTATTCCTGCCATTCGTGATATATCTATGCTTACCCCGGTTACTCTTGGATATGTGTTGTTGGGCAAAGGGATTGGTACGGTTATAATCATGCCAGCAGTAACAGCAGCTATTCATCGTTTTGGAGCCAAAAAAACAGCTTTTTCCTTCGGGCTGGTGGTCATACTTACGCTTATTTTTATGGCTGTTTCACCAAGCTGGCAAATTTTAGCCGTTGTACTTTTTGTTGCCGGCGCCAGTGCCAGCGGATACAATATCAGCATTAATGCATTAGGGGCAAAAATTGAGGCAAGAACAGGGCGTTCGCATATGAGCACAATACACTCTTGGTTTGGCGTGGGAAATTTTGCCGGTGCGTTAATAGGGACGGGACTGGCCTCACAGCAGTTTACAGCCGCCAGTCATTTTTGGGGAATGTCTTTATTACTCATAATAGTGTTAATGGTTATTTATAAATATTTGCCTGATGACGAACCCAACCGTGATGCCGTAAGGGCTGGATTTAAAATTCCCCATGGTGGATTAATTTGGCTTGGAGCCATTTGTTTCTTGGCAGCCTCTATTGAAGAATCCATAAACAATTGGGTGGCATTATTTTTTACGGATCATATTGGGACCTCTGCTGGTTTAGCACCCGTTGGATATGCAGCTTACGCCGGCTCCCTGTTATTAATGCGTTTAATAGGTGATCGCCTGAAACCGAGATTTGGAGCTAAAACATTGCTAACGGTTGGTTCAATTATAGCAACGTGCGGAATTATATTAGCCATTCTATCAACAAACGTGTGGGTGGCCGCATTAGGTTTTGTGGCCGCCGGTGCGGGTGTGGCGCTAACTTTCCCAATGGTATTTAGTGCCGCCGGAAAAGAGGGAGCTGTTGCATTGGCCTCGGTTGCAACCATGGGATATATAGGAGGCATGGCATCTCAGCCTTTAATGGGATTTTTAGTAGATAATTTTGAAATATCAGGCGGATTTACATTTATAGTTATCTGTATGTTGATTATAGCAGCGGGAAGCTGGAAAGCAAATTTATTGGATAAATGAATCCCCAGATAAATCAGAATAGCCCCAACTGTTTATCGTGCCGCTCATAAGGCCAATCCGGTAGCGGGGGCAATGCAATTAAGTCAGAAAGCAGTTTATGGAAATAGCCGCAAAGTTCTGGCTGACTGAATACATTTGGGGTGTGAATGAATACATACGGATGCAACCCTTCTCCAATCCATTCGGCTACTATGATTGCCCATTCTTTAAGATAGGGTTCATTATTCAGGATGTCGTTAGTGCCCACATAACGCAATACCGGCCGAGATGAAGTAGTATCAAAACGAATTGGAACCTTAGGTTTTTTCTTTTGAGCTTCCAGTATGGTTACATCCTGGGTTTTTACGGAATGCAGTTTTCGTGTATCAAAAATAACACGGTCCACATCATAACTTTTAAGAAGTGATATAAGATTTCGCTCGTTCTTTCCGTGATCAAAAAAATCCTTATGCCGCATTTCAACCGAATAGCTGAACATTTTGGGGAGAATGGAGAAGACCTCTTCCAGCCGGTATAACTCCTTGGGCGAAAATGAATCCGGAAATTGTATCATAAACGGCCCGGTTTTCTCGCGGATAGGTTCAAATAATTTCAGGAAATCGAGGACTTCACCTTTTACATTATACATACGTTTTTCATGGGTGATGTGCCGCGGAAACTTAAAGCAGAATTTAAATCCTTTAGGTGTTTTCTCCCCCCATTGTTGTATTAATTCCGGAGAAGGAATGTTATAAAATGAAGTATTTCCTTCCACCGCATTGAAGACCGAAGCATATTGCGAGAGAAATTGCTCCGGTTTGGCATCCTTAGTGTAAAACGAGCCCGTCCACTCCGGAAAACTCCAGACGGAACAGCCAAGGTGGTATGGTAATATACTACTGCCCAATTTTTAAATTACTAAATGAGTTTTTAGAGTTTTTCCTTTTCACAACTATAATTAACTAAATTTTCAGATAATACTCTTCTAAAATGTCACTCCATAAAATTTGGTAAAATTATATTTTTTTAGCTGTTTAATAAGAAAAGGATTATGCATTTATGTGTTAAAAATGTTACTGTAATTGCAATTAATTAGAATTAATGAGACAAAGACAATGACAAAACGATATATGGCGCTTGGGGTATTAACATTTCTGTTATTATTAACCGGTTCTTTACAGGCTCAGAAAAAAGACTTAAAACCTGCTGATTACGCACAGTGGCAAAGTATTTATTCAACGGAGCTTTCGGATGATGGCAACTGGTTTTCCTATCAAATTTCATTGGTAGAGGGGGATGGATGGCTCATACTCACCAAGGTGAACACCAATGATGAACATAAATTCATGCATGGTGTTGAACCTGCTTTTTCGAAAGACAACAAATGGTTTGCCTTCAGAATCGGAGTCTCGGAAGAGGAAGCTAATAAGCTGGAAGATGAAGAAAAAAAAGTGCGATTCGATCTTGGGTTAATGAACCTTGCTACCGCCGAAACGGATACCTTCAAAACCATTGAAGGATTCGAGTTTTCAGAATCCGGCAGCCATCTTTTAATGAAAAAGTACAAAGCTGAGGAGGTAAAAACAGACGGAACTGATATCATCTTGAGAAATCTTAAAACCGGTTCAAACCAATTAATTGGTAATGTCTCAGATTATAAATTCAATGATGCCGGAACCCTTCTTGCTATTTCAATTGATGCTTCTGAAAAACTCGGGAACGGTGTTCAGCTCATAAATTTATCCAACAACAGCATTTCCGTATTGGATAGCGACACGGAATCCTATAAAGCACTTTCATGGCATGATGATAAAAACGCCCTTGCTTTTATGAAAACGCAAAGTGATACCGTTCATACCGATGAAACGCATTTGGTTTATGCTTATACCGATGCCACAAATCCATCCACAAAAAAAGTATTCGATCATACTGAGAAGGAACTTATCCCGGAAAATTACAGGGTAGTTGATTTTTCCGGACTAAAATGGGCGGAGGATGCTGAAACTGTGTTCTTTGGAATTAAAGAATGGGAAGTGAAAACTGAGGGGGAAGAGGATACTACGGCACTTGGCAAGCTCAATAAAGATCTCGAAACCACGAATGTTGAAGTGTGGCATTGGCAGGATGCGGAAATTCAGCCGCAGCAGAAAGTCAGGTTAAATCAAAAGAAGGAGGCTAATTACCTTTCAGCCTGGCACCTCAATAATAATTCATTCGTACAATTAGAAAATGAACAAATTGAAGAGGTAAACCTAACCGGCGATCAGGAAAATGCCATTGGGTATGATTCAAAGCCTTACGAACCGGCATTCAGGGAGCAGTGGAATGATGTATTCGTGATCGATGTAAAATCCGGAGAACGTAAAAAAATGCTGGAACGCCATGAAAATGTACGCAGCAGCCCGGGCGGGAAATACATCCTCTACTTTAAAGACAATGACTGGTGGACCTATATTATCAAAGATGATAAACACACAAACATAACCGGAGATATTGACACCCGTTTTGAGAATTTTAAGGCGATATTCGGGCGGGAGAATTTTCGGCCATTTGGAACCGGACAATGGGTGGAAGGCGATGATTGGCTGCTTATTTATGATGAATATGATGTTTATAAGGTTTGGGCTGATGGCAGTAAATCTGAAAATCTTACCAATGGCACAAAAGATGAAATTCAATACCGGCAAACAAGGCTGGATTACGAAGAAGATTACATAGCCAAAGGGGAACCGGTTTACTTTAGTAAATATGGGTATTACACGAAAGATCGCGGCTACGCTCGTCTCGACAACAGAAATCGTCTGACAGAACTTGTCTATGATTCAAAAATGTTTGGCCGGCTGGATAAAGCAGAGTCCGCCGACAAATTTGTATATATGATGGAAAGCGCAACGGAATCCCCAAATTTCTATCATGTAAATGCGGATTTCAAAAATCCTAAACCGATAACAAATACCAATCCACAGCAGGAAGAATTCTACTGGGCAGATGATGTACTCATCACTTTCACCAACGACCGCGGAGATAAATTGCAGGGCCGGCTTTTATATCCAGCCAATTATGAAGAAGGTAAAAAGTACCCGATGATTACTTATATCTATGAGATGCGGTCTCAGAATCTACATAATTATAGTATCCCAACCCGAACGAACCCATATAACATGAGGCGATATTCTTCGGAAGGATATTTCGTTTTTGAACCGGATATCAATTATGAGCTCAGAGATCCGGGGATGTCAGCTGTGCAAAGCGTGGTTCCCGCCGTTAAAAAAGTCTTGGAAACCGGAATGATTGATAAGGAAAAAATCGGGTTAACCGGTCATTCCTGGGGAGCCTATCAAACGTCTTTCATAATCACGCAAACCGATATCTTTAATTCAGCGGTTGCCGGCGCACCACTTACCAATATGGTGAGCATGTATAATTCCGTGTATTGGAATTCAGGAACCCCCGATGCCCAGATTTTTGAAGTCAGTCAGGGTAGGTTTCCGGATCCTTATTGGAAAGACTGGGATAAATTCATAGAAAACTCCCCCATCTTTAATATGGAAAACAACACCACTCCATTGCTTGTAGAGTTTGGCACAGATGACGGAGCAGTAGATTTTAACCAAGGGGTAGAGTTATATAATACCATGCGCCGAATGGAAAAGCCGTATGTGATGCTGGTTTATGAAGGAGAAAATCACGGTCTGCGCCGCAAGGAAAATCAAATTGATTATGCGAATCGTGCTTTTGAATGGCACGAACATTTTCTGAAAGGAGCGGAAGCCCCAAAATGGATAACAGACGGAATCCCATATTTAGAGCGCCCTGAAATCAAGGACAAGGAAAAAGAATAGACAATAGGGCAACCTAAATGTTTCTCTGAAAATCACGGATGAAAAAAATATTAGCAACTATAAGTGTACTATGTTTTATCACGGGATGTAAATATTCTCCAAGTGGGAGTAACTACATTGAACGATCGCAAGAGGTCATCCCAATAGTAGCAAATCTATCTGTATCCCCGGTATTAGAAATTGAAGATACATTAAAGGTATTTGGATATATAGACTTCCACTATGACATTGATGTTGGGAATAAACAAGTTTACAGTTTCGAATTTTGGTTGGATGACGATTCGCATGAAAATAACTGGGGGTCCCAATCCTGGAATTTAACGGGGTCTCACTCATTATATACTAATAATTATGAAGATGGTGAGCACACTATTCATATAAAACTTATCACCTCGTCCGGCAGAGAAAATATTGCAGATAAATTAGATACGGAATTTTTAGAAACCAGATTCGCTATCCCGCTTTGGTTTGATAATGGACCGGCCTCTCCTGTTTCGGTGACAAAAGTTAACAAAGAGGCGGGAAGAATTCAGGTGAACTGGGAGATGTACCGAAGGCCTGATTTGGAAGAATATAGAGTTTATAAAATGCAAACGATTGATGGGTTTTACAATTCCGAACAATATGTTGGAACGAGTGAAAGCAGAGAACTTACATCCATTATTGATCCTCAATATATCGGAGGTAAAGTTAATTACCGTGTGGATGTGAAAATTGGTCATAGTTATAAGTATAGTAACGGAGAGCCTTTTACATATTCAGGTTCATATCCTCAATTCATATCAGCTGATACTGTAGGTAGTAATCAGTTACAAATTAAATGGACAAGCTGTAAGTACCCGGCTAATTTTGGAAAATATGAGATCTATAATTCTACTATAAACCAAGAATGGACCATTGATAATGTAAATGATACTACCGTTTCTTTTCAGTTTTCGGATAACGGGACTCCCCATACGCTCATACTTTCCACCCATCCTGAAGGGAATAACAATTTTCGGAATGTCCGGCAAGATACTTTATACATTAATTAACCCGGCAGTCAATGAGCTTCAAATATTTATTATTGAGTTTAATTACGGTGATAGCGTCTCAACAAGTTTATGCTCAAAATTTTGAAGCAGAAATTGCCGTTGGCTATTCTTCATACGCCACAAAAGACCTTATAAGGTTTCAGGATGAAATTATTTCCGGAAACAGGCTTTCATTCAAAACAACAGACCGGTTCCCTGCTCAGCCCTACCTGCAGATAACAGTTGCTAAAATTATGGGGGATGGAAATCGAGTAGGATTTTTTTGGGGATACCTTTCAACCGGGGGGCGACTTACCGTAAGTGATTACTCCGGGGAGGTTTCATCCGATCAGATCCTTATAAATCACGAATTGGGAGTAAATCTAAATTTATATATTGAAGATCTAAAATCGGAAAAAATAGCTCCGTTTTTTCAAATGAAGATATCAGCCTTATTGAGTAGGTTGGAATTATTTGATCAAGCGCACTTAAGCAATGGGGAAAGTTATAAAGAAGAATTGACCTTAATTGCACAAAATGCCAGTATTACTCCTTCTATAGGTTTGGACACAAATATTATTAGCACACCTCTGAGGGTTACTGTAGGATATTTAATTCAGGTTACAGAATTTCCATTTCATCTTCGGGAAAATCGAGATGCCAAATTAAGAATATCCGGTGATAATACAGTTGGTCCGGGATTGACGGGGTTGCGGGTCAGCGTCAGTGGAGTTTTATCTTTTTAAAATCCTCTGGTTGAAAAACAGATACCACCTAGATTATTTTTACTCTAAACAGATATTTAATGTATCACTTTGTGATACGAAAAAGCCTCGATAAACCAAATCTTTTGGTGTGCTTTTTTAGTATAATCGGACACAAATTCAAAACTCATAATCTCCAATTTTCAATTTCCAGATGCCTTTCGAACTCCTCGATTATCTTGTTGTAGCCGGATATGTATTGCTTATGATTGGTGTAGCCTGGGCGGCTAAAGTGCGCGGACAAGAATCGCTGGATGATTTTTTTGCAGGTGGGAAAAATCTCCCCTGGTGGCTGGTCGGGGTTTCTATGGTGGCTACCACTTTCGCAGCCGATACCCCATTGGCTATTACAGGAATTGTTGCCCGGCAGGGAATAGCCGGAAATTGGTTTTGGTGGAATTGGATGATTTCCGGAATCGTCACGGTTTTCATCTATGCTAAACTCTGGAAACGGGCAGATGTACTCACCGATGTGGAATTCATCGAACTTCGTTACGGAGGAAAACCTGCCAGTTTTTTACGTGGATTTCGTGCGCTCTATTTCGCCTTTCCTTTCAACTGTATCATTATGGGCTGGGTAACCGTTGGGATGGCAAAGATCCTAACGGTTGTTACGGGGGCCGACCAATGGATAGTAATTGTAATTCTGTATGGTCTTATTGCTTTATACATAGCCATTTCAGGTTTGTGGGGTGTGATAGTAACCGATTTCGTGCAATTTATTCTGGCAATGATAGGAACCATTGCCCTCGCATATTTTGCCGTAGAGCATGTGGGTGGATTAGCGGAGCTGAAGACACAATTGAGCAATAGTATGGATTACGATGTGCTCAGTTTCAATCCATTCACCAATCCCGAAATTGCAATTACTACGGCCTTGATCTGGGTGGGGATGAACTGGTGGGCGGCCTGGTATCCCGGAGCTGAACCGGGTGGCGGTGGATATATTGCACAGCGAATGTTCTCAGCTAAAGATGAAAAAAATGCCGTTGGTGGAACATTGCTCTTTAATATTTTGATGTATGCCGTACGTCCCTGGCCATGGATTTTGGTGGCCCTTGTTGCGATGGTTGTTTTCCCCAACCTCTCTGATCCCGAAACCGGTTATCCCCTTATGATGCTGGAAGTTTTGCCCGTGGGCTGGATGGGCTTGCTGATGGTGGCATTTTTGTCCGCCTTCGTATCTACGATATCAACCCAACTCAATTGGGGGGCTTCCTACGTTGTAAATGATTTCTACAAACGATTCATGAAAACCCCGGATGAATTTGAAACTAAGAATAAAGCCCAAAAACATTACGTATTTATATCTCGCATCGCCACGCTTCTTATGGCTGCTTTAGGGGTGGGCGTTTCCTATTTCTTCGATTCGGTTTCCGGCGGATGGGAATTTATTCTCTCACTAAGTGCCGGAATTGGAGGAGTTCTTCTGCTTCGCTGGTTTTGGTGGCGAATTAATGCATGGAGTGAAATAACTGCAATGATCGCGGCCTTTATCGGGGCAATATTTTCAAAATACATGGGGTATGATTTTGCTGGTGGTATGATATTCACCACTTCATTCTCTACAATAATTTGGTTGGTTGCTACTTTTGTAACTAAGCCGGAATCAGATGAAACACTGAAGAAATTTTATGCTAAAGTTCATCCTATGGGAAATTGGAAACGATTTTCTGATGGCATTCCTTCACCGGACGGACTCCTGCCTTCTTTGGTAAATATCGTAATGTCTGTATTGGCTATTTTCTTTTTTCTGTATGGCCTCGGACAAATATTTTTCTTCAATATCGGGACGGGTATTTTCTTCCTGCTTGGCGGCTGTATTTTTGTATGGGCGGTGGTTCGCAGGATTTAGCCCGGGCTATTCTTATTTGTACTCATTCGGAAGCTTTTGCTATGGGTAGCAATTAATGGCAGAGTTCAAGTTGATAAAGGGGAAATTACCCTTCATACATTTCCGCAATATTCAGTAGTTTTCGTAAATCTTCAATACGAGTCATTTCCTCGGATCGCTCATAGCTGTGAATGAGATTGCGGATACAGCGCAGCACAATATCGAGGTTTGTGGCAATTTGAAAATGCTCGGGTCGTGGTTCCAGGTTATTTTTTTTCAGGAAGAAATAGCATTGATCGTAGGTGACAATGGCCCCGTTATCGTATGGGTCAATGAGTAACTCTTCTTTATCACCTACATAATTGAGCATGAAATGAATAGGCATATTAATACCAAAAAAAGGCATTTCAAGGCGATGAGAAATAAACATAACGATCAGACTAAGTGAAATGGGGAGCCCTTTGCGCCGGTCAATAACCTGATTTAAGAAACAATTTTGAGGAGCATGATAATTTTGAGTATCGCCGCGGAAATTGAGGTCCTCAAAGATGAATTTGAGCAGCCGTTTTATTTTCTTTTTTTCGTCAAGTTTATATTTGATCTGCGGTTCAACCATCTGAGCAAAATGGTCTAGTTTTTTTTGGTATTCAGAAATACGAAGCGTGGGATTACCAAAACGCGCAAGGGTAAAAACAGCTGTTTCAAGAGCTTTTCGGGTTTTTAGGCCTTCTTCCAGAATTTCAATAAAATCCAGTTCCAGTGTTTGGAAAGTAAGTTTATGAATGACGTCATTCACCCGGTTTTTGGCATCTTCAGCTTTTAATTCGGTGCGGTATTCATCAAGTAAGGGAACTGCATTTTCGCCTAATTCCTGCAGCCGGGTTTCCACGCTCTGCTGCACAAACGGATCGGGGTCATCCATTAAGAAAAGCAACGATTCAATTTCGGTCTTTGAAGTCATAATTTGATTTCATTTGCTTGGCCGGTAAAGATATTGATTCAATCAACCAATTACCGCTTATAAATCCGGCTTGTAACCTGTATATTTCAAAGCTTTATTTAACCAACCACTTTACAATTCTATGGATATTAATGTTTCATCTGAAATAGGGCACCTCACCGGGGTGATTGTACATACACCGGGGCACGAAGTGTCTTTGGTAAATCCCGAGTTGAAAGACGAGCTGCTTTTTGATGACATCATTTTTGAAGAGGATGCGCGCATTGAACACCTCGACATGCTGGAAGTTTTTAAAACAGCGATGCCCACAGGCGGGGAAGTGATCGAAATTGTGGACCTGATCCTGGAGGTTTTTCAGCAGGGAGATGCTCGCGCCTATTTTGTGGAACAGCTGATCAAAGAATTTCCAGAAGAAAATCTACATGTGATTGAAAAGGAATTATTAAAGCTGAAAGCGGATGATTTACTTGTTTTTGTTACACAGGGGTTTTTGCCTAATTCATCGGGTTTTTCGCTGAATCCATCCCCAAATTTATTATTTACACGCGATCTGGCTGCAGTTGTAGGGAGTAATATCATAGTTTCCCGGGCGGCGAAAAAAGCACGTTTGCGGGAATCACTGATGATGGAGACTTTGGTTCAGTTTCATCCGATTTTTGAATCCGTCCGGGAAAATGCCATACGCATCACCGGCCATCAATCTATAGAAGGCGGGGATGTTCTTGTGGTTTCTGAAAAACTGGTATTAATAGGAATGAGCGAGCGGACTTCATTCAGTGGATTGATGAAAGGAACCGAAGGACTGCTAAACAGAGGGGTGGAAACGGTACTGGCCGTTGATATCCCCAAACAGCGTTCCTCCATGCATCTTGATACTATTTTCACCTTTTCAGATGAAAGCGAATGCATTGTTTTTCCACCCGCTATTATTGAGCAAAAGGATAATGTAGTAGCGCTGTTTAAAGATGGGAATTCCATCAAAACAGAAATGAAAGCCTCCCTAAAAACCGCACTGGAAGAATGCACCGGCCGCGAGTTTAATTTTATAAAGTGTGGGGGAGAAGACCGCACCAATCAATTCCGGGAACAATGGACCGACGGAGCAAATGTTTTTGCCCTGGCTCCCGGAATAATTGTAGGATATGAACGTAATACCAACACTTTTAACACCCTGGTTGATAACGGCTACGATTTGATGACTCAATATGAATTTATTGAAGAATATAGTACTAACACTTTTAACCCTAAAGAGGGGCAAAAGTTAGCCATCAGTTTTCAGGGGCATGAGCTATGCCGTGGCCGTGGCGGTGCCCGCTGCATGACTTTACCAATTTCGAGAAAGCCTTTAACCCATTAAGAAGAGACGTTTGAGTTCTAATCCATTTCAAGAAGAAATTACATCCGATTTTGAAGTTCTGTCTTCCCGTGAAGAACCCAAAAACCGGCCCGATAAAAAAACGATTTTAAAACACCTGGGGTTATTTTTGCTTACGGTATTTTTTGTTACAATGACGGGGGCAAATTTTGTAGGATTTGATCCGGTACTTTTCCCCTTTGGTATTCCAAATACAGTAGATATTCTGCGGGGGTTATTATTCGCCGGATTATTGCTGGCTTTTCTTACCGTCCATGAATTTGGGCATTATTTCGCTGCTGTGTATCACAACATCAGTGTTTCACTTCCTTACTATATTCCCATTCCCATTGGTATTGGTACATTAGGTGCGGTTATCCGTATCAAAGAGCAAATTTCCAAAATGCATAAGTTGTTCGATGTTGGAGCCGCAGGTCCTATTGCCGGATTTATTGTTTCTCTTACTGTGCTGTTGATCGGTTTTGCCACACTACCTGAGCCGGATTTTGTAATGGACCTGGCAGGTCATGAAGAACTGAAAGAATACGTAGCTCAAAATGGCGTATATCCGGATTTTATTACCGATGACACCAATAACGGGGAACAGGGAGTACTTACCATAGGCAATACCCTGTTGTATTCTGGCTTGGCATCCATGTTCGATAACGTTCCGCCCATGTGGGAGATGTATCATTATCCATTTTTATTTGCAGGATGGCTGGGTTTATTTTTCACAGCACTGAATTTAATGCCGGTAGGGCAGCTCGATGGCGGGCACATTCTCTATTCGCTGATAGGTTCTCGAAAACACAATATTGCCGCCCGAATTTTTTTCGCCATAATTACTGCATTGGCCGGAACAGAGATCATCCCATTTCTAAAAAGTTTTATAGCCGGGTATTTAACCGTTCCGTTCGTTGAATGGATTGTGTGGGCGTTTGTGTTATATCTGTTGATGACGAAGGCATTCCGGTCAAATGGTGTTTGGGTAAAAGCCATGATTGCAACCTCACTGGCGGTAACGGTTTTATACAATGCTGTATTTGGAGTGGTTGAACCGGGACAAGCCTCATTTATTTGGCTGGTATGGAGTTTTTTCATTGCCTTTGTGGTAAAAGTAGAACATCCGCCCGTTATGATTGAAGAGAAATTATCTCCCGGAAGACAGGTGATAGGGTGGCTAAGTATGCTTATCTTTATACTCTGTATTAGTCCCAACCCAATTTATATGAATTAAAGAATGCTATGAGATTTTTAGTACTATTTTTTATGATGCTCGGCTTGATGGCTGCTTGCTCAGAATCGACTCAAACACTGGAGCAGCAGGTGGATAGCCTGATCAAAGAACAAAACTTTGAAGAGGCGCTGGATGTACTTAATAGTCAGCCGGAATCGGAAAAAGTGACGGCTCAAAAAGAAAAAGTACATTTACAGCATGGTATTTATTTGGTATACAATGCCGATCCGTCTGAGATGAGGGAAAATGCCAATAATGCACTCAGAGAATTTATAGCTGTTTTGGAAATCAACCCTGAGAATGAAAAAGCGATTGCGGAAACACAACAAATTTTGAGTATCTATCGCACCTTCCCCGACCGCCAACCGGCGGCTGATGTATTGGAAAAATTAGAACAGCTGGGTTTTCAGATTTAAGTGGCAGAAAAGAATCTGTGAAATCCCTGAATCTCACAAATTAATGCTCCCATGAGCGAAAAAAACAACACTCCAACCATAAACAATCGAAAAGCCCGCCACGATTTCAACATTGAGGAAACTTTCGAAGCAGGACTTGTTCTGAAAGGAACCGAGGTGAAATCGTTGCGGCAGGGTAAAGCTAGTTTTACCGACTCCTTTGCCTATTTGCAGAATGGAGAAGTTTGGTTGCGGGAGTTGTACATCAAGCCCTATGAGCATGGGTCGTACTATAACCATGATCCGGTTCGTCCACGAAAACTGCTACTCAACAAAAAGGAAATCCGTGCGCTGGACAAAGCCACCCAGGCTCAGGGTTATACCATTGTTCCGCTGAAATTATATTTCAAAAAAGGAAATGCTAAAGTTTTAATTGGCCTGGCCAAGGGTAAAAAGCAATTTGATAAGAGAGATTCCATCAAAGAAAAAGATGTGAAACGACAGATTGAGCGTAATGTGAAGGGGAATTATAAGATTAATATGTAAACCGTTTTATTCTCTAAGTTTTCATGCACATTCCTTATAATTCGTCATGGAATCATATTTAGAACTTATATTGAAATTGGCAGCGGCCCTTGGAGTAGGGTTGTTAATTGGTGTTGAGCGCGGGTGGCACGGCCGTAAAGAAGATGAGGGTGACCGGGTGGCCGGTATTCGCACATTCAGCCTGTCCGGATTGCTGGGCGGAATTTGGGCAATACTCATTCCACACACCGGGGAATGGGTCTTAGGGGTGGCTTTTCTTGCTTTCACGGGTTTGATTATAGCATCATATGTATTCGAACAGAAAGCATTTGAGGAACAGGATATTGGAATTACCACGGAAGTCGGTTTGATGCTCACCTTTGCACTCGGGGCATGGGCCGCTTTGGATTACCAAATAGAGGCCTTGGCAACAGCGGTGGTTGTAATGACCATCCTGAGTGTTAAACCGGTTTTACACAACTGGCTTCAAAAAATTGAAGTGAATGTCATTTATGCCGGCATCAAGCTGTTGATTATATCAGTAATATTGCTCCCCTTGCTTCCTGATCAGGGTTATGGGCCGTGGGAGGCCTTAAATCCATATTGGATTTGGTGGATGGTTGTGCTCATATCCGGGCTTTCTTTCCTGGGATATCTATTGGTGAAATATGTAGGTGAAGGTAAAGGCACGCTGTTAACTTCTATTATTGGCGGATTGGCTTCCTCTACGGCGGTTACGGTGAGTCTTGCCAAGTTTGCTGAGCAACAAAAAATAGAAATGTCGAAGCTGTTTGCAGCCGGGGTTTTAATTGCTTCCTCGGTGATGTTTGTCCGCGTTTATATTGAGGTAGCAGTAGTTAATCCGGGTTTGTTGCATCCAATTTGGATTCCACTCACCGTAATGTTGCTGCTTACTTTTGGCTGCGTATTTTGGCTTTGGAGAAAATCGTCCGGCTCTTCCCAAGCGGAAGAAAATCCTGCCTTAAACCTCGGAAACCCTCTCCAGCTTGCTACGGCTATAAAGTTTGGTGTTCTGTTGGCTTTGATCCTTGTGCTAGCAACCGCCCTGGAAGAATGGTTTGGAGATCAGGGCATTTATCTGCTCGCTCTATTTTCAGGTTTGATGGATGTGGATGCCATCACCGTATCCTTTTCCAAAATGGCCGAAGGAGAAATTACCTCGGTGGTAGCAATTAGGGGAATTATTATTGCAGTGGTTTCCAATACCCTGGTAAAGGCCGGTTTGTTTGTTTTCTTGGCGGGGTGGAAGAAGAGCCTCGAACTGCTGTGGCTTATATTGATTATCTCGGCCGGGGGCGTAACGAGTGCTTGGTTGGTTGTTTAAGGTGAGATCGATTGGAACATTATTTCTTCTAACCAAATGATCTGCGTTTACTTTACATATTAAGATGCTATTTTAGCAAAAGTGGATCTTATACGAACAGCTTAGGCGAACGACGGTTCGGATGACATCCCAATAATCACATTATGCGAATGGGAAGGGTCATTAAAGCGGATCGGAGCACTTTTACATGGTTCGCCCTAACAAACTCCTCGTTCGCCTAATACTATGTTATGCCACTTAACCTCATAGAAAAATAATCTGTAATTTCGCATGAAAGAAATTATTGTTAGAGCATATTCCCCTTTAGGTTATTATCCAAGCAAATCAATTCTAAGCTTTGATGCTGCATTAATTCAACATGAAGATCTTTTTTTCTCTTTTGTAAAATTATTTCGAGACGAGCCTGATGACTATTATTCTGAAAGAGAATGGTTATATCCTGTTGAAATAAAATTTTTGTCTTCTCTTGTACTGTCTGTTCCAAAAAAACATGGCAAGATTTACTCATATCCAGATGCGATAGGATACAAAGTAAAAATTGAAGATTCTAAGGATTTAACTCATGAGGACACTATTCAGAAAATAAAAACAGAGTTAATAACTAAAATAAAAGCAAGGAATAGTCATTTTTGGGATGTTGCTCCTTTGGGCCCTCTTTTTGGTGGCCCCAATTATCAGGTAAACACAAATGCTGACAATGTTGATTATCAAAACGAAATTTTTACAGCAATTGATTTATCAAACCATCTTCTTATTCGCGGTTTAGGTGGCTTAATCAAAGGAGATTTACTAAATATTCACCATATTTTTCATACTGAAGCATGCATTAGTTTACATATTGCAATGGAAGCATCCATGTATTTAATCTATCGTAGATTAGAAGAAAACGGGGAAAAGCCTTCACCAGAAAAAGCTTCAAAATACATTTCGGAGATATTTGGAAACTCAAATCCACCTAAAAATTATTTTGAGGATTTTTATGAAGATAGAATAAAAGCAGTGCATCCTGAAAATAGATATGGCACTTATCCTGATGCTCCATTAGCTGCTGATGATTTTTATGATTTGTACAAACACTTGAAATGTGTTTATGAATTCTTAGTTACAGGTAATATTGATAAATCCTACTAATACACATGTGGCATAATAATGTGCATTAACTGGGCGTTCGGACCTGCCTGCCGGCAGGCGTACCGTTGATTTCCAGTGTTGCTTTTTTTGAAATTTACTCCGTTCATTAACTTATAATCACAGTGCTCAATATGCTTATCGATAAATACAATAAATTAAATTTTTTAATACCTGTAATACTTCTACTTATAACAATCATTCCTTTCCAGAAAATTAATGCTGCAAATTTTAGGATTAATGGAAATCAAATAGAGTTTTATGGGACAATTGAGAATGGAGATGCAAAACTTTTCGAAAGGTTTTTAAGAAGTTCCGAGATAAAAGATTTTCAAGATTATCAAGTGAGCCTGAATAGCAAAGGAGGTAATTTGTATGAAGGAATTTTGATTGGAAATATATTTAGAGATAAAGAACTTGAAACAGTTGTTAAGAAGAATAATGGATGCTATTCAGCTTGCGCTATTGCCTTTTTAGGTGGAACAAAAAGTTACACAACGGGAACAGGAATAGGACGGAATTTAGAGATTGGAGCTAATTTGGGTTTTCATGGTTATTCTACAAAAAATGAATCCCTGATTTTATTTAATGAAGCTATAGAAATTAGTAGAGTTGTCAATGCAATGATTTTACAATATGCTATTGAAATGGAAGTGTCAGCTTCCCTAAAATTCGTCCGGTCTAAAGTAGAAAAACTCTTACT
>JBBDLQ010000199.1:0-10984 GCA_040878765.1 Balneolaceae bacterium | reverse complement strand
ATCACCATATCACCCTGATTACTTTATAAACATATTACATAATCACATTTGGTATTGGTTGGAATTAACGAGATCTTTGGTACACAAATTAAAGGCAACATCGGTATTTTCTTATTTAGTACAGTATTAGTTTCCCTTCTATAGTTTGTATAACTAACATTTAATTCTCACAGCCGATTTAAGAAATGAAGTATGCTCATTCGTTTAAGCATACAATACACTGTGCCTGTGAAACAACACATATATTATTATTATGGAATACGGTAAAGTAAAATGGTTTGATGCTCAAAAAGGTTTTGGGTTTATCCAACCTGACAATGGTGAAAAAGACGTTTTTGTTCACCGCAACAACATTGAAAACCTTGGTTTTAACGAAGGTATCAATGATGGCGAAGAAGTTGAATTTTCTATTGAGGAAACGGATAAAGGCCTTAGCGCCACTGAAGTTTATATCCTCGAATAATTCAATCATTCGATGAAATTGAAAGTCCTGCACAAATGTGCAGGACTTTTTTTTTGGCTATGATTTTTCAAATCAGTTTTTAATGATTCAACATCAATACTTTGCCGGCATTCCTTCTTCAGGAATAGAATTCCGAATGAACTCACGTATATCCTCATTTGAAGTCTCAAGGTCCTCAGCCCGCAGATACATCATATGTCCGCTTCGGTAGCCTTTAAATGATAACCGGTCTTTGAGTTTACCGCTGGGGTCTAAATTCCACATTGTATATTTGGCATTGAAATAATTGGTGCCGCCATCATAATAACCCGATTGAACCATTACCCGCAGAAATGGATTTTGAGCCATTGCCATGCGAAGATTCTCTCCAGTTTTATCATTACTTCTGTCCCAGGGATGAACCGGGCCAAAAGTCCAGTACTGTAAATCTGTTTCGTAACCAAGTTCTGCCCTAAGATAATGATTAATGGCAGGTGTAAATGCATGATTCCAAGCCGTTAATGCCGGATCAAAATCATAGCGCTCTCCCCCATTTTCTCGGTCAACACCGCGGTAACGTGAATCTAATCGGCCAATAGTCAGGCCTTCATCCCGAAGTAATTCTTTCCAGAAAAAAGAGGTTGGAATACGAAGGTTCCTGTCAAGGATTTCTTGTTTCGAAACACCGGAATACCTGGAAACTTTCTCAGCTACTTCCTGCCTTTTTGCATCTTCAATAAAACCACCTTTAGCCAGCGCCGGAATGTATTCCTCAATAGTAAATTTTTCTACTTCAGGTAAAATTTCACCTAAATCCTTTTGCTGAAGATCATCTCCTAAAGCATTGTGGAACCAAGCCGTTGCTGCATAATATGGAAGCGGTAATGCATCGTCCACCGGACCATCACGATCAATTCCCAAACCTGTGGGAGAAACTAATATCACCCCATTCAGGTACATCCAATGAGATGATTGAAGCCGGTTAGCTAAACCCGAAACTCTTGTAGTTCCGTAACTTTCACCAATTAAATATTTTGGTGAAGGCCAGCGGTTTTGACGGGAAACAAAAGTATTTATCCATTCCGAAAGGTATTCTATGTCGGCATTTACACCAAAAAAGGTTTCCCGTTTGGTTTCTTCATCTAAAATTCTGGAAAAAGCAACGTTTACCGGATTAACAAAAACAATATCAGCCACATCCAAAATTGAATATGGATTATCGGAAACCCCATAGGGTTGAGTAGGAAATCCTTCGTCATCAATATTCAAAATTTTGGGGCCGGTATAGCCAATATGCATCCAAACGGAAGCTGAGCCCGGCCCGCCATTAAAAGAGAAAACAAGCGGCCGGCGACTTTTATCTTCTACATCCAAGCGTTCATAATAGGTATAAAACAGGCTGGCTACCGGTATTCCTGAATCATTCCACACAGGCTGATTTCCAATGGTTGTCGAATATGGAACTCGGTTTCCATCAATCGTAACCTGATGTTCAGTGGTTTTATGCCAGTCAACTTTAGAAATGCGATTATTTGAATCCTGAGCAATTGAAGGAACCGCCATTAGTGTTAAAAATACTATTAGTAACCCGCTGGAATAGATTTTCTGTGTATTCATTGGAATAATGTTTAATTCGGCTAAAAGTTTGATCCGGTAGTTACCGATTTTAATGCTGAAAATCCTCTGAAATTCGTTAAATCGTTTAAAATAAAATATTCTACCTGTCCACTTGAAGTTCATTTTTAAGTTGGAGCAAAAAGCGCTTATATTCGTTTTCGCGCTGTATTTCCAGCCTAATACTGGAGCCTTGTTTTTTACTTAAAAAGCCGATTACATCATTGAGGCTTAGCGTTGGGGAAGGTTTTCCATTAATATAGATAATAACGTCACCCACCTTAATACCCTCTAGGTCTGCCGGAGAATTTTCTCTTACTTTAGAGACCTCATAATAGGGTAGATCCGGAAACGGTGTGTTGACTTCAATACCACTCACATTGTAATAAAAATCATCCTTATAGTTCTTGTTTTTTCGCATTAAAATGTAGCCATCCCTGTAATTTAAGATAGTCTTAAACCTTCTCATCACTTCCCCGCCAATACTTCCGTTTCGGTCTCCTAATGTTATTGCTCTATTTATTGACATGCTGTCCGGATAAGCAATAATGGGTTTATTGAAAATGAAATTGCCCAGTTTCATTTTCTCAATTCGACCCAAATATCCATTTACATTGCCACTTAATCCTACACCAATTAATGTTTTTATCCTAGAATTAGGAATTTTTATTTCATCATGAGTTAATTCATATAACGAAAATGCATTGCTTGAGCCTGTATCAACAAGCAAATGTAAAGGAATATTTCCCCCCCCTGGTTTATGTTTAAACTTCAAATCCATATAAGGTTTTTTGTCTTTGATATTCAAAGGATATTTATGCCATTTTCTATGCTTGGAAAGTTTCTTGAACTTATTTTCGAACTCATCCAAATCGTACAGGAAAATTTCTTTGGTTAAATAATTGATTTCTACTGCAAAATTTGCAAAAAAATCATAACCGATTATCCCATGTACATAAGTTCCCATTAATGAAGAAAGGTGGAAGACGTCTTCCTTTAAAATAAAAATATCCAGATTCCTTCCCTCCACCCTACCAATATTTATCCTGTTTCTATTAGAATATATTGCCTCAACAGGTTTTCCCTCCCCCAATCCCGAGAGAGTGACTTCCCGTATATTATTAAGATACACCTGCTCATTATTTGGCAACCCGGTAATCAATGTATTCCATGCGCCGGAATCCAAAATAAATCGTAGTGGTTCAGATCCATTTATGCTGGCACTAATTATGATCAGGTTGTTGACCACGTCGAATGGTATGATAACCCTTTTGCTCTTATTACCTGTTATACGAAAGGTAGCCTCTTCCTGGAATTCTATATCCTGGGCTTGAATTGAATTTTGATCAACTACCGATATCAAAATCGATAAAAATATTGAAGTAGTTATTACGGAAATATGCTTCATTATTATTATCACTTGATTAAGGATAAAAGCTATTTTCATCAGGTTAAATTATATTTTTAAGTATCTACTAAATTCAACTATTTATGGTAAGTATTAGTATTTGTTTCCCCCTCCATAGTTTGTTCAACTAACAATAAAAAACAGCCGCACTTAAACTAACAGTCGATTAACCTCAATTAATACAAATGTAGCTTCACTCAATACAACACAACATTATTATGGAATAAGGTAAAATTACTATTGGTGACCCGCTGGAATAGATTTTCTGTGTATTCACTAGAATGATGTTTAATTCGGCTATAAGTTTGATCCGGTAGTTACCTATTTTAAGCCATAATTTCCGGTCAAAAACAGTAACTATTCTTTTGAGGCCGAAAATCATTCATCTATATAAAGTTCATTTTCTAAATTAAGGTTAAACCATTTGTAAACGGAATCACAACCCTTTTATCATTTGGGCCAATTAATTCAAAATTAGTGCTATCATCGAACTCATTTGTCTGGGCAAAAAGTTTTATAAGACTAAAACCTAGAAAGCAAACCCATAAAAATATGATGGGAATTATTGTGTGATATGTAAACTTTCTGATCAAATAAATTAAGATTGTTATCCTGCTTATAGACAATTTCATAGTATTAACCGAATTATAAGCCATATGAAATGCTTTCACTGCTTATATAAAATCACCCATATTCAACGAAACCAATATGAATAGTTTCATATTCGGATTATAGATACTCAAAAGGATTTTTCCGGTTTTTTATAAAACTTAAATAAAGGTGGCTTTATTTGGTATTAATTGTAATAAAGAAGATATTATGCCTGATGCAAATGTATGGTAAGAATCAGTATTAGTATAAATCAGTATAGTATTTGTTTCCCCTCTATAGTTTGTACAACTAACAATAAATAAGCAGCCGCACTTAAAATATCAGTCGATTAACTTCAACTTATACAAATGTAGCTGCACTCAATACAACACAACATTATTATGGAATACGGTAAAATTAAATGGTTCGATGCACAAAAAGGATTTGGTTTCATTGAGCCCGAAAATGGTGGAAAAGATATCTTTGTTCACCGCAACAACATTCAGAACCTTGGATTTGAAGAGGGGCTTGCTGATGGCGAAGAAGTAGAATTTGACGTTGAAGAAACCCCAAAAGGCTTAAGTGCCGTAGAAGTTTCCAGAGTCAGCTAATTCTAGCTTCTGAAAATTTTTAAAAACCCGGTCCTGTTTTCAGGCTGGGTTTTTTTATGTCTGTGAATTTTATATTTATGCCATGCAACAAAAAACATTTGATATAATTTTAATTGGGGCTACCGGTTTTACCGGAAAAAGGGCTGCACGATATTTATCCAGACACGCTCCCAAATCATTATCCTGGGGAATTGCAGCACGCAATCCTGATAAACTCTCTAATGTAGCCCGTGAGTTAAATATTGATGAGGATAAATACTTCCTGGTAGATACCTTAAACCGGGAACAGGTTGAGAAGGTAATTCAACAAACAAAAATAATTATTACAACCGTTGGCCCATTTTCGCTCTATGGTGAGAAAGTGATTGCAGCCTGTGCCAAATTTGGCACCCACTATCTTGATATAACCGGGGAAGTTGGTTTTATAAAAAAAATGAAGGATAAATATGAAACACTTGCTCAAAAAAGTGGAGCTTTACTTATCCCATTTTCCGGCTTTGACAGCATCCCGGCTGATATTGCCGCATACCTGCTAAGTAAAAAATTTGATGTTCCTGAAAAACTTAACATCAAAGCCTATTACAGCATTAGTGGTGGATTTAATGGCGGTACTATTGCCACCATGCTAAATAAGTTTGAGTCAGGTGAATATAAGGAAATGAATGACCCCGCTTTACTAATGGGTAATAGTGTCCAAAAAATTCACATGCCAACACATGCCCGGTTTTTTGGTTTTGATCAAAATATTAACCGGTGGTCGGCACCATTTATAATGGGACCTATTAATTCCAAAGTTGTATATACAAGCGCTTCAGAAATGCGAAAAGACGGGAATCCCTATGCTGAAACTATTGCATACAGTGAGCATTCCGCCGTTGGAAAGTGGTATAATCCCATTCCCTTCCTGTTGGTTTCTCTGATTTTGATTTCATTAACTCTTTTGGGGCCAGAAAAGTGGTTTAGAACCATTCTTAAAAAACTAATGCCGGCTCCGGGAGAAGGCCCAACCGAAGAACAAATTGAGAATGGCTATTTTAAAATGCACGCCATTGCCACTGATTCAACAAACAATCGGGTTTCACTAAAAATGTCCTATCCTGGCGACCCGGGAAATAAAACTACCGTATTTCTTTTGTGTGAATCAGCTTTATGCCTTGCATTGTCTGATAAATCAAGCCATCTGAAATCGGGATTTTTAACTCCCATTTCAGCTTTAGGGCAAGATCTAATTAATCGTTTAGAAACTCAGGGATTACATATTGATTGGTGATTCTTATTTTTTCAGAATTTTAATGTACATTTAGTGTTGTCAATGAATCCAAAATATTTATATGAGGAAGGTGCGTGAGTGTAGAAAAGGTTACGTTTAATAATAAGATCGACCAGGAATTCAGTAAAACTGTTAAGCAGCGGGTCCACGAATATTTTGAGGAAAATAACCTTTCCCAGCATGCCAATGCCACTATGGTTTTAAAAGCCTTTTTATTGCTTGGACTTTACTTTGGTGCCTATGCTATAATTATTTCGGGTCAATTTTCATTGACTGTGATGTGGTTACTATCGGTTGTTATGGGAATTGGGATGGCAGGAATAGGTTTTTCCATAGCCCATGATGCCTTACACGGAGCCTATTCATCCAATAAAAAAGTAAACTATTTACTCGGGCTCACCTTCGATCTTATGGGTGCTAATGGGTATATCTGGAAGATCACCCATAACATCATTCACCATACATACACTAATATCCACGGGCATGATGAAGATCTTGAGGTTGCCGCATTTATAAGGTTATCTCCTCATTCTGAGCATAAACCTGTTCACCAGGTACAACATATATTGGCTTTTTTTGCTTATAGTTTAGCCACTTTCTTTTGGGTGTTTGTGAAAGATTACTGGTATTTCTTTAAAAACCCGCTTGGGCCTTATGAAAATAAAAACCATCCTTTATCAGAATGGGTGACATTAATCATTACAAAAATAATTTATTACGGTTATACCATTGCGCTGCCATTGCTTTTACTTGATATAACCTGGTACCATTGGTTGATCGGGTTTATGAGTTTACACTTAACAGCTGGTTTAATATTGGGAGTCATTTTTCAACTTGCTCATGTTGTGGAGGAAACAATGCATCCCGAACCAAACGAGGATAATGTAATTGAAAATCATTGGGCCATTCATGAAATGATAACTACCAATAATTTTGCACGAGATAATAAAACCCTTTGCTGGTATGTGGGAGGTTTAAACTTCCAGATCGAACACCATCTCTTCCCTAAAATCTGCAGTATTCATTATCCGGTTATAAGCCGCATAGTGGAAGAAACAGCTAATGACTTCGGCATACCCTATAATCATCATACTACATTCAGAGCTGCAGTAGCTTCCCACTATCGTACTCTTAAAAATTTTGGAAACCCTAATTTTGAATGGCAATCCAAAAGCTAACCTTATTTTCTAATATTACTGAACAGTCTTTTTAGTCAGTATTTATATACATTCTGCTTTAGAACTAATATTTCAGAACAGAATATGCACTATGGGGGAACACAATTTTACCTAAGCATCTTTTGCTTAATTCTTGCAGTTTCTTGCCGATTTGAATCATTTGCACAGCCTGTAGCTCAAAAGGGAGTAATTAACCTTTCTGATATAGATTTCAATATTGAAAAACCTGTGAAATTAAACGGAGAATGGGCTTTTTACTGAGGGGAATTTATTTTACCCGGCAAAATAGATACAAGTGCTACATCCAAATACGTTGATTTCCCTCATCTTTGGAATGAAGACTCAACACTCACTTCTTTTGGTTATGCTACATATACACTTAGTGTAATGAATCCTGAAGCACACCCTCCTCTCGCCCTTACAATTCCTGATATATACACCGCCTATACCCTTTTTATTAACGGTGTTGAAGTTGCTAGAAATGGGACTGTTGCAAAAACCCGGGATGAATATACCCCATTTTGGCTGCCCACAACTATTCCAATTGACCGTTTTGAAACAGACACTCTTGAATTCGTGCTTCACATTTCAAATTTCAAACACAGTAAAGGGGGAATCCGGCTTCCAATTGTGTTTGGCTCGTTCGAAGACCTTGAAAGAGCGCGGACTTTTGAACTCGGTTTTATACTCATATTAACCGGCTGCCTTTTTATGATTGGTTTATTTTTTATGGGACTTTATCTTTTTGGCCGGCATGAAATTCCCATGCTGTATTTTGCAATATTTTGCTTCTTTTTCAGCTACCGCATATTTGGTACTGAACTTTATCCCCTCCATTATTTATTTCCCAATTTACCCTGGCTGCTGACAATTAAAGCTGAGTATTTTACCCTTTACATATCACCGGTTGTGTTCGGCATATTCGTACAAAAACTTTATCCTAAAGAAACATCGAAAAATCTTGTGTATGCATTTACGGCGTTTTTTGGGACCTTGGTGATTATTACCGTCCTGTTTCCCCCCTATTATTTCACAAAATTAATCAATTCCTTTTTTGGTGTAGTTCCATTCTTGCTCATTTATATAACCTGGGTGTATATAAAAGCAATGAAGAATAAGAGAGAAGGGTCAGGTTTTGCATTGGCAAGCGTTGTTATGATTTTTATTGTTCTTATGCATGATCTGCTTGTGTACAATACAATTCTACCCGAAAATTTACTTTTTACTTTTTTTGGTTATTTCTCCTTCTTCTTTTTGCAATCTCTCATTCTTTCTTACCGCTTTACCAATGCTTTAAGCAAATCTCGTATCAAAGCGGAACAAGCAGCCAAGGCTAAAAGTCAGTTTCTTTCAACAATGAGTCATGAAATCAGGACCCCGCTAAATGCCGTTATTGGATTATCTGAACTATTATTGTTATCCGATTCTGAGCAGGAAAGAAAAGAATTTGCAACAAACATTAAACAAAGCGGTGAGAATCTTCTCGAAATTATTAACAATATTTTAGACTATTCTAAATTTGAATCCATGGGTATTGAGACGGAATATGAACCGATGAATCTCAAAAAACTGGTACAGGATATCATAAAACTTCTCTCGCCTTTGTCTTCACAAAAAGATTTGCAAATAAATCTCAATATAGATGAAAGTGTTCCTGAATGGATTTTTTCGGATGCCACCCACATAAAACAAATTTTGATCAACCTTATTGGCAATGCCATCAAATTCACAGAAAAAGGATCCATAACAGTTTCCATTCAAAAAAATGAAACCACCACACGTGAAGGAGATATAAAATTTACCATTCGTGATACCGGAAGTGGAATATCAAATCAGCACATCCATCGTTTATTCAAGAGTTTTTCGCAAGGTGACTCAAGTACAACACGAAAGCATGGAGGAACAGGATTGGGGCTTGCCATAAGTAAAAAATTAGTGGAAGCACTGGACGGTGAAATTTGGTTTTATAGTAAGATTGTTGAGGGCACTTCCATTTATTTTACCATCAAAGCCCAAAGTGCCCCAAACCCTGAAAGGACAATTAAAAAAAACGTTAACAACACTGGCAAACAGTTAGAGAAAGCTGGCAAACTCAGGATTTTAGTAGTTGAAGATAATCTGATGAATCAAAAGGTAATCCTTAAAATACTTCAGAATGAAAACCTAAATGCAGATGTAGCCAATAATGGCAAAGAGGCCTTAGATTTAATAAAAGATCAATCCTATGATTTAGTACTCATGGATATGGAAATGCCCGTTATGGATGGGATAAAAGCAACTGTTAAAATCAGAAATTCAATACCGCAAGCACAACAACCGGTTATTATCGCAATTACTGCTAATGCTTTTATAGAGGACAGAGAAAAATGCCTGAAAGCGGGAATGAATGATTTTATTTCTAAGCCAGTAACAGTTTATGTTATACAAGCAATGATAAAGAAATGGTTTCCGTAATTTTTACAGAGCTTTACTCCTCTGTATCATTTTTTTTCAAATAGAATAGCTAAGGATGCTTAAAATACAGTCGACATAGTTATTAATTTGAATCATACACCCGTCAAATTTATTATGATACACCTTTCAAGATTATTGGTCTTGTGGTTAGTAATGGTCTGGTCATTTTCATCGTGTACCCGGCAAGCTGAGATATCGGAACAGAATGTTGCCAGAATCATAAAGACATTAAGCGCTGACGAAATGATGGGGCGGCATGCTTTTAGTGATGAAATTGAATTGGCTGCAGATTTCATTGCTGGTGAATTCAAGACTACTGGCATTTCTACTTTACCCGGACTTGAAGATTATCGTCAGAATTTCACTATCTATTCTTTAAAATCAGTGGAAACTTCTGTCATCATTAATAATGAACCTATAGAAGATGATTACTATTTCGGGCTTATAAATGAAGAAGAGTTAAAGTGGAAAACGGATGACATTCAAATTTATAGTATCACTGAGAAAGATGATTACCGAAATAAATTCAAACAATATTCCTCCGATGATAAGTCCTCGGTAATTTTGGTTGATAAAACACATAAAAAATGGTTTCACCGATATCGCTCATATTTCACGAGGTCTAATCGTACTTTTGAAGTAGGAGCAAAACCTAATGACATTTTTGTGCTTTACAATGAAGAAGTCAACTCGCTGAATATTCATATAAAAAATGAAATTCAGGAAATTAAACTATTTAATGTAGTGGGAGTAATTGAGGGAAATCGAAAAGATGAAATTGTACTTTTTTCCGCTCATTATGATCATATAGGAGTCATCTCACCTGTAAATCAGGATTCTATTGCCAACGGGGCAAACGATAATGCCTCTGGGGTTGCCGGTATAATTGAACTTGCCCGGTATTTTGAACGATTACCTAAACCGGAACGAACTATCTACTTTGTAGCATTTACCGCTGAAGAAGCCGGCGGGTATGGCTCCGGGTATTTCTCCAAACAGGTTAATCCGGATAAAATCGTAGCTATGTTTAATATCGAGATGATCGGTAAACCTGCTCTCGAAGGACCAAATTCGGCCTGGATAACCGGTTTTGAATATTCCACCTTCGGAGAAATTTTACAAAATAGTGTTGTTGATTCCGTTTTCACTTTTTATCCCGATCCCTTTCCCAATCAAAATCTCTTTTTCAGATCTGATAACGCCACTCTAGCTAAATTAGGAGTTCCGGCACATTCTATAAGCACAACTCCCATTGATATAGACCAGGATTACCACCGTGTAACTGATGAATATAAAACACTGCATATTCCCCACACTAAAAACACCATCCAGGCCATTGCTAAAGCAGCTGAAGTAATTATTTCAGGAGAAAAAACACCAACCAGGATCTCCCCCGATATTTTGGACTAAGGCTTC
>JBBDLQ010000198.1:0-11269 GCA_040878765.1 Balneolaceae bacterium | reverse complement strand
GATATCCATTCTTACTTTACTTGCTTTTCATAATGAATACCCCGTTCCAATCTGCTGGCGGAGAATCTTGCTTCATCATTTCGCAGCGTTCGATAAACATTTCTGAAGGGTTGGGCTGATGTCTCTCTAATTCTTTAGATTTCTTAAAAGTTGCGATGGCTTTATCCCAGTTTTGGTTAAAATAATGCTCCATGCCCTCTTCATACAAACCAATGCAATCGTACAAACCCTGGGTAGCATCTTCTCTTAAATCAGCTATTTCATATACTTTTACAGGCTTGCTGCGGCCTTTCACAACAATATTGTCAAGCAAGCGGAAAATGCAGTCATCCCCAAATTTTTCCGCTTCATTTTTAGTGGATTCCGTAACCATCGTAAATACACCATATTGTTTTGCTCCACTTTCGCACCGGGCAGCCAGGTTTACATTATCACCCATCATGGTATAATTAAAACGCCGGATAGACCCCATATTCCCTGTTACCATAATTCCGGTATTCATCCCAATACGATGGTTCATATTCACTACAATTTCGGGCCAGCCATCTTTTTCCCATTTTTCCCGAAGCTTTGCCAGTTCCTTGTGCATAAGTTGCGAGGAAATACAAGCCTGCATAGCATGATCGTCCATAAATACTGGTGAACCAAAAAAGGATACTATGGCATCACCAATATACTTATCCAGTGTACCACCCCGGTCGTTGAGTATATTGGTCATTGCATTTAAATATTCATTGATGAGTTTAACCAGTTCTTTAGCTTCCAGTTTTTCAGAGAATGTAGAAAATGAGACAATATCACTGAAAAATGCCGTCATATAGGTTTCTTCGCCTCCCAGCTGAGGTTCCTCGCCCGACTCTATCATTTGGTTAACCAACTCCGGAGATACGTAAGAGGCAAACATACCTTTTATACGGCGTTTCTCTTTCTGCTCAATATAATACTCATAACTCACCATGCCTACCTGTGTAATTATAACGGCAGCCAATGGCCCTGTTAATATCATCAATAAATTATGCTGTATAAAAGCCCAATAGGTAATGCCAAACCAACCTCCTGCAACTAATACAGAAATCACAATTCCCCAAGTGGCACTGAAAAACCGGTTCATTACTGTAATTACAAAACAAATAATGAGCATTATTAGCAAGGTATACCAACCTCGGAATCGCTCTATATAATTGGCATCTAAAATGGTTTGTATGGCATTTGCATGAACCTGATAACCTGGCCTGGGATTATTACCTTCGTTAGCAAAAGGAGTAGCGTAAAAATCCTTAAGTAATGGCATAGTAGAGCCGATAATTACAATTTTATCCTGAAAAACGCCTTTTTGCAGTAACCCAAGATCAGGATCATCAAAGCTATTTACATCAAAACCGAGTTCTTTCTCAAATACGGTTGTATAGGAAGAATCATCAATCACTTCGTCCAGAGAAACTTCGGGGAATGTGCCTTCAGGCCCATAATAATTTATAAGGAATGAATTGGACCGGTCTTTTAAAATTGAATACGATCCCAGTTTAAAATATTCGCTGTTATTATTGTTTCCTATTGGATCGATTTCCTCATACGAAATATCTTTAAAGACTCTTATTGCCTCCAAGCCAAGTAAATAATAATGTTTCTCCAGATATTCTTCTCCGAAAGTATAGGATCGAATGGCACCGTCCAGGCCGGGATGAACCCGTACAAATGCCACTCGATTAGGATTCATGGTATTTAATATGGGGATAGGAAATACGGTAGAAGTTTCATTTGAATACCTGCTCGAAGTGTGGTCAATTTCACCCGCAAGTATTACGTTACCATACTTTTTGATGGTTTCTGCAAACAAGGTGTCGTTTTTGGGATCATAAATGTCCCGGTCATTAAATACAACATCAAAGGCTATGGCTTTAGCCCCTGCTTTATTGAGGTTTTCAATCAGTTTGGCATAAATATGGGTTGGCCATGGATATTTTTCGGGAATTTCTTCGTCGGCACCCTGACTGATGGCAACTAACACAATAGGGGATTCTGTAACACCCAGTGGTCCACGCCATTCAAAAAGTTGGTCGTTATATTTCAGCTCCAATAGCTGAACGGGATGAATAAGCATTAATATAAAAGATGCAACAAAGGTAGCTACTGTTATTAGGACAATGAATATTACACTTTTTATACGGCCTTTATATTGTGGCATTTAACTAAAACCTATATACATATCTGAGCTGAACAATACGATCATTTGCAGTATTGGCTCCGCCCACATTAGTCATGTTCGCATCAAATATCAAAGAATGATGGTCGTCAATATTATATCGGGCACCGGTCTGAAATACATAGGTTTTAAAATTATTTTCAGTGATATCAGCGGGATCATCACTTAACACATAATAGTTGTCACGGGGATTATCATTAAGTTCATCAGAGTTGGGATTATCAACCACATTTAGCGTACGCGATAAGGACTCATTTTGTGTGAAAGCTAACCGGGCGTTTACGCTCAATTTATTATCCAATAACCTGATATCTCCACCGGCATGGAATCCTTTGATTATTATTTCACTTAGTCCGCTACCCGATTCCGTATTGTTATAGGTAAAACCAAATTGGGTTTCATAAGGGGCATCATTAAAGCGAGAAGTGAAGTTCAGTGAAAATGCACTACTGACTACATCCCCAAAAGCAAATACTTCATCCGTAGTTTTTAGATTTGAATAACTCAATGAAACATCATTTCTGGCATTTAAGGCATTAAATTGTTGACTGATTGAAGTATTAAAATTGACGGAATAGTTTCTTCTGGGGGTTGGGGTGACCAAGGCAACCAATGAATCCTGAGCATTCAGTTGTTCGCGAACATTTTGCACAGCCGCATTCACCAAGTCCTCGGATATTTGCGCTACTAAATAATTTTCTCTTTCAATTCCGTTATCCCGCGTTCGGTAGCGTAAACCAGTTGTTACACGAGGTAAACTACGATCAACAGGGTACCAGCTTACATTTGTACGATAAGTCAGGGTTTGTGTGGTAGCGTCCCGGGAACCTGTGACGTTATCCTTAAGGTTTTCGTAACCAAGTGTCAGGTATAGCCTATTTGATAGCATATTTATGCGATCACTTAAGGTAAACCCGGCAATATCTTTTCGAATTGTAGAATTTGCCAATGAACTAAAGTTTGGACCTATCCACCGATATTGTAACCGAAAGTTATTGTTTGGATACCGTAATGAAACTTCGCTGTTGCCAGCTAAAATACTTGTAGGAAAAAATGGCTCTGCATCAATTTCTCCTTCATCATTTTCAGAAATTTGTAAGGGTAATGTGCTCATATTCTCATTTACAATGATAAGCCAGGATATACTTTCCAATAAATCTAATACTTCCTGATCTACATCAAACCCCAGATCATCAAGCCGTTGTGAATTTAGTGGGCCGCCGTAAATATTGTTATTCAAGGCACTAATCACCCCTTCCGACCTAAATCGTATCCGGTTATTATGAAATCCGAATTTAAGGTCACTTCCTATTACAATATTATCCCGCGGTTTTACTGAGCCTCCGCTAATATCAAGTAAATCGGGATTGGCAATTAAACTATCTCTGTTAACAGGTGATAAATTATTATTCAGATCCAGATTCGAATTAAAAATGTCCTGGTAGTTTCGAACATTATAAATTGAGCTTGTATCATCTTGAATTTTTAAGGCATTAAAACCCAATTCAAATTTTTCTTCTTTCCCCAAACTGAACCTACCGCCGATAACTTTTCGCCTGAAAGTGCCGCGTCCGCCATCCTCAAAAGTCAGTAAATAATTTTGATCTATAACAGAATCCGCACTATTTACAACATTTTTTACTAACAGGCTATCGTATTGATTTGTGATATTGTGATCTAATTCACCATAAATAAACTGAAAATTGATATTCTCATTTAGCAGGTGCAACGAAGTATTAATTCCATGAACCCTGCGGCCTGAAATGGTAAACTGACTCATTGAGGGGTAAACGTGCCCTGCTTCAAAATTCCACCATTTTCCTAATGACAAATTTGCTGAGTACCTGTTTTGCGGCTGAAGGCGCTGATCTTCCTGCGAAGTTAAATACCCGCTTAAGGCATATCGCAGTAGCCCGTATTTGCCGTTTATTCTCGTCCGGCCGGAATATGCATTATTGATATCACCAGCTATAACCTGATTTCGTCCGGTTAACTCAAACTGACCTTGTGGTATATTTCGCTGAGCAAATCCCTGAAAAGATGCTTGCCCCGGAGACACCACTATAAAGTTCCATTCCGTTACAGAAAAGGTTTCCTCACTGGCTTCATATTCCAATGATATGTTATGCTGTCCGGGGCGTAATCCCTTTGGGATATAAGAGATGTAATAGGCACTTGTATCCGCTAAACTTGTAATATCCCTTTGATCTAAATACAATTTAAACTCACCAGGTTCGAGGTCGGCAATGTCGTAAAACAGGGCAATGGCTATAACTACATTATCCCGGGTTACTCCATTACCGGGAGTAGGTGATAAAATGGTGTAATCAACGTTGTCGAGTTTTTGCTTTTCGTCTTTTTCAAGATCTTCAACAATTCCCACCTCCACCGGATTTTCTGATGGTAAGTTACTTGGATAATACACGCCTTCGCCTGATGCCAATGTAACCTCAAAATAGTATTCCAGGGAACTGGCATTATTATTATCTACATAGAACTGAACCCGAAATGTGCCGGTATTTTGAAGTTCTACCTCTTGCTGCGTATAACCAAAATCACCATCATACCTGTAAAACAGCCTGGCTTGCCGTACATCCGACCGGGTGAGTCCCGGAATGGAGAACTCAAGGACATTTGCTTGTCCGCGTTCCACAGCCAAAGGTGCTGTATGCTGAATATTATTTTGAGCATACACTTCACCACTGATGATTAAAATCAGTAGAATCCCAATAATTTTTAAAAATATAACCCTGCTAGCCATCTATAATTTATTTAAGCTGTAACTAACTTTTAATACCCCTTCATATACATCTTAGTCCTGTTCCTCTTCAAATACATCTATACGAACTTCACGAAGTTGTCCGTTTGAATCCCGGAATTTTAATATAATTTCTTTTTTGATCAGGTCATTATCTAATTCATTATATCCTTCTCCCAAAGATTGTAATTCATCATCTGAAAGCGTTCCGGAATTAATGTTATTACCCTGTTCATCAACCTGTGCAAACATCTTATCAAATAATGAAACCGTTTGCCCTGAATTTAAAGCGGTTACGTCAACCTGACCCTCGCCAACCCAAATGTATCCATCTGAGCGGTTTCCAAAGTTTGTTCCTTTAACAGATGCGAGCGAGCGGGAGGTAGCAACTTCAAAATCATTTGTGCCCTGTGGCTCAACATTTAGAAAGATCTCGCCTTCTTTGAGGTTTATTCTCGTACTCATTGCTTTCGAAGATGTACCAACTTCCCCATTTATGATCAGTAAAGAACTGGGTTTCACTTTAGCTACACTGGCATCCATAAATAGCACTAATGCAAAACCTTCCTGATTGGTTGTTAGAGAATCTCCGCTAAAAAGCTGTTCCCCCTTATTTTCCTCCAGATCTAAGGTAATATTTTTATTTGCCTCCATATTTTGAACCGTCACATCCGGCTTAAAGTGTTTAACAATAGCAATTGGACGATCTGGCTCATAAGTAGCTTTATCCGCCGATATAAAACCAGCAATAACTAATAACGATATAAATACATATAAACTTTTTATCGGTACATTCATGGTACTCTCCATTAATTTTGTCCTAATATGATTTCTTCATCTCTGATCTTTTGAAGTAATTCTTCCAGCTTTATTGCAGCTGCAGGACCTATAAATTCTTGTCCGTCATATTCCACACCATCTAATGTAAATCCACTTTCCTGTAATCTTCTATAATTTTCATTGCCCATCAATTCTATTAGTAATAGCTCAAGTTCGTCACTAATTGGTGTGGATGAAGAGGCTTGAGAAGTATCCATAAGTTTAAAACTCCATATTTCGGAGGTTATCTCATCTACATCTCCGCTGGATTGTATTGTTGTCATAACTCTCCAGTGATAAGTTTCACCAGCTTTTAAAGCCTGCGCTCCGGAGGATGGAAATTGAAAGGAAGTGCCATTTACATATACATCTAAATTTTCAAATTGAAGTAATGAGCCACCTTCACTCATTGGATCAGAACTTTTTGCACTTTGAAGTAATGATTCCGGGCTGTCCTGTCCATTATCATGAACAACTAATAACCGGTAAGTGACGTTATTCGCACCTTCCCAGCTAAATTGTGGGTATGGATTTGTAATTTCAGCTTCGCCCCCCACAATATCACCTGGTGTTTTGAGAAAAATATCGCCTTCATCAAATGAGGACAAACTACTCCCGCCAACTTCAGCTACACTACTTACCAGGTCGGTTCTGCCGGTTGCATCTGTAACCTGAAATACCACAACTTCAACAGTGTAAACATCTTTGGGCAGGGTAGTTCCACTCAGGTTATTTATAAAATCATCCCCTTCCGAAGTAAGTCCACCTGAAAAACCTATGGATTCTTCAACTCCGGGGATTGCTTCCTTCGCTAAATCATTATTTGTTGCATACACTGTTTGGTAAGGATCAAGAGAAAAAGGTCTGTCAGAATCTTGGGTGAGTTCAACAATATTTCCAATTTTGGCCGCATTGATCGTGACTTCCAAAAAGAGATTCTCAACTTTCTCTCCTGTTAAATTTTCCAAAAAAGCAGAAATTAATACCGGACCACTGGCTTTTGAATCAATGCCCAATCCGGTTAAACTCAAAGTCTGTGCATTTTCAAGTGTGGGACTTGGCTCAATTTCCAAGCTCAAAACCTGAGCTTTTGCCAAATCTTTAGGAACAATAAAAGCTAATACCAGTATTAGTATTGTAACGTGAATCTTATACCACCTCTCATTCATGGGTACTCCCGTTTTTATGTGTTGACCTTATTTTAAAGTATAACAAGCAGACAAACAAGCATTTTGCCTAAGTCTTAATATTAAAATCTTGAAAACTAAACATGAAAAATCTGAGTATCGTCCAAAAAAAAAGCCGTATTCTGCAAAAGAACAGGCTTTTTGTGGAGCTACGGGGATTCGAACCCCGGACCTTCGCGCTGCCAGCGCGACGCTCTAGCCAGCTGAGCTATAGCCCCATTAAATTGGGAGGCCAATAATAAAATATTTTAATCTCAAATAACACTATGAATTTAATTATTGTAAATTACTTCTGATCGTGTTTAATTCTGAAAAAAAAATACCATTGAAATTGCAAAAACTCTTTTTAAAGTCTTTAGTAAACTGCTATTTTAAGGTCAAAATATACAAAGTTTAATTCTAACCGTAATCCAAGAAAATGACAAATTTAAAATCTATACTTTTTATTTCTTTTGTTTCTTTAGCTATGGTCTTTATGACCGGTTGCTCAGGGCCTGAAGAATTACTAGCCCCATCCGAGCGTACGATTGAGTACTTAGAGTCTCTTGATGATGAAACTCTAAAATCATTTGATACTGATGAAGATGGAGTTAATGACTATGATGAACTTAGAGTTCACGAAACTGACCCATTAAATGCTGATACCGATGGAGACGGACTTACCGACGGTGAAGAAATTAATGAGTATGAAACTGATCCGCTAAACGCTGATACAGACGATGATGGTTTAAGTGATGGTGATGAAGTGAATTCTTATAACACTGACCCATTAAATGCTGATACCGATGGCGATGGCCTAAGTGACGGTGATGAGGTAAACGAATACCGTACCGATCCTAATAACCCTGATTCTGATGGTGATGGCCTGAGTGACTATGATGAAGTAATGACTCATGGCACCGATCCCAATAACGCTGACACTGACGGTGACGGCTTCAGCGATATGCAGGAAATTGATATGGATACTGACCCTACCGACGCCAGCGATCCTATTTACTTAGGTGAAGATGCTTTCGATACTATCAATTTTGATTTTGATCGCTCTAATATCCGAAGTGATGCAGCTAAAATTCTTGCAGAAAATGTTAAAATGCTGAAAGAAGCTCCTGCATTCCGTGTTCGGGTTGATGCTTACACTGATCATGTTGGTGGCGATCAATATAACTTACGCCTCAGCCTGAGACGTGCAAATGCCGTGGTTGATTTCTATAAAGAAAACGGAATCTCTGAAGATCGTATTGAATCTCGCGGTTTAGGTAAAGCACCGGTTGAATGTACGGAAGCTGAAATGGACGCAAACACTCCAGGTTGCGAAAGAAACCGACGAGCTGAATCATATCCAATCAGCACACTGAAATATCAGCCAGATATGTAAGCTGAATTCAGCACTAACTAATTAAAAAGGCTCGTTACTTAATGGTAACGAGCCTTTTTTTGTTTAAAGAAACTCAAATAATAGTCTGATAAAGCTTTCTATCATCAGAAAAAACGAGCAATGCTAATCCCAATAAATATTCCCGGATCATCTATTCGATAAGCTACATCTGCCCGGAACAGGTTAAATATATTACTGAGTGATACCCCTGCTTCCATATGCAAGTTATTGGTAGTGACCGGGCTAAATCCATACCTGTTATTGAATTCATCAATTTGTTGCTGCTGCACCCAGGTTTTGCCAATTCCTCCAAAAACGATGATACTTAAACCCGATTTAGTAGCATTTCTCCAGCCTATCATTTCAAGCGGTATGCTTTTAAAATTATGCTCTGCATTTAGAGCAATGTAACTTGCTCCCTCATAAGGGTTAAGCCGTTTTGCACGGAATGCCCCAAAAGGTGAGAAAATACCTGGAGCCACATCCAAAACTTCATTTTTCTGAATGGGAAGATCCCCTAAATAAGTCCCGGCATTGAATCTCATATCCAGGGTATTGGGGAAAAACCTGCGTTGGTAGAATGTTTCGAATCGTCGGTATAAATCGACTTTAAAACGGGTGTAATCCCAACTGCTGCCTAAAAATCCGGCTGAGTGTTCCATACTAAATAAATAATCGTTTGCCCCAATAGCACCATATGCTTTTTTATCATCACCCCTTGAAATAGAAATTTCCACTGCACTTAAATTACCTTCATTAATATAACTGTTAGGGCGTTGTATCCTGCTGCTGCCTAACAAATCGTAGCTTGTTACATAATTGATGGCCGAATGATCCTCATATTTATAATTCAACCGTAATATTCCCTTAAATTTCAATGGGCGAATGGCCGCTCCTGCTAAAAAACCCTCATTTCGGTAATAATCATAATAATCTTCGTAACCTAAGGCCACCGGAAAACTGGTAATTAGTATTGGAAACATATCGGAGTTATACCTGGTATACGTTTCCGCATGATAGCCGGAATAAACTATAAACCGGCGGGATTTCTCTAATGGCCACCAACTCATGCGAAATCCATAGGAAAATTCTTCATATCCAGTACTATACCCTCCAAATACCCTGGAAGAAAACTTGTTATCTAAATATCTTCGTTCATGTTTTAATCCACCATATAATGCATCCACACGATTAAAATGGGCTAACGGACTCAGGTTTTTCGTCATTTTTGATAAAATTGAAGAGCCCTTCTTATTGTTGCCTTTACCACCTGATCCTTCCCCCTCTGCACTTACCGAACCATTTGAACCACCTTCCTCCTCCTCCCAATCTATAAAACGGGTAAAAAAGCCTTTGGGCCTAAACGCTTTTTCGAGCGTAGCCGTACTATCTACCGTTTTATAAGCTATTTCCTCTTCCGTATCGAGGGGGATCAAATCAACTTTCCGGACAAATAACGAATCTCCGGAATTGATGGTAGTTGAATCGACCGAAAATGTATCATTTGATTTAAATAAGGTATCTGGTAAAGTGATGTTCACTTCATAATCATTCAGTTTGGCTACCTGTTTAAAACCTATGGGAGGGAAACGAAGCCCCACTACCCCAATTTCCACCAAACCCTCAATCCGTACATCTACTGGTAACCAGAAATCTCCTCCAAAATTACTGAATTGCTGTGAATAGGTAAGATCAAAGTCCTGGACCGGAGCCGGAAATGCGACGACTGAATTGGGTTTTAAATCAACCTCAAGCAAGGCATATTCTTCTCCTAATACATAAATAGTTCCTTCAAAAAGTGGCTGCAATTTACGTTTTGCCGTTACCGACAACTCGTACACCACATTGCCATCCATGCTCCGAATATCCTCCAGATAAAAATTATAGTAACTGAGTGCTTTTGGATGGGTAATCCCTACTAAATCGAAGCCGGCAATGTCTAAATTGTCATCATAGAAATTGGGGAGATAGCTTACTCCGGCAAAGTTATCGGCTGCATCCATATTGGCCGTTTGCCGTTTTGATTTCAGTACTTCCCGGGAACCCTTCTCCTTGTCCCAATATGCAATGGAAATGCTTTCTGAAATGGAAACTATAGCGGTGTCATTTTTAATCTGCTGGCGGGTATATGCTTCGGCTTTATAGGTGTTAAGATTGGCGCGCCAAACCTGCTTCCGTCTGATTACCTCTCTCATAATCTCAATCGCAGGATCTTCTCCGGTAACTAGAATTTCACCCATATCTGCTATAGAGGGTTTCAGTCTGATTTCAACCGGGGCGGTGTATGCTGAAATTGTTTTTTCCTGGCTTTCAAAACCTATAAATCTGGCTATTAAGGTTACGGGAAATTCCCGGATCATCAGGTTAAATTCACCATCCTGATTTGAAATAGTGCCTTTATAGGTGTCTTTTATAATAATATGGGCCGCCGGAAGTGGTTCCCCTGTTTCAGCATCTTCAATTGTACCACTAATCTGTGTTTGGGCAATAAGTTCACCAAAATTCCCCATCCAAAGAAACATTATTAAGAACACAGATATTCGCATCTCTGATATTTTATTTTTCAATTATTATTTCATCGAACTTCTACTTAAGAGAAGGTGAATAGTTACGTTAACCTGCGTATCTTTTGCCAGAATAATTTTCTGCAACTGACCCTGTAGTTCAATTGGATAGAATAGGGACCTCCTAAGTCCTAGATCTGGGTTCGATTCCCGGCGGGGTCACATATTAATTTTTATAAATAGATTATTAATCAATTACTTAACACTTCATTATTTAAGTACAGATACGGTATTTAGTACAGGTACAGGGCTTATATTTCCATTTTGACTGCCTGTTGACGTATAAAATAACCTCTCTAAATAACCTAATTCTTGTGCGTGAATGTGCTAAAAAACGGCTTTCATATTTTCCGTATAAGCCGG
>JBBDLQ010000197.1:9864-11448 GCA_040878765.1 Balneolaceae bacterium | reverse complement strand
ATGTTGCACTTGTGTTGGTTAATGTGCCGGGTACAACTTCACAAAAACCCTGACCATAATTTCTTTTAGCCCCTCCATGATTTTCTTCTTTAGTCCAGCCTACTGATTCTACTCCCCGGCACCAAACATTGGGTTCATCCAAATAGGAGAAACTAATGTTCTTTCTCACTTCAACCCGCTTTACATAATATTGAAGACCGCTGCTTAAACCGCTGACATCATAGGTGCGCATGGGAAAGTCACCACTTTGGGAATAAAAAGAGCCCCCGGTAGTGGATCCATAATTCATTACATACGGGCTTTGTAATAACTTTAGGGCTTCATAGGCATTTACTCGGCCGTGACCATATAAATTATCAAATCCCGAGGTATATTTGTCCTCAGCAGAAATTTCGATGATATTTTCGATATCATCATTGTACAGGATTGAATTTTCTGATAGCAGCAAAGCGGCTATGCCAGTTACATGAGGAGCTGCAACAGAAGTCTTTGCAATTGTATAATATGAGAAGTTCTCTTCATATTGGTCACCATATCCTCCTCCATTAACCGCCGAACCACTATATACCGTTGAATAAATAGCCTTACCTGTGCCAGGCTGATCAACACCTCCGGGTGCAGCTACATCAATCCAGTTCCCTTTGTTCGAGTATGATGCACGAGCATCGGTATTAGTGGTTGCACCAACTGAAATTACTCCGTCTTTATAGGCAGCTGGATATTTTTTACTGGAACTATTATCGTTCCCCATGGAAGTGATAAAAACGCGATCGAGCTTATAGACATCTCGTATTGCACGTCTTACGGTGTTGGAGTGGCCATTATTTAATCCATAACTATAATTCATAATTTGAGCCCCATTGTTAGATGCGCCAATAATAGCATTAGAAATATCCGTCAGGCTTCCATTCCATGTATAAGCATCTACTAATTGCACATTATAAGCTATTCCGGCAATACCATCAGTATTATTACCTTTAGCTGCAATAATACCTGCTATAGCCGTTTCATGACCACTTCTGCCCCAGTCATCTCCGGATACCTTTCCACTTAAATCTTCATGATCTCTGTCTATACCCTGACCAATTACGCCCACTTTAACAGAACTGCTTCCGGTAGTTATATTCCAGGCTTGGTCTGCGTCAATATCCGCATCGGGAGCTCCACTACCCTGAACTGATGAACCGGTATTTTTTAACGCCCACTGACGGTTAAAATGCTCATCATTGGGAGTTACAGGAAACATGGGTGTTATTTCATTATTCTCCGTCTTTTCATTGAAGGGTTTATTGGTTTTCATCATATGATTTTCTGAAAGGCCATTGACTTCTGCATAGGCGACCCCAGGTAGCTGCTCAAGTCTTTTGATTAGTTTATCTACAGATCCATTTTCCGGGATTCTAAGAAGCATTGTATTCGACCAGTCAGAGAGGACAACTTCTTTTTCTCCTCGTGTTCGAGCTATCCGGTCTTCTTTTTTGAATCCGGGAATAAGTTTTCCAATAAATTCTACGTTAGCAGAATCTAAGCTTCGTTTTAAAAGATTCGAAGAAATTGCATAGTCCGATAATATACCTAATGAGG
>JBBDLQ010000197.1:0-9764 GCA_040878765.1 Balneolaceae bacterium | reverse complement strand
TAATATACCTAATGAGGCTGCTTGCCTGTGACTTACTACATTATCGATAAAATGAACGATAATTTCCCGTTCCGGATTTGTGGAAAAGGATTTTTGAGCAAAGCTAACCTGTACGAAAAGCAAACTCAAAAGAATTGTTGGAATGATTATATTAGTTTTCATAACGTTCCTGTTTTTGATTTAGAGTTAAAAACAGGAAGACAACAGCTTTTCCGGGTTGCGTCTTCCCGTGGTTTATTGATCGTGGAGGATCAAACTATTGGGGGCCCCCGGAGGAGCTTTTAATTTCTTAAGGCATAGTTGGCTTAAAATTGGTTAGCTGTTTTTTGTTGCTTCCATCGATATCCATAATCCATAGCTGACCATTGCCGGGTATATCGTAATAGTGGTTGGAAAACACATAAACGATCTTCTTCTCATCCGGGCTCCAGGCCATATCAGAGGACCAGTTACTAGCAATATTTTTTTTATTTTTACCATCTGCATTCATCACTCGTATCGATTTGCTCAGTCCATCAGGCCAGTGCTCATAGGCTATTTTTCTTCCATCGGGCGAAAATTTTGGATAGTAGTTTTCTCCATTGTTTGTTAGTTGCAACGCGTTAGAACCATTTTCATTCATGGTAAAGATTTCCCATCCAGAACCAGTAACTGCTCTAACATGTACAATTTGGTTAGAAGATTTTCCCCAATCAGGGAATCTCCATTCGCCAACTTGGTGGACACTGATATCTGTTAAATTAGTTCCATCCTTTTTTATTTTCCATATAATGTTTGCACCTGTTTCATCTTGGTAATTCGTATCAAAAGCAATCCATTCTCCATCGCTACTCCACGTTGGATAAAAAGCCGGGGCATTAAAATCAGTAAGCAAAGTGATACTGGCGGTGTCAAACTGAGCAAGCTCCAATGAGGTCACTTCTACGGTATAAATACCACCGCCCCCATGTACCGCTAAATGGGTGCCGGCCGGGTTCCAGTCCGGTGCTCCGCCGAATGGGAGCAACGGTTGGGCATGTCCGGTTTCGGCATGTACCAGCCATATTCCAACAAACCAGGTATCCATATTTCCATCTCTGTTTGTATCCAAACCATCTGCGTGTTCGGTTGCTATCCAATTTCCCTCAGGGTGCCAGTCGGGGCGGCTAAAATATAATGGGTTATAACAGCCGCCAATATCAGGGGTTTGTTCTCCATCTTTTTTCAGGCACTCCGGGATTTGTTCATTATCAAACAGGGAGCAGGAGGTAAAGCCTAATGCCATTATTAATGCTATTACTGGAAATAAAGAATTTCTCATTATCTCTTAACTATTTTTTTTTTTGAGTTTAGTTCTATATGATAGATATATAAATTCCCCATTTGTTACAAAATAATTTCAGATTTTTATTGTAATCGAGTAGGTAGCGCAGCAAGAGAATGAGGTAGGGTGATATGGTGATATGGTGATATGGTGATATGGTGATATGGTGATATGGTGTTCAATCAAAAAAAAATACATCATAAGCTTAATATGGCTTGTCAGCTCAAATTTGATTTGGGATTTTCAAACTCGCAAAATCACCATATCACAACCCAATCATCTCCCGGAATTTTGCTTCATCTAGAATTTCTACGCCAAGCTTTTTGGCTTTATCCAGCTTGCTTCCCGCTGACTCTCCGGCCAGCACATAATCCGTATTGCCACTTACAGAAGAGGCTGTTTTGCCGCCATGTTTTTCGATGAGCTCGGTGGCTTCTTTGCGAGTGTAGGTAGGGAGGGAGCCGGTCAGGACAAATTTCTTACCTTCAAATATATTGGACGCTTGTTCTTCCTCTTCTTTTTTAAACTGAAGTCCATGATCGTCCAGCCTTTGTACAATAGCCTGATTCTTTTCATTCTTAAAAAACTCCACCACCGATTCTGCAATGCGCGGACCGATGGAATCTACCGCCTCCAGTTCTTCTTCGGTAAGCGATTGTAGTTTGTCCATGGTTCTGAATGCCCTGGCTAAATCCTTCGCAACCGTTTTGCCCACAAAACGAATTCCCAAAGCGTAGATAACGCGCTCAAATGGCTGCTCTTTACTTTTCTGGATGGCATCGATCAGATTTTGTGCACTTTTTTCGGCCATGCGTTCCAAAGCAATAATCTGCTCTTTTTTGAGATCGTATAAATCGGCATAGGTTTTTATCAAATCAGCTGAAACCAGCTGATCGACCACCGATTCACCAAGTCCTTCAATATCCATGGCATCGCGGGAGGCAAAATGTTCAATTTTTATGCGTACCTGTGGCGGACATGCGGGATTTACGCATCGCCAGGCCACTTCATCTTCATATTTTATGAGTTCGGAACCACATGCGGGACAGGTTTTCGGGAATTTAAACGGCTCATTTCGGTCTTTCCGATCCGGATTTACCACGCTGATAACCTGCGGAATAATTTCACCGGCTTTTTCGACAACCACGGTATCGCCGATACGGATATCTTTTCGTTGAATTTCATCTTCATTATGGAGTGAAGCTCGTTTTACTGTGGTTCCTGCCAACTGAACCGGCTCTAATTCGGCAACGGGTGTGATGGTGCCAAGTCTCCCCACTTGCAAGGTAATATCGTTAATTGTGGTAATGGCTTGTTCGGCTTCAAACTTGTAGGCAATGGCCCAGCGCGGGAATTTTGAGGTCGTTCCCAACTGCTCCCGTAAACTACTTTGATTCACTTTGATAACCACGCCATCGGTTTCATACGGCAGTTCGTGGCGCAGATCTTCCCACTTTTTTATAATTTCATGAACTTCCTCAATCCCTGAACAGACTTTGTAATGTTCAGAAACCGGTAATCCGAATTTCTGCAGCAGTTCAGCTTTTTTGGATTGGGTCAGATCATCCTCTTCTTCATCCAACAGCAGATCAAAAGCGAAAAAACGGATGGGCCGCTGTGCTACGGCTTTAGGATCCTGCATTTTCAGGGAGCCGGCAGTGGAATTTCGCGGATTGGCAAAAACGGAGAGCCCTTCTTCTTCACGATGCTGGTTCATCCGGGCAAACGCCTCTCTTTCCATATAAGCTTCTCCGCGTACTTCTGCTACATCAGGAAAATCGCCGTTTAATATGAGCGGAATATCACGAACGGTTTTTATGTTATTCGTGATGTCATCGCCCTTTTCACCATCGCCACGGGTTGCACCTAAAACCAATTTTCCCTTTTCATAACGAAGGCGGATGGAAGCCCCGTCAAATTTCAGTTCCACCATGTACTCGTACTCTTCGTGGTCAAGGATTTTCTTTACCCGGTTATCAAAATCATTGAGTTCATCCTCGTTATAGGTGTTATCCAAACTAAGGAGGGGTACGGGATGCTGAACGGTTTCAAATACCGAGGTAACTTCACCCCCGACCCGCTGAGTAGGTGATTCCGGATCGTGAAGATCAAATTCGTGTTCCAGTTTTTCAAGCTCTTTGAGTGTATCATCAAACTCTTTATCGCTCATAAATGGCTGGGCTTCCTGATAATAGGCCTTGTTAGCCTGATCAAGGAGTTCCCTGAGTTCCGATACACGATCCTGGGCTTCTTGCTTGTTCATAAAAGGGACTTGCTAATATCTGATACGATAAACAGCACTGTCTGGCGGGCCAACTTGCAGCGGGAATTGTGAGGGCGGTGGAGCTAAAAAGCTTGGTTGATTAAGCACTGAACGTGTAATCATAATTGAATTAAAAGCGCTGTTAAAATAATTTTGTCGTGGATTTTCGATAACATGCCCATTAAAAAGAAGGAGCAACCGGCTGTATTGACCCCGAACCAAAAGTGTGTCTCTGAAATCAAAATTATATGCCTCACCTTCTTCCATCCAAAAAGGGTTGGTTCTCCAGTTCAGGTCACTTGTTACCCGAACAGGTTCTAACTGTCCATAAGCTGCATAAACGGTTACAGTGAGTGTTTCACCAATATCCAGGGTTTGTTGGTTTTGTGAGGATTCATCTTCAGAATCAATTTCCGGTTGAGCACTTGTTTCAGGTTCCTGGCTTTCTATTATTTCAGATGAATCGACAGGTGCCGGAATAATGATATTTTGATCAGAATTATTCGGTATTGGCTGTGTGGTTTCGCTGAATGAATTAACGAAATCATATATATCATCCCAGAAAATATAACCACTTCCACTTAATGCTACCAGGATTCCAAATAATAGAACGAATAACCAAACTCTTGAACTTTTAGTGGCGGTAGTAAACTTACGTCCCAAATCTGCCCAGTTGATGGACTCAAGGTCATCCGGAGCGGTTTGAGAAGTTACCTTTTTTTTAGGCTTGGAAATATTTTTAGGTGTATCTGTTGATTTTTCAATTTCAGAATCCCCGTCACTTTCCGACCCGGAAGATTCCTCAGCATCGTAAGAAAAGTGTGATTGATGGCTTTCATCTGGCTCTTCACCCGTCAAACTTCCAGAATAAGTGCCGGCCTCTATTTCATCTAAAGCATGGACAATATCATCATCGTCAAGTTTTAATACCTTAGCATAACTGCGAACAAAACTTCTGACATAGGTTTTGTTCATGGATGTATCTGAAAATATGCTGCCGTTCTCAATACTTTTTAAAGTATCCAGCGGAATTTTTACAGCATTTTGTATATCCTCAAGTGTGAGGTTTTTGCTTTTTCGAATGGAAGCGAGTTCTTTTCCCAGGGACATAAAATAATATTTAGGTCTGCTTGTAAAATTATAAGAAGCTAAGTAAATAAACTTGATAGGAAAAGCAAACTTTTAGCATTAATTGATTAAATAAATACACATGCTTTTAAAGAGATTAACAGAAGGGATTTCGGAAGTATTATTTCCTAAAGTATGTACGGTTTGCGGGTTGAAATTATCTTCAAAAGAAAATTTTGTTTGCAACAGGTGCCTGAATGAAAAATTTGAGGAAGCCTATATTGATGGTAAACAGTCATCCAGTGATATCATGCTGCCAGAGGGAATTTACCTGCAACAGGCCCTTTGGAATTTTGATAAAGGAGGGTATTTGCAGGAATTACTTCATCAGTTGAAATACCACCGTTTAATTGGGGTAGGCGAGGATCTGGGCCGTCAATTAGGAAAAAGTCTTCTTAAAAACCCAATATTTTTAACATTAATTAAGGAAAAAAAAGTACGGTTAATCCCTGTTCCGCTTCATTCTAAAAAACGAAGAATGCGCGGATATAATCAGGCTTATTATATTGCAAAAGGGTTAGCAAAGGTGACTAATCTGCATATCATTCAACAAGAGGCAGTGCATCGTAAAAAGAATACGAGTACACAAACGGGGTTTTCACTCGAAAAAAGAAGAAAGAATATTCATAAAGCCTTTCATGTCAATAAACCAGAATTGTTTAAAAATATGGTGGGTATAATTGTGGATGATGTGTTTACGACCGGTGCCACAACATTTGAATTGGCAGCTGAATTAAAGAAAGCCGGATGTGATGAAATAATAATAGCAACAGTAGCTCAGGCCTGAATCAGTGTTTTAATAAGCTTATATTTATTGCATGGAAAATTTCAAAAGAGGACGTTTTGCATGGCAAATGCTGGAGCTGCCGGATGGCATCACAACATCAAATGGCAACTGGTACCATATTACACGGAAGGGAATTGAAAATTATGTTCCCGGTTTGTTAAAGAATTACCCATTAGAGCGCATAATCAAAGAAGCTGATGCCTGGGTAAAAAGTTCTGATGGTTTTGCTTTGATGCTCTTTTTTATCCTGGTATATGTTTCTGTAGCACCCTGGCTGGCCTGTCTGATTTCACTGATTTTTTATTTCTTTTGGTATTTTAACGCCAGTGTTTTCGTAAATGTAACAGCAACCCCCCTGGCAAAAATCCTGAATTTTGATGGGGTTGTTTATACGGTTTCTGCCATTTTATTAATCGGAATCACGCTAAATGACCTGATTGCCAGTATGGGAATTTCAGTGGAATTCAGCGCTCTTTGGTACGGAATTGTTCTGTTCTTTTTATTTAAAGTAGGGTTGCTAGGGTTAGCCATTCAATACGTTAGAAATCGATTTTTTGGGAAGCCTAAAGTTCCGGAACAAGACCGTATTTTGAATATGCTGCTTATTCGTTATGGGATGAAAGCCGGAATTTTAACCGGAAAAGTGAATGAAATGGAAAAAGAGCTTTTTCGAATTTTCAATTATCACAAACAGAAGAAAAAATAAAATTTAAGAATTACCTTTAGACCAAATGAAACAACTATTCATCATTCGTCATGGAGAGACTGACAACAATAAAGCTCATATTATGCAGGGGAGAAGCCTGGATGCATCCATAAACGAACTTGGGAAAATGCAGGCACAAGCTATTTGTGAGGCTATGGAACCCTATCAAATTGATAAAATTGTGGCAAGTGGATTAGTTCGCACCTACGAAACCGTTGAACCACTGGCTCAACACAGGAAGCTCAAAATTGAAAAATATCCTGAACTGGATGAAATTGATTTTGGTGATTTGGAAGGAAAGGTTTTTACTGAGATTCAAGATCAGATTGAACACCTTGTGGAGCAATGGGAGAGCGGTAATGTAGATTGTGCTCCAAAAAATGGGGAATCTCCCAGGGAAGCCTTCAGGCGGGCAAATGCCAAAGCTAAGGAATTGCTGGAATCATCAGACGAAGAGAGCATTGTGTTTATGATTCATGGCCGTTTAACCCGAATTTTGCTATCTGAATGGCTTGGTTATGGGTTAAAAAATATGCATAAAATTGAACATCAGAACGGGGCTATTAATCACCTTACCTGGCACGATGGCAAATTTAAAGCGGTAGAATTGAATAAAACCGATCATTTGCTGGAATTGGTTTGAACCGGTATTTATATAGAGTTTTGAAAAATTGTGATCTTCTGTGACACGTTAATTTGATTAAAATTTTCGTTGCATTCCGGCTAATCCATGTGCCATAAATTTCTTACCTTTGGAGCCTTAAGTTGAACCAAATTTATGCGCTTTGGGTTTTGTTGCCAAATGTGAAATCAACCAACCAATATGAGTGAAAAAGTTAAATCCATGTTCGCCGATATTGCCGATGATTATGATCGGATTAACAGTGTGTTGTCATTTGGCGTGCATCATGCCTGGAGAAAAAAAGCCGTATTGGAAAGCGGTGCGCATGAAGGAGATCATGTGCTTGATTGTGCTACAGGTACAGGCGACCTTGCCATAGAATTTAAGAAAACAGTGGGCGATTCCGGGTATGTGATGGGAACAGATTTTTGTGCCCCAATGATTGAACCGGCCCCGGAGAAAGCTGAAAAAGCCGGACTCATTATTGATTTCGAAGTGGCGGATGCCATGAATCTCCCTTATGATGATGACAAATTCGACATCGCCAGTATTGCATTTGGAATTCGTAATGTGGATGAACCGGTTGTGGCACTCAAGGAAATGGCCCGGGTGGTGAAACCTGGTGGAAGGGTAGTTGTACTTGAATTTGGACAACCAAAGGGCATAATGAAATTTCCGTATGAATTATACAGTCAGCATATTATGCCGGCAATTGGCGGATGGCTGAGTGGCAACCGGGAAGCCTATACATATCTGCCCAGAACCAGTGCCAAATTTCCTGCCGGAGATAAATTTTTAGCCTTGATGGATGAGTCGAAATCATTTAAAGTAAGAAGAGCAGAGAAGTTAACCGGTGGCATTGCATACGTTTATGTAGGAGTGGTGCAATAATGGTATATTCTCACCAATTGCTATTAAATCACCAAAACACGAAGTAAGGATTCTGATTTATTTATTAAATATTTCATGCTTTAGTGAATCCGCAGCCTGGTAATAAAACACAATTTTATGAAGATAGAAGACATTAAAAAAATACTTCCTCACCGATATCCTTTTTTACTAGTTGACAGGGTGTTAGAACTTGAGGAAAATAAGATCAAAGCCCTCAAAAATGTGACGGCTAATGAAGAATTTTTTAACGGGCATTTTCCGGGTCAGCCAATTATGCCGGGTGTATTACAGGTTGAGGCATTAGCCCAGGCCGGTGCCATTATGCTGATGACTCAAAAAGTAGATAACCCTGGAGATTCGCTGATGGTATTCACTGGTATCAATAAATGTAAATTTCGCAAACAAGTAGTTCCCGGAGACCAGCTGATACTGGAAGTAGAATTGGGATCTATGCGCCGAAATTTTGTAACTATGAATGGTAAAGCCACCGTAGATGGTGAGGTGGCATGTGAACTGGAAGCATCAGCTGCTTTAGTACCAAAGGATCAATCATGAGCACTCAAAAAAAATCAGAACAACCGGTAAAAATAACCACTCAAACTGTGGTAGAAATGAAGGGCAAAGGAGAGAAGATCTCCATGCTAACCGCCTATGATTATACCATGGCCCAAATCATTGATCAGGCCGGGATTGAAATTATTTTAGTGGGAGATTCGGCCAGTAATGTGATGGCCGGACATGAAACCACCGTACCTATGACCCTTGATCACATGATCTATCATACTTCATGCGTGGTTCGCGGGGTGAACCGAGCCCTGGTAATAGCTGATTTACCCTTTATGAGTTACCAGGTGACAACCAAAGAGGCACTCATAAATGCAGGACGCATGATGAAAGAAGCTGGCGCACATGCAGTAAAACTGGAAGGCGGTAAATATATAGTGGATACCGTAAAAAAAATTGTTGATGCCGGAATTCCTGTAATGGGACATTTAGGCCTTACACCACAAAGCATTTATAAATTCGGAACCTATAAAGTACGGGCAACTGAAGATCAGGAAGCCGGGGATTTAATACGTGATGCTAAACTACTGGAAGAAGCCGGATGTTTTTCATTAGTACTGGAAAAAATTCCTGCACAATTAGCCGAAAAAGTCACCAAAGAGCTATCAATTCCGACTATCGGTATTGGAGCCGGAGGCAGTTGCGACGGACAGGTATTAGTGATTCACGACATGCTTGGGCTCAATAAAGAATTCAACCCAAGATTTTTAAGACGATATGCCGATTTGCATTCTGTAATGACAGATGCCGTTCAGAATTATATTAAAGACGTTAAAAGCAAAGATTTTCCAAATAAAGAAGAGCAGTACGGCGGATGAGTGATCCAAAAAAACCTTTTATTTTAGTAAGTAACGACGATGGAATTTTCTCACCCGGTATAAAAGCACTCGCTGAAGTAGCTGCGGAGTTTGGGGATGTATATATAGTTGCCCCCGATAAAGAGCAAAGTGCAGTAGGCCATTCCATCACCATTCAGGTGCCGCTGCGTTCCAGTAAGTTTACCGTAGCAGGTAAATTCGAAGGGGAAGCGGTTAACGGAACTCCGGCCGATTGTGTGAAATTGGCACATGGTCAACTACTTGACCGCAAACCTGATTTAGTGGTAAGCGGGATAAATCACGGCAGTAATGCAGGTATCAATATAATGTATTCCGGAACAGTAAGTGCTGCAACGGAAGGCACGATACTTGGGTATCCCTCCATTGCCGTAAGCTGTACAGATTATAATGATGATGCAAACCTTAGAGGTTGCCAGGAGGCTGCACGGCGGGTAATTGGTTTTGTGCTCAAAAATGGTCTTCCAAGAGGGATTACACTTAATGTAAATGCCCCGGCTGGTGAGTTTACCGGGATAAAATGGACGCGGCAGGCAGACAGCCGTTATGTGGAAGAATATGAAAGCCGTACCGACCCGTTTAACAGGGCTTACTATTGGCTGACTGGCAAATTTGAATTATTGGATGATGGAAAAGATGCCGATATACATGTGCTGAATGAAGG
>JBBDLQ010000196.1:62396-65162 GCA_040878765.1 Balneolaceae bacterium | reverse complement strand
AATTAAATCAAATTAAAACCGTATTGGATTTAAGATTGTGATATCCGTACCATTAGAACTTAAATTATTCTTATAAAATTTCGTCTTGAAGAACCTATTCATCTACACATTTTTGATACTGGCTGCCAGCCTTGGGTTACTTTCATGCGACTCTACCACAGCACCCGGAGATTTATTAAAGGATATTCCTGTTATCTCAAATCTTACTATCTCCCCTCAAAATGTTCAATTCTCGCCAGAGATGGATGGAATTAAAGATACAACAGTTGTAGTAGATATAGTCGTTATCACAAAGAATAATGATGAAATTCATACCCCAGTACTTAGCATTACAGACCGAATGTCGAATCAACAGGTTTTACAAGAAGAAATGAATGCCTCTGACTCCGACAATGAATTTACTTTCCAGATTCCGTTTGAGACCAAAACTACTTTTTTTGAGGAATATATTGTAACCGCACAAATTAAAGAACACCCCGAGACCAACTATGCACAAGGAGTATTAAATCTTATCGGTTTTTCAGTAATCAAACCCGAAATTTTAAATGTAAATAATCCGGAATCGGTACAGAAACCGGCATCCGGAACCGATCTTTACCCTTTTACCGCTTTGGTTACGGACGAAGAGGGCGATGATACCATTGAGGGAGTATTTGTTCGAATAATAAGTCCAGAATCAGGTGAAGTAAATAATTCTCCTTTCCAATTGTTTGATGATGGGGATCAAGGCGATGATAATATAGCCGGAGACGGTATTTACACAATAACATTCCCTGTTGATGGTAGTAGTCAAGCCGTAACATTCAACCTTTTATACTATGCTATAGATAAAGGCGGCCTTGTAAGTGATACCGTCAAATCTACTTTTAGTATTACCGAATAAATGAAGAAACCTCTTATAGTTTTAATCGGGATATTGTTGCCATTAGCTGGTTTTTCTCAGGTTTCTGGCCCGGTAAACCCGGCTATGGATAAATTTAATACTATACGCCAAAACGGGGTAAGTACCATTGCTGCTTTTGGCGATACGATCTGGATCAGCCCCTCCATGAACCGGAATATCAATAACGAAGCTTTTTGGTTTACCCCTGTAAATGCAGATAGTGTGACTGATGGAATAGGCAGGGTATTTTCTCTTGACCTTGCACAAGATACCATTGTCGCCGGATTAGGATTTACTGCCTCCAGTCCTGATGGGAATGTTGCAGCCGGATATGGTTTTTATTTTAGTACGGATGGCGGAGAAAACTGGAGGTTTTCACCATTCCCTACCGACCCACAGCCATCAGAAGAATGTCAGTCAAATAATTCAGGATATAATCCTGAATGTGATATTTCTTTTATATACGGTGGAGAAACTTACTATCGAGTCCGTAATACCGTACGTGAACAATCTCCCCCTTATAGCATTCAGCTTCATGGTGAAAAGGTGTTTGCCGCAACCTGGGCATCCGGTTTGATCCGAAGCCTTGATTTTGGAGAAACCTGGGAACGGATTATTCTCCCACCCACTTCTGTTACAGATTTTAATCCAAATAACAGCTATGAATGGGTCTCACAAGTTAGTAGCGGAACTGTACTTAGATATGATCCCCGCTTCGATAACAACTTATTAGGATTTGGAGTCTTAATTGATTCCCGAAATCGTGTATGGTTTGGGAGTGCCGGCGGTATCAACATCTCAGAAAACGCTCTCACTGCCCCAACCGATAGCATTTCATGGAAACACATCAGCTTTAACAATACATCAAACGGATTACTTGCAAACTGGATCATATCTATTAAAGAAGAACCCGGAACCGGGAGAATCTGGATGACAAACTGGATTGCTGACCAGCCCCAAAAAGAAGGCATTGTTTATACGGAGGACGGCGGAGAAACTTTTACCCAGATGCTGATTGGTGAACGTATCAATGATATTGGTTTTAAGGATGGTTACGTGTTTGCAGCTGGTAATAATGGGTTTTTTATATCAGCCGGGGGAGGTAGTACCTGGATCAAATCACCCCAAATAAAAAGCCCCAATACTTTTATTAAACCTTCGGCTGCATTCTATTCCGTTGCCTCAACCTCCGATAGGGTTTGGATTGGCACAGAAGACGGAATTGCCTCCACCAGTGATTATGGCAAAACATGGGAAATTACCCGCGTCAATTTCCCTCTAAAAGGCGGGAATATTCATGATCCTGATGGTCGGAATGTAAACACCTATGCCTACCCCAATCCCTTTTCAAACTCTGTGCATGAATTGGTTCGAATCAAATTTGAAGTAGAAAATCAAAGCAATGTTAAGGTCAGAGTTTTTGATTTTGGGATGAATCTTGTCCGGGAAATTGAAAATAGCTCGTTTGCCTCCGGAACCTATGAAGCCATTTGGGATGGCTATGACGGCAAAGGCCGAAAAGTAGCGAACGGGGCCTATATTTATGTGATTGAAAAAGGCGATGAACAAGTAAGCGGTAAAATTTTAGTGGTGGATTAATGACCTTTAAATTCACAAAATATAAAAACCGATATTCCTTTATCCTTCTGTTGGTAGCTGGATTGATATCCCCCGACCTGTTAGCCCAAAATGGCGGATTTGCAGGAGCCTCAACCCGACTCGGTTACAGCGCCCGTGGTATGGCCATGAGTAATGCCATGTCGGCCGTTACTTCTGAAGGTGCTTTCTCTTATTACAATCCTGCCCAATCAGCACTTTTAACACTCAACCGCCAAACAGATTTGAGTGTCGGGGCTCTTCATTTTGACCGGGTGTTTCAAAGT
>JBBDLQ010000196.1:60175-62296 GCA_040878765.1 Balneolaceae bacterium | reverse complement strand
TAGATTTTGGCTTGCTTTACCATGCCGGGCAGCATCTCAACATGGCATTTTCTGTGAAGGATTTATTTGCTAATTATTCATGGAATTCCCAGGATTTATATAATCTGGATCAATCCAGAAATGTTGTCAATCAATTCCCTGCAAGGGTAGTATTTGGGCTGGCATACCAAAAACAAAAGTTCACCCTTTCCAGTGATTTTGAAATTCAGGTATATAATTCTGAAACTGAAACACAAGAGGTTTTTATTTCGGAAGGAAGACCTACTCTAATTACAAATACCAATATCATCAAAACCAGTTCAACCCAACTAAGGTTAGGAGGCTCATGGAGAGTTCACGAACGTTTTAGCTTACGTGGCGGCTGGCAATTACCTGAATTTACCCAAATGGAAAGCTGGGCATTGAGCAGCGGGTTTTCTATCCATCTGCCATTTGATATATTTTCTCCCTCCATTGATTATGCTTTTGTGATGGAGTCATACCGAATTTCTAACATGCATGTTTTTTCATTACGTTTAAATTTATGAAAACAGGATTATCAATCATCGTATTATTGTTTATAGGTATCAACGGGTTTGCCCAGGATCAAGGTGGCGGATTTGAAGTTCTTGGCATTGCCCCTACCCCTTTTTCCCTTTCTAAAGCAGAGGCAACAACCTCTATTTCTGAAGGCGCTGCCTCTATTTATTCAAACCCTGCTTTATTGGCCATGAATAAATCTTCTTCCATCGATCTGGGTTATTCTTTTTGGATCGCAAATGTGAATAATATTTTTGGTGGGGTAAATTTTAAAAATGATCGCAGTGCCATTGCTTTTTCATTTTATACCTCCGGGGCAAGTGATTATGAACAACGAAATCAGCCGGGTGACCCTAACGGAACCTTTTCCATTCAGCACATTTCTATTGCTGCTGCGTATGCCTATGATTTCAACTATTTTTCATTAGGCGGAGCATTCCAGTATCTGAATGAAGAAAACTGGACCTATCGTGCAAACGGTTATGCATTTAACCTGGGAATAGCCGGTGATTTTTTAGAAGAACGAGTACGTGCCGGGGCTTCATTTTCAAATCTTGGTGAAATGGGGAAGCTTAATTTAGATGCAACCCCACTACCTGCTAACTTCAAAATTGGTACCTCAGCCGATGTCTTTGAACTCAGTGCTGAAAACAATTCAGATCTCCCCATACTATTTTCAGTGTACGCCGATTATGTGGTTCCCTTAAAAGAAACAAATGATAAAGATTATGCAGATTATTCTGCTTCTGATCCTTATATAAACTTTGGCCTTTCTTTTACCATCGCTAAAGCCTTACAAATTAGTGGTGGCTATAAAACAGGAAATAACGTTCGACCTGTATCATTTGGAGCCGGCTTCAGTACTAATGAGGTTACTTTTAATTACGCACTTATCCCTTTCAATACCGGATATGGAACAGTACATTCCATCGGTATTCAGTACAAATTTTAAACAGGGACTTGTATGGAGCCTACATCTCTTGAAGAGATTTATGCATCGGTAAATAAGGATGCAAAGAAAGTGTATGTAGTGCCGCTGATTCGGTACTCTCATAAACATTCCGATTACCTGTATTTGTTATATGAGGATATTATTCAAAATAACAAATATGAGATCTCATCTATAAGTGTTTTCAATCATTTTAAGCTGCTGTCTGGGGCCATTACCCACAAAAATGCCATTCTGCATTACCATTGGCTGGAGTTTCAGGACCTTAAATCTCTTTTCGGAATGCCATGGAAAATTATGTGTGTTTACCTGTTCCAAAAACTTGGCGGGAATATAGTTTGGACCCTTCATAATGAATTTCCCCATGATCAAAAGTATTTAACCCTACACCTTTTTTTGCATAAGAAAATGGCTGAATGGGCTGATATTCTTCATGTTCATTGTGAGGCGGCTATAGAAATCATGAGTTCCCGATTGGAAGCCCCGAAAGAAAAATTCAGAATTATTCCCCATCCTGAGTTCCCCGCACAACCTATAGAGAAAGAACGTGCCATAGATAACCTGAACACTGAATTTCAATGTCAGTTAGCCACAGGTATCCCCATTTTGTTGATGTTTGGGAATATCAGCCTGTACAAACAAATTGATCAGGT
>JBBDLQ010000196.1:43582-60075 GCA_040878765.1 Balneolaceae bacterium | reverse complement strand
GCTTATTTTATTTTAGTCATTTTTATGGTACAAACAGTGGAAGATGTCACTCTGGTTCCGGTTTTATATACCGCTGGTGTAAGTATGGCAGCCTTAACTCTTGGTACTTTTGCCATCAAAGATAAGCCATTTACACTTCCTACACGGGGTTTTCAGATCTTTCCCGATTTACTGAAAACAAGTTCTATACTTGGATTGGGGAAATTCTTTGCCCAAATCGTTCATCTGCTTCCACCCCTGATTATCGGCGGTATCCTTTCCCTGCATGATGCCGGCCAATATGGAGCAGCTTTCCGAATTGTTGTGATTGCTATGATGATTGACCGGGTTTTTGTGAATTTATTACTTCCAAATTTAGCCTCAATTTGGGTTGCCGACCGTTCCGTTGCTGCCGAAAAAGTGAGCACTGTATTTAAATTAGTGGTTGGTGGCGGAGCCTTCATTGCTTTATTCATTGCGCTTTCATCTGAACCGATCATACATTTTCTATATGGTGCTGAATATTCTGAAAGTATCATTTTACTGCAAATTCTAACCGTCATGATAGCCGTCACTTTTATAAATAGTTTATTCTCCTTCGGTTTAATAGCCACCAATAAAGACAAAGAATACTTTTTAGCTACCTGTTTTGGGGGTACAATTTCCGCCATACTCATATTTAGCTTTGCCGCCATAGGTAACACTACATTGGTAGTTATTTCAGTTTCATTGGCTGAAATTATCATCACTTTATTCACTTATTTCTGGTTCAGGAAAGTGATTCCAATTAATTATATCGCTCCACTGTTAAAAAGCTATCCGGTGGCCATATTGTTGTTTATCTTATTCTCATTCAGCCCGTTATTACCTGTTGTAAATGCAGTTATAGCATCCATTATCTTTTTGGGTATCATACATCAACTTGAAATTTTACAGCTGGACGAATTTCAATGGGCAAAAGATAAATTATTAAAATGAAACAGCGTCTGTGCATAGCTATTCAACATCTCACACCATCTTGGCGAGCAATACTTAATCAGGTCGGACTTTGGTTTGAAGAAGTTGATTATTCAGCTTCCCTGCCTGCTTCTTACAGTCTCATAATCCTTAACAAACAGCCTGATAAAGCCCAAATACAGCTTTTGAGAGACTATCTTTCTACAGGCGGAAGTGTGCTTGAGATAAATGACTGTATGGTTTTTAATGACAAAAATAGCATTAGACCTAAACGGGTAAAAAGGCTCATAAACCATTCGGAACACAAAGCTTTTCAGCACATATCTTTCATAGACCTGTATGATAGAATTCGGGTGCATAAAAAATCTTCCCTGCTAAACGGACTCGTTCATTTTGAATCAGTAAAAAAGGGTAATCTTGGTTTTTTTGGAGCAGACGTATCCGAATTAATTAAAAGCAGCGATCATATTCGGAAACGGTTTTACAGTCCCGATAAAAAATACCCTTCTGAAATTGTCAGCAAGGTTTCCAAGCATACTTTAATGAATGCTTTTGAGTCTGTTTTAAAAGAGTTGCATTTTTTGCAATCAAAACCTTTTATACAAAAGTGGATATCACCAAGCCAAAAACCGGTATTCTGTTTTCGTATTGACAGTGATTTCGGAAACCGTGAATCAATTAATGAGCTTTATTCGGCCCTGAATGAGCATAATATACCGGGAACCTGGTTTTTGCATGTTGAAGCACATGAAAGCTGGCTGGATCTATTTCATTCCTTTGAAAATCAGGAGATAGCTTTACACGGATATGAACACGGTACTTCTAAATCCGTTGCCAAAACCCAGGAAAACATACGAATGGGTAAATATTTACTGGAAATGGCAGGATTCGACGTAACTGGCTATTGTGCTCCCTATGGAATTTGGAATAAGGCTCTAATTAAAGCCCTGAAGGTATTTGAATTTAAATATACCTCCGAATTTACACACTCATATGACGGCTGTCCTATTAGCCCAATTCAGCCTCATCTTCCCTTGCAAATTCCAATTCATCCCATTTGTACCGGAAGCCTGAAAAGGCAACACTTAAAGAAGGAGGAGATGAGTACTTATTTCAAAAGTATCCTTCAGCAAAAAGCTGGAAGGTTTGAACCGGCCATCTTTTATCACCACCCTTTACAACCGGGGCTTGAGTCTGTAATCAACTTATTCAAACAAGTGAATACACTTGGACTGAAGAAAATGACCTTCAACGATTTCGCTGATTTTTGGAATTCCCGCCAAAAACAACGCTTCCACGCTGTTTTGGAAAATGACCGGATAATACTTTCCGAAAATTATGAACCGGAGCTGTTTTTGCAAGTTTCAAAAAACCATCAGGAATTCTATCTGGTTAAAGGTTCAGAATCTGAAATTGATCTTTCAAAAACAGCCGAATTTAAGTTTTCGAACCACTATCTTCCTGATGCAAATGAAGCAGCTGAAATGAATACAAATGACCTCAGGTTGATGAAAACATCCCTTTTTGACTGGAAAAACAGGATCCGATTATGAAGGCAGGTTACGTTGCCCCAATGAGTATTGCCGCCGTTAATGGAGGATTACGCACCCAGGCGAAATTGACCGTCCAACATATCCGTGAATTTGGGGTTGAACCGGTTCTGCTTTCTCCCTGGGATGATATCAACAGGCGGAATTTTGATCTGATCCATGTTTTTGGGGCTACTATTGAAAATATTGGCATTGTTAAGCAAATAAAAGCGCTGGAAATCCCCATTGTTTTGTCTACCGTTTTATTTTCAAACAGAAGCGCCGGAACTATTCGTACAACGTTGAAAATTGAAAAAATTCTCTCCCCTTTGGTGCACGGATTCAAATCTGAATTTAACATTAAAGCTGAAATATGTTCCCTTGCTGATCTTAATTTCCCAAACACCCGGGATGAAGCTCATCTGATTGAAAAAGGGTTTTCGATACCTCGCAATAAGATCAGCGTGATTCCCAATGGGGTTGAAGAAAAATTTCAAAATGCTGACCCGAAGTTATTTTTCAAAACCTACGGAATCCGGGATTTTATACTTTTTGCAGGACAGGCAGGAGCCGAAAGAAAAAATATAATTAAGCTGCTGGAAGCAGCATCTGGTATTGAAGTCCCCATAGTGATTATTGGCTCATTAAATGATGATGAATACGGAAATAAATGCCGAATATTAGCTGAGAAAACCAACAATGTCACGTTCATTGAACCCCTCGATCATGATTCTGAAATGCTATCTTCAGCCTATGCAGCAAGCAAGGTTTTTGTGCTTCCCTCCCAATACGAAACCCCCGGTATAGCCGCAATGGAAGCTGCATTAACCGGCTCAAATATTGTAATTACAGAGCGCGGCGGAACAAAGGAATATTTTGGCAAACATGCTTATTATATAAATCCAAATTCTACCCAGTCATTACTTTTAGAACTGAAAAAAGCTTTAGCAAAGGAAAATACCGATCAGCTTAAAGAACATATATTATCACAATTTACCTGGCAAAAGTTAGCTGAACAAACAGCGAATCAATATAAAAAGCTCTTGAAATGAAGAAGATCCTGATTGCATTTGGCACTCGTCCGGAAGTAATTAAACTTGCTCCGGTAATTTTAGGGCTGCGTGAGGAATTTACCCTAACTATTTTACATACTGGTCAGCATAAAGAGCTGGTAGACCCAATGCTTTCATTGTTTGGGATTGAACCGGATGTGAATCTTGAAATCATGCAGCCGGGACAGGATCTCTTTGACCTGACACAAAAGCTTTTACCGAAAATCAAACAGGTTCTTAAACAGGAATCTCCAGATTACGTAATGGTGCAGGGTGATACTACTACATCGTATTTAACGGCTTTGGCAGCTTATTATCAACAGATTCCGGTATTGCATGTTGAGGCCGGGCTTCGCAGTCATAATCCTTATAATCCATTTCCCGAAGAAATGAATCGTAAGCAGATTAGCCATTTATCCTTTTTTCATTTTGCCCCAACCGAACTTAATAAACGTAATTTATTGGATGAGGGAATTTCAGATCAACAGATATCTGTAACCGGGAATACGGTAATTGATGCGCTACAGCTTATTCGTGATTCTGCTGATTATGCAGATTCAAAACCAAGTATTCTATCAAATGTTGAATCGGCTCAAAAACTGATTGTACTAACGGCACACCGGCGTGAAAACCATGGTCAGCCTTTACTGGATGTATTTAATGCTATCAATGAAATTCTGAATGATCATCCGGAAGTGAGTGTGATTTTTCCGGCTCATCCTAATCCCGAAGTTAAAAAGGCCGTTCAGAAATCCGGGATCAAAAATAGTCGTTTCCTGCAAACCGAACCTTTCGACTATCTCTCCTTCCTGCATATTCTGGACCGCGCTGATATAATACTTTCTGATTCTGGCGGCATTCAGGAAGAAGCCGCATCTTTAGGTAAACATGTACTTGTACTTAGAAATGAAACCGAACGTCAGGAACTGATAGACTGCGGTTTAGGCGAATTGGTAGGCACAGACACTTCAAAAATTATTGATCGAGTTGAGGCTTTATTGGTAAAGAAAATCCAAGCTAATAAGTCCTCAATTTTTGGGGATGGAAACGCCGCCATCAACATAAAGAATGTGTTAAAAAATCAGCTGTAATCCTGAAATTCATCTACACCTTCCGGACCATAATCATCCGTAAAAAACTGGATGGTTCCGGTCCCAATTCCCTTGAGCATAAAGATGGTAAATACTGCCATGAGTCCATATTCCTTAAAGAGTAAGATCAGGATCAGATAGAACACAAAGAGTACAAATTTGCCTCGTTGTTCACGGATGGTATGTCTGTCGAATCGAGGGATTTTATCGAATGGAAGTGTACTAACCATCAGGAATGAGATTACTACTACAAATGGGATTATCACTGAATTCACACCATTTTCAAGAAATGAAAATAACTCGAATGATTCTCTGAATGTGAGAAAAAACGCTCCTAAAATAATAGCCTGTGCCGGAATCGGAAGGCCAATAAAATGATCTTTAGTAGGCTGAAGCCTTGCGTTAACATTAAAACGAGCCAGCCTTACAGCTCCACAAAGCGGTGGTAATGCACTAACCATAATTCCCAAAAATCCTAATTCATTAAGGCTCCAGCTATAAATTAAAAAGCCGGGAGCAACCCCAAACGATACCATATCACTTATGGAATCCAGCTCGATGCCAAAGTCGCTTGTGGCATCTGCAAGCCGCGCCATCAATCCATCGAAAACATCAAATAAACCTGCAAGGGCTATAAGCCAGGCGCCTCTCACAAAATCTCCGTCAGAAATTGAAATAATGGCCAGGAAACCACAAAAAAGATTCATTAGCGTGAAAAAGCTGGGAACAGCTATTTTTTTATTAACAGGAGGTTTGGTTTTCTTTCTGTTTTGCCTTCGTTCTCTAAAGGTGTGATATTTTTTCTGGATAGGATATTTCATCAGTTAATTATTCCCAGTATAGATTCTCCGGCTACCGTTGTATCGCCAGGTTGAACTTTAACTTCTACATTAGCTGGTACAACCACATCCATTCTGGAGCCAAATTTCATGATACCAAATCGTTCTCCAGCTTTTAGTTCATCCCCTTCATGAATATTAAATACTATTCTTCTTGCTAAAAAACCGGTTATCTGGCGGAAGAAAATTTTGGTTTTTGAGGAATGAAGAACTCCAAAATCAGCTCTCTCATTAAGTTCAGAGGCATGTTCTGTCCAGGCCATTAAATATTCGCCAGGATGATATTTTACATACTGCAATAATCCTGAAACCGGGTTACGGTTTACATGAACATTCAATGGGGATAGAAAAATGCTTATTTGAGTAGCTTTTTCTTTAAGATAAACGTCTTCATGAATTTCTTTCACAAAAACTACTTTACCATCGGCAGGAGCAATGATGTAATTCTCATTCTCAGGCGTGTATCGCTCCGGATCACGAAAGAAAAAAACAGTTAATATGGTTAACACAAACATGGATGCATAAATAACATAGGCAAACCAATGATCCAGATAATAGAAGGCAAACCCACATACAAAGATGGAAACCAGAAGTACAAAAAGTATGGTTGAATATCCTTCTCGTGCTAACATCTTAAAGTCCGAAATATCTGAATGCATCGTTAAACATTACAAAAATAAAGAGGCCGATCATTAAGAAGAAACCAATTTGTTGAGCTACCATACGCACTTTATCGGATGGTTCACGCCGGGTAATTCCTTCATAAAGCAGAAATACGAGGTGACCTCCGTCTAAAACAGGTATCGGCAGGATATTCAAAATAGCCAGTGTTATGCTTAATAATGCGGTAATATTCCAAAAACCAATCCACCCGGCCTGGTCCGTTGCGTCTCTGGTGATATTAGCAATAGCTATGGGGCCGCCTAAGTTTTGGGTTACAGAGATATCCCCTTTTATCATTCTGGTGAAACCCTGAATAATACCTACTGTTTGTTCTGCGGTTTGATTATATCCTTCCACTAACGATTCCCAGAAACCGTATTCTATTCGTTCATATCCCAACGATAGAGGATTTGGTGAAGCAATTCCTATAGTTTTTGTATCCGGATCAGGAGTTATGGAAGCATAAAAAACGGAATCTCCCCTTTGTATACCAAAATTCACAGCTGAATCTGCATTTTGAATAATATCCACTAATTGCATCCAATAAAGCACCGTATCTCCATTGGCAGAGATAATTTGATCACCTGGCTTTAGTCCGGCCTCCGCTGCGGGACGGCCAGCGGGCGCACTCGATATCTTACTTGGAAGTGTATACTCAGGGTTTATAAATCCCCTTGTTTGCAAACTGTCAAGATAGTTTGGGCTAACCGGAACATTAATCTCGTTTCCGCCTCTCAATACCGTGTAATTGAGGTTATCAGAAGTGATTTCGGAAGCAGAAACCAGTTCATTAAAATAAACAACCCGCTCGCCGTTTACGCCAATGATTTTATCACCGGTTTCAAAACCTATTTCATGTAAAATAGAACTTTCCGGTACATAAATTCCTTCCGTTTCAGCTATCGGAAGCACTGCTTTGCCATTGGAATAAGTCATCCCGAAGTAGATAAAGAAAGCCAAAATCATATTAAAGATAACCCCGGCTGTAATAGTGATAATACGCTGCCAAACAGGTTTGCTACGGTATTCCCAGGGTTCCGGATCCTTTTCAAGGTGTTCGGTATCCATACTCTCATCGATCATTCCGGAAATCTTGACATAACCGCCTAATGGCGTAGCACCAATGCAGTAATCCGTATCACCTTTTTGGAAACCCCACACTCTTGGGGGAAAGCCGATTGAAAAACGTTCAACCCGCATACCGAATAACTTTGCGGCTAAAAAGTGTCCTAATTCATGCACAAAAACGAGGATCATTAAAGCCCCGCCAAAGATCAGAATTGTGTTTAATAAATTTAAAAACCAGTCCATGTATCTTATTTAAATATTGTTGCCGCGTAACTGCGCGTCTCTTTGTCAATTTCTTTGAGCGTCTCTGTGTTCAAACTATCGTTTGATTTTATTTTCGCCAAACTTTTCTCGACTATTTTTGAGATATAAATATAACCAATTTCTTTATTCAAAAATCGTTCAACAGCAACTTCATTTGCTGCGTTTAAAACTGCCGGGGCATATCCCCCAATATTAATGCTTTCCATGGCTAAGTGTACGCATGGAAAACGTCCAAAATCAACCGGTTCAAAGCTCAGTTCTTGGGCTTTATGCCAATCCAACCGGGGGGTGTCGAGCGGTAATCTTGCCGGGTAACTTAACGCATAAATTATTGGCACTTTCATATCGGGTAAACCAAGTTGTGCTTTAGTTGATCCATCTATAAAAGTAACCATTGAATGAATGATGCTTTGTGGATGAATAACCGGTTCAATTTTATCAACCGGAATATCAAACAGCCAATGAGCTTCAATAATTTCGAGGCCCTTATTCATCATGGTTGAGGAATCAATGGTTATTTTAGCTCCCATATCCCAGTTTGGATGATTTAAAGCCTGCTCAACCGTCACTTTTTGCATCTGTTCTATGGATAATTCCCTGAATGGACCACCACTTGCAGTAATAATGATCTTCTCAATATCATCCATCGATTCACCAGCCAAACATTGCAGCATAGCGCTATGTTCAGAATCCACCGGAATAAGTTGGGCTTTGGATTTATGCAGTTCGGCCATGATCAGCTCTCCCCCAACAACCAGAGATTCTTTATTAGCCAAAGCCACTTTTTTATGGGCTTTAATGGCTGCTAAGGTGGATTCAAAACCCGCAAAACCCACTAAAGCATTTAATACAATATCCAATTCATCAAGTGAGGCAATTTCCGGAAGTTTATCGGAACCGGATATAATTTTGGTATGATTTAATAAAGATTTTAGATCCTGATAATGCTTTTCATCACCAATTAGAGTGTATTTGGGATTGAATTCTTTTATCTGCTCGGCAAGTAATTTCCAATTAGAATTCGCAGTAAGTGCTGCTATTTCAAATTTCCCGGGATGCTGACGGATTATATCTAAAGCTTGTGTTCCTATGGATCCGGTTGATCCAAGAATTGCCAGTTTTTGTTTGTTCAAATGCGCTTTTGTTTTCTTTACATGATGCACTCATACATTAAATATACAAGATGCAGAAATAACCATTTATTATGATTTGTGATTCCAAATTAAGGAATGATAGGTAGAAAACCCCACTCTTTAGTTAATTTCTTTTCAGTTATGCCTAATTAATTTAAGTTTTAATATTGACTATAATGAGAAAAATAATATATTAGAATCAGCTAATCTTAAAGTGATTCACTATTAGTAACGGGTACACAGCCTGAAGCTGCACACAGGCTATTTAATTAGAACAAAAATAATATGAGGTTAAAAATGGGGAATAAAACCACCATTGGTACATTTAGTACCAGGATGCTGCTATTAGTATGCCTGGGTTTATTGGTAACAATATTAATACCGCAAAATGCGGAAGCAAGTCATTTCAGATATGGAACCATCAGCTGGTCAACTACTGATACTCCCGGACAGGTTGAATTCCGGATGAAAATGGCTCTTCGATATAATGCTTACAATGCTCCAGTTGGAAATATAATAGGAATTGGTACTTTTAATTTTGGGGACAATACTTCAGTATTTATTCAAGCTACAGTAACAAACGTGAATATAAGTGAAAACTGGCTTGAAGCTGAATTTGTAGTGCAAAAAACATATAATTCTGCCGGACCATTTACAGCCGGGCTCATAAGTTGTTGCAGAATCGCAGGTATTAATAATGCATCTAACGGCAATTTTTGGCTAACTACTACGGTTACTCCTTTTTCAGGGAACAGCTCACCAGTCAGTAACCAATTTCCGATAGTGAATGTAGGACAAGGTTCAGCCTCATCCTTTTTTGTGAGTTCTGCTGATCCAGACGGAGATGATGTGCGATTTCGTCTTGCAACTCCTTCCGAATCAGGAATCAATACTGCTATACCTAACTTATCGATTGACCCAAATACAGGACAAGTAACCTGGAATAATACCGGGTTAAACGATACTCAATTTTGGGCACTGCAAGTAATTGTTGAAGATCTGGATGAAAATGAAAATGTAAAATCTCGGGTTCCAGTTGATTTTATGCTCCAAATCGTACAAGTGCAAAGTGACCCTCCGGTTTGTGAAGTAAGTCCAACAGGGCCATTTAACACTACCATTGGCAATTCAGTAAGTTTTGATGTAACAGCTACGGCTGATGACCCTGGGTTTGGAGTCTCACTCAACGGAATCGGTTTGCCATCCGGAAGTTCTACGTCACCTTCTGTACCTGTAACCGGAACGGGAACCGCTACTTCTCAATTCAGCTGGACACCTTCTTCCTCGCAAACGGGAAGTTTTGTTCTTACTTTTTCAGCCACCGATCAATATGGTCAGCAAACACAGTGCGGAGCCACTATAAACGTAAGTGCGAATCAACCCCCAATTGCTGATGCCGGTGAAGATCAAACTGTCACGTGCCCTGCTTGTGATGTGGAATTGGATGGAAGCGGATCATCAGATCCAGATGGAGATTCGTTAACCTATACGTGGACAGGTGATTTTGGAACTGTAGCTGGGGTAAATCCTACGGTAGAACTTCCACTTGGAGAACATACAATTACGTTAACAGTTGATGACGGAGAAGGTGAAACAGATTCCGATGAGGTCGTGATTACTGTGGTAAATACCGAGCCAGTGGCTGATGCCGGGGCTGACCAAACATTAGAATGCCCTGCCTGCGATATAGTTCTAGATGGTAGTGGTTCTTTTGACGCCGACGGTCATGAACTCACTTATACATGGTCTTATGAAGATGTTACCCTAACAGGAGTAAACCAAACCATTGATCTTCCATTAGGAGTTCATACCATCACACTAACTGTAGAAGATGAATGCGAAGCCACTCATACTGATGAAGTTACTATTACCGTTGTGGATACTACACCTCCAGAGTTGGTAACTGATTCTGAACCGTTCATTCTATGGCCTCCAAACCACAAGTATCATACATTTGACATCTTAGACTTTATACAATCAGTTGAAGATGCCTGTGATGAAAATGTGAGTGCAGGGGATGTAATAATTACGCGAGTTACTAGTGATGAGCCTGAAGAGCAGTCAGGATCTAATAATGGTAAAGGCCGTAAAGGTGGTGGCGGTGACGGTAATACCACTAACGACATCATAATTTCTGAAGATGGCCTTTCCGTTGATTTAAGAGCAGAACGCCTTGGTGGCGGAAATGGTCGTGTATATACTGTGTATGTCGGAGTTAGTGATGGAAGCGGTAATATAGCAGAATCATCATTCCAGGTTCATGTTCCGAAAAGCAAAAAATCGGGTGCTATTGATGATGGTTTAGTTAATGGTTACGAGGTAACAGGCTTCACACCTGAACCTCCTTCTGGAGTAATAATTGTTGCCTCAAATGTAAACCCTCCAACTGCCTCAGCTTCAAATATTGATTTGGGAGCTGGACTATCATCTAATGAATTAGATGGGAGTGAGGCTTCAACACTGCCTGATTCATTTAGTTTATTTCAAAACTACCCAAATCCATTTAATCCGAATACCATCATCAGATACCATGTACCTACCAATGTACATGTGAAGCTCGAGGTGTTTGATATTGCCGGACGATTAATTTCAACACTGGTTAATGAAAGTAAATCTCGCGGAGAGCATGAAGTAATTTTCGACGCCAGTAATCTAAATAGTGGGTTATATTTATACAGGATTAGTGCAGAAAACTATGTTGAAATGCATAGGATGACATTGATCAAATAATCACAACCAAGAATAAAATAAATAAGCTACGGTCACAAATGATCGTAGCTTTTTTTGTATTAAACACAGATTAAATCCTGCTTAAACTAAATAAGAATAAAGTGTTTTTACTGACTCCAGGGAGGCGTTACTCCATTCATCCGGGCATAGGCGATAGACTGACCTACATGCTCGCTTAAATGTGTAACCAATTGAAATAAAACAGCCTGTCCGGTCACTGAGCGCCCATAAAGTTGATAAGAATCAGTTAACACTTCTTCTGGTAAATCCGCAACCGAGGCATTCACAAAATCAATGGATTCTTCCATCAGCTTCAGCACTTCATCTTTGCCGGTTACCTCTCCCATATTTTGCAGGTCAAGGCCTTCCGGGCTTTCAAGCCCAAGGGTTCCGGTCAAATAATAATAATTGGACTGAGCAATGTGGGCGAATACTTCTTCTATTGACATTACCCCTTCGGCCGGCCGCCAGCTATAGTCCTCTGCAGGTATTGCTTTTGCTAACTGAACTACCCGGTTTGCATAGCTAAAATGGTTTGTAAACTGTTCTTTAAAGTCGTTTTCAGCCTCTTGCGCCAAAGCTGGGCAAGTCAACACAAGTATCAGTAATATTGAAAGTGTAATTGCACCTATTCTATTCATAATTAATAGTGTTTGATAAAATTTGATGATCTGAATATGGGAAAAGCAAAAATCAGAAACAATTGGTTAATGAGGTATTCAGAATAAACGGTAAATACTTCATCTGTTGATTTTTATAATCCCCATCATTCGTCCACTTTCCTTTTTTTGGCGGCGATAGGAATAGAAATTGTCATCTGAAATGGTACAATGCGGGTCAATTTCAATATTCTTAGCTGGCACTCCAGCTTCCATTAATTGATGCCTGATAAATGCTTTAAAATCTACATGAGGCTTGCTAAAATTCTGGCGATGTATAAATTCATCCGGAAATTGTACCGCCACTTCCTCACCAACTTCAAAATTTTTAAGTGAAATACACGGACTCACATATGCCTTTATAAATTTAGGTTCTGAGCCTAAATCCTTCATATAATGAATTGTTTTGGGGACAATTCCACCAGCCGCCCCCCGCCAGCCTGCATGTGCTGCTGCTATTACTCCATTCCTGGAATCCCCAAACAAAACAGCCGCACAATCAGCTACCTGAATCGCTAATGCCAATCCGGGTTTATTCGTTATAAATGCATCTTTATTTAGGTAAATACCACCTTCTTCTACAACTTCAACCTCTGTCTCATGAACCTGAACTGCATAAGCAATTTCATTTTCATTGACTCCAATTTCTTCCAGGAGAAGCCGTCTGTTTTCTAATACAATGGAGGATGATTCATCCGTATTAAGCCCAATATTCAACCCCGGTATTGTATTTTCAGGATGAACGTTTTTATGATTTCTCAGCGTAAACCAACTGGAGATTCTATCATTATTAAGATTGCCGGGTTTGATGATATTAATGCGGGAAGACATCCTCTAACCTCATTTTGATAAGACCGAGCGGGAATTCTTTTTCGGTCCACATTTTAAAAGACCTGGCACCCTGATGAATCAGCATATCCAAACCACCAATAGGAATTCCACCCGCTTTGCCAGCCTGTTTTAAAAATTTTGTTTCCTGAGGATTATATACAACATCATAACAGATCTTATCTTTTAATACATCAACTTCATCATCCTTAACCGGAGATGCATCCGTATTTGGCACCATGCCAAGCGGTGTAGCATTTATTATGAGAGATGATTCTTCGGCAAAGGCAGTCCAGTTGTCATATCCACATATTATAATATTAGACTTGTCATCATATTGTCCCGGCCGTCGTGAAACCATTACAATTTCTTCTATTCCCATTTCCCGGAGTGCAAAGGAAATAGCTTTAGTTGCACCGCCTGTTCCAAATATAATAGCTCTTTCACCTGCTAATTCGTCTTCAAATTCTACAATTGGTGCTTTAAAACCGTAAGCATCGGTATTTTCACCTATAATTTTTCCGTCTCGTTTAACAATTGTATTAATGGCCCCGATTTGTGCTGCTTCAACTCCAAGTGTATCCATAGCATCAAATAAAGTCTCTTTATAGGGAATAGTGATATTGGCTCCCAGGAACTCAATCCGGTTAAAATGAGCAATTAAGGTGCTTATCTCACTAATCTTAACCGAAACAGCATGATAGGTAGCCGCTAATTGGTGATGTTCCAAAGCTGTGTTATGCATCAATGGGGAAACGCTGTGACTTACAGGACTCCCGATCAACAAGTAGTGAGGTTGTGAACTCGACTCAGATTTTAAAAACTCGCTAAATTCCATAATTCTGATCTTTAAAATAAAGACAAAAAAAATGCGCATCGGTTTGATGCGCATCAAGTAATGTATGTAAAAAAATTATTGAATTACCTTATGCAGTAACTTCTTCCTCGGTTTCTTCTTCCTTAGGTTCGAGTGGGGTTTCTTTGAAGGTTCCGCTTTCGGCCAGTTCTTTGAACTTTTTAAGGTCTTTGGCCAATTGTGCAGGAGAATCTTCAATGAAAGTTGCCAGCTCTTCAGCAGGGTCACCGAAAAAAGTACGGTAATCCAGAGAGAATTCAACGCGAGTTCTTTCACCATTATCGAGCGGTGTAAATCGAATAGTTCCGGTTTGATTTAGATTACCATTTATAGTAATCCAGGCAAATCGGGTATTACGGAGATTGTCAATAAGATTAGTAGTCCAATTGTACTCTTCTCCCCCTATATCAGTTTTATATTCGAAAGTTTGAGAGTTTATTCGCTCTACTTTATCTATGCGTTCCAAGAACTTAGGAAATTCAACTGGATTGCTTAGGAGCTCATATACTTTGGCAAGAGGTAAATCAATTTCGATTCTTTCGTGCGCCATAATTTAATACTTGGTAGTTATGATCGTTAGAATTGTATTCTTTTGATGAACTGGTCGTCATGGAAACAGGCAGGACTCATCCAGATTGTTCTAAATTTACGGATAATATGATTAAGCCTCAATCATCAACGAAGATAAATAATCAACTTATTGGATTTTTTCTGTAAAGTAACTGGAATCGCTTTCATTATAATTTCAAAACGTACTTAAAAGCTACTTCTGAGAGTTATATTCAGAGTTCTGATTTAAGCATACTAAAAATATCCTGATGGATAGAATCTATATCACGCCCTGCATCAATCGCTTTAAACCGTGATTCGGTTTTGGCAAGGTGTTCAAATCCATCAAAAACTCTTTTAAAAAATGAATCTCCTGAGAGTTCCATACGATCTTTTTCAAAATGCTTGGTTCTTTCCTGTGCTTCTTCTAAAGTTAAACGCAGATAAAAGGTGAAATCAGGGACTAAATTATGGGTGGCTGCAACGTTAATTTGATGAATTTGTTCAATTGGCATACTCTTCCGCCCAAAACCCTGGTAAGCAGTAGTTGAATCATAAAAACGATCCAAAATAACTATAGCATTTTCTTTTAATAAGGGTCGCACCTTTTCAGCTACTAATTGCGAACGGGCGGAAGAAAAAAGCAACAACTCAGTTACCGGATCAATATTTATCTCTGGATTGAGCAGCATCCCCCGAATCATTTCAGAGACATCCGTTCCGCCCGGTTCGCGAAATACTTCAACCTTATGCCCCAGTTTTATGAGCTTCTCCTTTAGTAATGAAATCTGTGTTGATTTCCCGCTACCGTCTATTCCTTCAAATGTTATTAGCATAACCCAAAATTACTAAGAATTACAATGAGGTTGGACATAAAATTTAGAAATAATCACAATACAGTCTGGGGGTCACAAATCTGACCGATAGTTAGTTCTCCCAAATGTTTGAATCAGGCCAAAGTGTATGTAGTGTTTTGCCCTTATTCAGAAGACATAAATAATAATCAATTTTTCTTCTTTCCTTTTCTCCTCCTGCCCTGATATATTCCCTCCTCAAAATCTTAAGGTTCAATAAGTAAATAATAAGTACACCTAATAAAATAAATGATTAACGAACCTTCGTTAGCACCACGGGAATTTGGATGGATTGAAGTTGTTTGCGGCGGTATGTTCAGCGGCAAAACCGAAGAGCTCATCCGGCGGGCCAAACGGGCTCATATTGCCGGACAACAAGTGGTGGTTGTAAAACCAGCACTCGATAAAAGGTATAGCGATAACGAAGTAGTTTCGCATAATGAAACTGCCCTTCCCAGTATTTTAGTGGATACTGCTGATCAAATTGTGTTATTGACCGGAAATGCAAAAGTTGTTTGTATTGACGAAGCTCAATTTTTTGATGACCGGGTTGTGGAAGTGGCAAACTCTCTTGCTAATGATGGCAAAAGAGTAATTGTAGCTGGATTGGATATGGATTTTAAAGGAAAACCATTTGGCCCCATGCCCTATTTACTTGCAATTGCCGAATACGTAACCAAACTTCACGCAGTGTGCGCCGAAAGCGGAACCATGGCTCACTACTCTCAACGCGTAGTAGAAAAGGAAGGACAAGTATTAGTTGGCGAATATGATGCATATGAACCCAGAGCCCGTCATTGTTTCCGTCCGCCGGTTGATAAACGGCGAGGGCGCCCCATTAGGCCATTTTTAAACCCCGTGGTTCAAAAAACCAAAGAACATAAAAAATCAGACCAAACAGAAGAAGAAACAAACTCAGAACACACCTAAATGGAAATATTACGCGGTATAATTGGAATGGTGAGTATTCTTGGCCTCGCCTTTATCTTTAGTAATAACAGAAAAAATATTAACTGGAGGCTGGTAGGTATTGGAATTGGGATACAATTTATACTTGCCATTTTCATTCTAAAGGCTGATGTAATGAGTGCCTATTGGGCACCCCTGGGCTGGCCTATGATACTCTTCCAAAAAATTGCCAGTTTCTTCGTTGTGGTTTTAAATTATACCACCGAAGGTGCATCTTTTATTTTTGGACGATTGGGACAAGGCCCGGAACACGCTGATAGCCTTGGCGTATTTTTTGCCTTTCAGGTGTTGCCTACCATTGTTTTCTTCGCCTCGCTAACTGCAATATTATATCACTATGGAATACTGCAATTCATTGTAAGAATTGTTTCTAAAGGGATGCAGAAATTGTTGGGCACTTCGGGGGCTGAAACACTCTCAGTGGTCTCAAATATTTTTGTAGGACAAACAGAAGCACCACTGGTAATTGAACC
>JBBDLQ010000196.1:32266-43482 GCA_040878765.1 Balneolaceae bacterium | reverse complement strand
CCGGAAGATGGCGAACCTGTTACCAAAGGCGAAGTTAAAATGAAGGTTGAAAAAACCGATGCCAATGGTATAGATGCTGCCGCAACCGGGGCCGCAGTTGGTTTAAAATTAGCTTTAAATGTAGGCGCTATGTTATTGGCATTCATAGCATTACTCGCTATGTTTAATGGTATATTAGGCTGGGGTAGTGATTTAACAGGAATAACTTCTTTGTTGGGAGAAAGCCTTACAATCGAAATGATATTGGGATGGCTTTTCGCTCCACTTGCCTGGCTAATTGGTGTCCCCTGGGCAGATGCTGTTAATATGGGTTCATTATTAGGTACTAAAATTGTCTTGAATGAGTTTGTAGCATACCTGAAATTAGCCGAGGAAGTAAGTGCAGCAAATATATCTCCAAAAACAATAGCAATGGCTACTTTTGCGTTGTGCGGTTTTGCAAACTTCTCCTCCATTGCTATACAAATTGGTGGAATTGGCGGATTAGCACCCAGCAGAAAATCGGAACTGGCTAAATTTGGAATTAAGGCTGTTTTTGCCGGAACTTTGGCTAACTTAATGACCGCAACTTTTGCCGGTATGCTCTTTTAATAATAATTTTAATCATCAAGAAAACTAAAATAATTTTCTCAATGGCAAACGAAATCAGTTTAAGATTCTTCAATAGTTTATTTCTTTTCTTATTTATACCCGCACTTTTATTAGCTCAGTCCAAAAACGACAGAACAGTTGTGGGCACTGTTGGTGATCAAAAAATCACCTATAGTGAACTTAAACAGAATTACAGCTCAGGTGCTGATTCAGATATGAGCCTGGAAGACCTGGAAAGTTTTCTTCCAATTTATCTGAATTATAAAGCCAAACTTATGGCCGCAAAAGAGCAAGGATATTATCAGGATTCTGTACTTATAGAGGAACATAAGTCTTATGCTTTACAGGCAGCGTACGCCTATTGGCTTGAAAAGGAAATAAAACCCTCAGCCCTGGAAGAATTTAAATACCGCTCAGGGTATGAGTTAAAAACATATCATATTTTAATAGCCGTTGGCTCAAATACCAATCAGCATGAAATTAATGAGGCAATTGCCAAGTTAAACGAAGCTAAAGCGGAAATTGAAAATGGTACTCCGTTAGATGAGGTAAACCAAAAATATTCAACAGTTAGAAGTGGACGAAGCATGGGTGGTGACATTCCATGGCTCTCAGCCGGACGAACCGTAAAGGAGTTTGAGGATGCAATATATGAGCTTGAAGTTGGAGAAATCTCAGAACCATTCCGCACACAGTTTGGATATCATATTGTGCTTTTACAGGATAAACGAGAAAGAACTCCCGCCCGGCTTACCAATCATATTTTTGTTCGCGGTACCGGCGATTCTACTTCCTATGATAAAATTTACGAAGCTTACGATGAACTTGAAGATGGTAAAAACTGGAATGAGGTCCTTAAACGTTTCAGTGAAGATGGAGCCTCTGTGCGAAACGGCGGTAATATTGGCTGGGTAAGCTATAAAGGTAATTTTGCCATGGAATTTGTAGATGCGGTAATGAAAATAGAACCTGATCTTCCCTATTCAGAGCCAGTTAAAACAAATTATGGGTACCACATCTTTAAAATTGATTCCGTTGAAGTATTTGAATCAGAAGAAAAACGGAATGAAACTCTGCTAAAAGAACTGAAAGAAACCCCATATTATGCAGAAAACAATAAATTTATTACCAATTACCTTGAGGAAAAATTTAACGGCAAGGAGAATAAAGCAACGCTTGATGAGTACAAAAACTGGGTGACTGAATTTGATACAACAGAAATATCAGAGCTTCCTGATCCCACTGCCCTCTCAAAAAAAATAGTTTATGAATTTAACGAAGAGGAATTTTCAATTTCCGATTACCATAACTATTTGAAAAATGAATTTGGTGAACGTGCCGCTAAAAATTATCTGGCTGTATGGTTTAATAATTTCACAAAAAATATTTTAGAATCTAATTTAATTGATCTGACCATTGAGCATTACCCGAAATTTAAAAAGCAATCACAAAGCTACCTCGATGGCCTGGTGATATATAACTTAAATGAAGATAATATTTGGAGTTCAGCTACCGTAGATTCTACTCGTTTACTTTCTATATATGAAAATAATGAGGAAGAATACCAGTATCCTGAACGACCTTTTTATTATATGTTAACCGCCCGGCACGATTCTACATTAAATAAAGCCATAACATTTATAAATGAAGGCGGATCACCTGACAGCCTTCGTAAAAATATTGAGCGCCTTGGTGTTATTTCCGATTCAACTATTTCATTAACTCAGGAACCATTTGATATGCTCCGGGATATGGAGATTCATACTTTTTCTGAGAAGTTTGATTACAATAATTTAAAGGCCGTTTTTTGGTTAGAAGACCGGCTTCCGGCACGCAAAATGAACTTTGAGGAAGCTTTTAATCGCTTAATGTCGGTTTTTCAACCCCAGCGAGAACAAGAATGGATTGAAGAGCTCAATAACAAATACAATATAAAAGCAGACTTTAAAAAACTAAGAAAAGCTTATCAAAAAGACTCGTGACCTGTATATGAAGCCATTCAGTTTCTCCATATTTATTGTGGTAATGCTGATTACTTCCTGTACTCCTGAGGCAGGTAAAGACCCGGTAATTTTAGCCGAGGTTGGGAATCAAAAACTTACTTTAGAGGAAGCAAAAGCTGAAATTCCTACTAATATATTTCAGGATGATAGTGTAATGGCTTATCAAAAATACAGAGATGAGTGGGTTCGGAAGCAAATAATTTTGCAGGAAGCAAATAGGCTGAATTTCACCCGACGCCCTGGAGTTGAGAAAAAGTTAATGCGCATCCGGGAAGAATACATTATCCAGGCTGTACAGGATTATATAATTAATGAATTTGAGGGTGAAATTGCAGTTACTGAACAAGAAGCCAGAAATTATTATCAACAAAATAAAGATCAGTTCACACTAAATGAACGCTATGTCCGCTATCGTCATTTAATTGCCGAAAGTAACCGTGATGCTGAAAATGCCAAACGAGATTTAATGCGTGGTATTGAATGGGAAACCGTTGCCATTGAATATTCAAAATATCCTGAATTAAAAATTCGTGAATCAGAGCGCTTTTGGCCTATTTCTATTGCGGGTGGTGATATTTCAATGTTGAACAGATATCTGAAGATCATTGGCCCTTCTGAAATTTCGCCTACATACCGAACGGGCAATGAATACCACTTTGTTCAGTTAATAGATGAAAGACCTGAAGGAGATCATCCGGATTTAGATTGGCTGATCGATCAAATTGAGGAATGGTTGATATTGGAAAAACGCCGAAGAGCCTTTAATACATATGTTAAGAATCTTTATCTTCAGAGTCAGGCTAATAACGAAATTAAAATTTATAACATCACCAATGAAACAAAAGCTGCAGTAAGCGACACGGTTTCGTTGAATCAAACTACTAATGAAAATCACTAACATTTTTTTATCCCTTCTTTTTCTAACCTCTCTATTTACTTTTAACCTTCAGGCTCAGCAAGCAAAACAGTTAGCTGATCAGATTGTAGCCCATGTAAATGATAATATTATTCTAAAATCGGAAATTGATCAAAGTGTAGCCGATTATTTGCGGCAAGCTAATGTTTCTGGCCAAGAGATAGAGTTTAGTGAAGATCTTTGGTACAACTTTCTTGAAACAGCCATCGATAATTATGTTTTACTTGAAAAAGCTGAATTAGATTCTATTACCGTTTCCGATGAAGAAGTGAGTATGAGAATGGATGAAAGAATTCAAGGTCTTATTCGTCAGGCAGGAAGTGAACAAGCTCTTGAACAGGCATTCGGAAAGTCAATTATTCAGTTAAAAGCAGATTTCAGAGAAGACTTCCGTGAGCAAATGCTTACAAGTAAAGTACAGCAACAAAAGGTACAGTCTATTAAAATTACACGCCCCGAAGTTCGAGAATTCTTCGAGCAGATTCCCACCGACTCCCTCCCCACTATTCCTGAGCAGGTATCATTATCTCAAATTGTAATTGTGCCGCCTGCAAGACAAGATGCCAAAAAAGCCGCTTTTGAATTTGCACAACAACTACGTGATTCTATCCTCGTACATGGCAAATCCATTGAAGAATTAGCTGAACGGCATAGTGATGATCCCGGTTCCGGAAAAAATGGCGGGTTACTCCCACTAATGGGACTTGATGAATTAGTCTCAGAATACTCCGCCGCTGCCGCCGCTTTAAAGCCTGGAGGTATTTCGAAAGTCGTAGAGACTCAGTTTGGTTTTCATATTATCCGTTTAAATCGCAGAGTAGGCGACCGAATTGAAACCAATCATATTTTAATTTCAATTGACGCAGCTGATGTGGATGAGGAATATGCCATAAATAGATTAACCACAATTAGAGACAGCATACTTACCGATCCTAAAGTGAAATTTTCGGATGTTGCCCGCAAGTTAAGTGAAGACCCGGCCACGTCTAACCTTGGAGGTAAAATATTTGACCCTCAAACTGGTGAGCGTTTAATTCCATTGAATCGCCTGGAACCATCTATGTATAGAATTGTATTGTTAATGGATGAAATCGGAGTGATCTCGGAACCCAAATCCTTCACTCTGCAAAATCAAAATAAAAAAGCTTATAGAATTGTCCGTCTCGATGAGCAAATTCCCGAACATACAGCAAATCTTGACCAGGATTATGAACGGATCAAAAACATAGCATTGCAGCAAAAACAATATCGTGTAATTCAAAAATGGATGCAGGACTTACGTGATGAAGTCTATATTCAATACAAAATTGATGTTCCGAAAAATATTGATACGGAAATTCCCGGCCCGGAGAATGAAATATGAAAACAACCGAACATGAAATGGTGAAGTTAGCTGATGAGTTTTATGAGGTATTTCACCAAATTAAAAAGGAAATTCATAAAGTTGTTATAGGCCAGGATGCAATTATTGACCTGCTGTTGATTAGCCTGTTTTCTAAAGGACATTGTGTGCTTGTTGGTGTTCCAGGACTTGCAAAAACTCTTTTAATTCGAACCCTTGCGGAATCCCTGAATCTCACATTCAATCGAATTCAATTTACTCCAGACTTAATGCCCGGCGATATCACAGGTACCGAAGTGATTGAGGAAAATAAAGCCTCTGGCCGTAAGGAATTCACATTCATTAAAGGACCTGTTTTTGCGAATATTGTATTAGCTGATGAGATCAACCGTACCCCGCCAAAAACACAGGCGGCACTCTTGGAAGGCATGCAGGAATATCACGTTACAACAGGTGGCAATACCTACGATCTGGATACTCCGTTTTTTGTACTTGCAACCCAGAATCCAATTGAGCAGGAAGGAACCTACCCTCTTCCCGAAGCCCAGCTCGACCGGTTTATGTTCAATGTTTGGGTAGATTACCCCACTTTGGAAGAAGAAAAAGAAATTGTGAGTAAAACCACCGCTCACCAGGATGTAAAAATTGAAGCGTTGGTTAACAAAGATAAAATCAAGGAACTTCAGGAATTAGTACGGGAAGTTCCCGTACCTGAAAGTGTTTTAGATTACGCTGTAGAATTAGTCTCTAAAACTCGTCCCGGCACCGATATGGCGCCAAATTTTGTAAATAAATATATGAGTTGGGGAGCTGGTCCGAGGGCTTCACAGTACCTGATTTTGGGCGGCAAAGCCCGCGCACTTTCACAAGGGCGTTATCATGTAACGGAAGAGGATGTTAAGACACTATCAATTCCAGTTTTAAGGCATCGTATAGTGAATAATTATGCAGCCGAGGCCGAAGGATTTACCACAGTAAAGCTAATCAAAATGCTTACTGAAGAGATCTAACCTATCAAAAAGGGATTAATGTGGATTTCCAGGGCTTCCAACATATTCTGCCACCTGCTGTAATTATTATTATTATTGCCGCACTTTTTGTTCTATCCTGGGTTTCTTATCGGAAATTTGACAGCATTCCTGCTATTAGCCGTTGGGCTTTAATTTCGTTGAGAGGCGCTGCTCTTAGCCTGCTTTTACTGCTTTTGATGAATCCCTATTTCTATTCCTCCCGCGAATTTGAACAAAATCCGGGGATTGCTGTTTTTTTGGATAATTCGGAAAGTACTGGAATTACCAAGGGTAATTATGACGGGCTTTCATCCTACCATCAACTTATAAATACACTCAACTTTGAAGGTGTAAATGACGTTGATTTTAAGTTTTATTCCATTGGAGAAGAAGTCCGTGATTTTCATCCTGATTCCATAAACGCCTCCGAAACACAAACTAATTTATCGGCACCGGTATTATCGGTACTTGAAATGGAGGAACAAATTCAGGCTGTTATTATAATTACAGACGGTATTATAACTTTTGGGCGGAATCCTACTGTAACAGCATCAAATTCTTCCATACCACTTTATACTATTGGGATTGGGGATACTGCTAATGTAAAAGACATTTCCGTTTCAAATGTGCATACCAATGCCACTGGTTATACAAATACAACACATATTATTGAAGCTGAAATCACTCAAACCGGTTTTGCTAATACTGCCATTAATGTTGCCTTGCTAAGTGAGGATGAAGTGCTTAGCGAGCAACAGGTTTCTTTTGAGACTAACAATCAGGTAAAGAAAGTCAGGTTTGAGCATGATTTAAAGGAAGCAGGCCTCCGGCAATTCGAAATTCGAGCTGAATATTTGCCCAACGAGTGGACTCCATTGAATAATTCCAGATTATTCTCAATTGAGGTGCTGGACAGTAAGGTGAAAATACTCCATGTAGCTTTTGAGATTCACCCCGATGTGAAAGCTATTCGCTCCATCATCAGGCAGGATGAAAACAATGATCTAACAACGTTAACCTCAATTGGCGGAAATCGTTTTATCGAGGAATTACCTAATGAAAATGATTTCAATCTTATCATTATTCACGGAAAACCGAATTCAAATTTCGATAACAACATTTTTACTTCTTTAGCTGAAACCCCTACTATATTTTTCGAATTAAGTAGAATTCAGGGAAATCGATTTAGTCAGCTGGAATATTTACAGCTTATTAATCCAAGAACTAATCAGATTTCACAAGTAACCTTAAACCAGTTATTAAATTCGAATGAACAGCCAATAATGGAGCTGCCGGAGGTGAATTTATCTGAGGCACCACCGCTATTTTCACCGCTTAGAACTCAAATATCTGCCCCTCTTTCTACCCCGCTTTATTCTATTAATATTGAAAATGTACCAACTGATTTTCCGGTTATTGCCATAATGGAGCAGGGTAATATTCGACGGTCACATGTTATTCCCTGGGGATGGTTCAGAATGATACAAAGCACCAATCGGCAAAACAGAAACTATGCTGAAACATTAATATCTAATCTCGTTTCATGGACATCGAGCGATCCGGATAATCGCAAGCTAAGGGTTGCACCGGTCAAACAAAGCTTTAGCACATCCGAAACTCCAGTCTTAAATGGCAGCCTGCAAAATGAACGGAGTGAACCGGAAACAGAAGGTATTATCGAAGTTCAAATTGAGAGTAAAGACAAGGAAACCCGCACATTCAATATGGAAAATTCAGGAAATGGCAACTACCGGCTGAATCTGCCCCAGCTTTCTGAGGGTCTCTATAAATACACAGCAACAGCCCGTAAAGGGGCAAGGGAAATTGAATCTCAAAAAGGGGAATTTCTTGTATCTAATACCAGTTCAGAATTCACCAACACTACCCGTAATGATGCTTTATTACAATCGGTTGCTAAAAACTCTGGTGGAGTATTTTTCACTTTCGAAAATGCAGAAGCATTGTGGGATACCCTGAATACCGCAAATGTATTACAAAAGCAAAACCAAACTATTGAAAAATATTCCTATCCAGTTCAAAATATATACTGGTTTATAGTGGTTTTATTTCTTTTAGGAACCGAGTGGTTCATTCGTAAATACTATTCCCTACCCTGATATATTTATAAATAAGAAGCTTTAATAACTAATTTGTTCGGCACCTGCTTTTCCTAATCCGCTGGCCTGAACTATAAATATATATCCATAAGCCTTTTCATCCAGCTGCTCATACATTCCTACTCCAAGTGTTGTATTTACTAACAAAGGTGTTGTATTTGAGTGCCCCACAATCAATACCTCCTGCCCCCGAAATTCCGTAATTAATTTTTCAATCAAGGTATTGGGATCACTCATATCATACGTTAATACTTGAATTTCCAGGCTATCTGCCAATGGTTGAGCAGTCTCCAGCGCCCGGTTATAAGACGTACTGTAAATAGCAGCAATGTGATAATCTTTCAAAAGCAAGTTAGCCAATCTCACAGCACGCTCTTTCCCTGGTTTACTCAAGCTTGGATTATAAGTACCATCATCCAGCTTTTCAGCGTGACGCACAAAAATAAGTGTGGTTTCCTGAGATATTGTATCCGGTTCTTGTGCTGCCAGCGGCCAAATAGTAAAAGTAAGCAGGAGCGTTACCAATATAGTTTTTCTCATATATCCATAAATTTTTGTTTAAGATTAGTTCTAAAAAGCATTTATTACCAATGCAAAAAATCAATACCGGTTAATAATTGAATTCAGATAATTATCCCATCAATTTAAACTCTTACTTGAAGTACATTTCATTAAAAGCCAGGAAATAAATTATTCAATTAATATGGTAAAGGCAGTCTTCTTTTTATTCATTTGTTATATTGGCTTTACCAATCACATAAGCTCAATAATTTATAAGAATGTAACGGAATGTCTGACTTAAAAAATTTCATAGATAAGGCTTCAATATTTATTCGTCAGCAAAGGGAAATTTATGGTGATTTTTCGATCGGGGAATTCACTGCTGAAGAAGTCGCTACGGAATCACAAAAGCAGATAAATCATGAGGAGAAGGCAGATGATAAGGTTTCTAATAAGAATCAAGAAGTCGAAAGTAAACCTCATTCTATAAAAGAGGAAGAAAAGACAAGCAAAAATCTGACTACTGCCCAGCAAATCGCCAACTGCAACACATTGGAAGAATTACGTGCTTTGTGTGAGATATCTGAAGAGTTAAAAACCGATTTGAATGGAACAAATTTGGTTTTTGGGGTTGGCAATCCAAATGCAGACTTGATGATTGTGGGTGAAGCTCCGGGATACAATGAAGATCAACAGGGAGAGCCGTTTGTAGGTCAGGCCGGCCAGTTGTTGGATAAAATTATGGAAGCCATCAACTTCAAACGTGAGGATATTTACATCGCTAATATTCTGAAACACCGTCCACCCAATAACAGAGATCCGAAACCTGAAGAACGGCAGCGAAGCCTGCCCTATCTCCTTCGACAAATTGAAATTATTGACCCCAAACTTATTCTTTGTGTGGGACGAATTTCAGCCACAACACTTCTCGGAGAAGATACGACCCTGAAAAGCCTTCGTCAGAAATTTCATTCTTTTCACGGACGGGAACTCATGGCTACCTATCACCCTGCTGCCCTGCTCCGGAATCAACAATGGAAACGTCCCACTTGGGAAGATGTACAGATGTTGAGGAAACGGTATGATGAGTTAACCGGGAATTAGTATTTTAATATAAAGCACCATTTTCATATATCAATACCGTTTAGAAATAGGTAACTCAAGTTTCTTTGCATTTAACCCTTATTTATCTATATTTGTAAATTAATTCAATTTCGGGGGAAATATGAAATCTATACTCATAGTGCTATTCTGGACAATTTTAATTATTCAACCATTTGAAGCTCTTGCTCAAAATTTTGGTATTAAAGCGGGTTTAAACATATCAGAGATGTTTATTGAAGACGATGATGGTAATTTAAGCGATGATTATGACTCAAAAGCCGGACTTCATTTTGGACTTATTGCCGAATATCCAATAAATGAGAATCTGAACTTTGAAACCGGGTTATTGATTTCACAAAAGGGATTTAAAGGATCATTGGAAGAAACACTTTTTGGGGAAACACTTAAAGCTGATATTTTATTTAAAACCTTATATCTTGATATTCCATTAAATGCAAAAGCGGCTCATACTATATCGAACAAACAAGTATTCGGTATTTTTGGTCCCTATATTGCAATTGGTTTAACAGGAGAATATGAAAGTGAATTTTCCTATATGGGAGAATCTGAAACCGATAATGAAGATATTAATTGGGGAAATGATGAAGATGATGATCTCAGGAGACTGGACTATGGTTTAAATGCCGGGGCTGGTATAGAAATTAATTCTATTCAATTCAGAGTTTCATATTCTTTAGGATTAGCGAATGTATCCGCCTATCGGGATAGTGGAACTACGATGAAACATAGAGTATTGAGTCTATCAGTTGCTTATATGTTTTAACACATTCTTAAATCATCATTGTTTTACCATTTTTGCAGCAATATTGTGAATTACCAAAAATTGGACTTCACTTCATAATCAATTTTTGGCAGTGGCTAAATTATTTCCCTTCCACCCATGAAAACAGCGATCTTATCTTGGATTAACAACATATGATTTGTTGGGTATTTGATGGTTTATCATTGAGATCCAATATTTTATAGTTCAAAAAAAAATTGAACAGGTTTTATGACACATCCAAAAAACGTAGTGCGGACAGATTTGTCCGCCCCTTCTACTTAATAAACTTCCGGTCGGACATATCTGTCCGACTTACTCGCATTTTTTTTTAGCCAATTTCCGCCATATCCGTGTTCCTTATAAACATTTGAATCATATTCTATTACATTCCACAAAAATGTTAATAACCTTGTTGAAAAATTGTTTAAAAAGAATCCTAATTCCCTTTCAATTTATACCTATTTTCGTGGTTCGAAATTAGCTTTACTCTTTTAGTTTTCAGTCTCACTCATGGCGCAAAAAAACGGATCTTACGGTAACAATTATAAAAAAGATGATTCCAAAACCCTGGAACAAGGTGGACGAATTCCGCCGCAAGCCGTTGAAGTTGAAGAAGCCGTTTTAGGTGCCATGCTGATTGAACACGGCGCTGCAACCATCGCGCTCCAGATGCTAAAACCCACCGACTTCTACAAAACGGCCAATCGCCATATATTTGAAACGCTCTCCAATTTATACGAGCGTGATAATCCCCTTGATCTGCTTACAGTTGAAAATGAACTGAAAGACAATAACCTGCTGGATATTTGTGGCGGAACCACCTATTTGTCGGACCTCACACGATCGGT
>JBBDLQ010000196.1:24471-32166 GCA_040878765.1 Balneolaceae bacterium | reverse complement strand
CAATCTTTAGTACAAAGATTGCTCACCATGGAGGCCCGCGTTCGCGCCGATGAAGCACGGAAAGGAACGCTTAAAGATGAGGACTTCCGCCGGTTGATTGATGCAGCCAGTCGTTTGTTTAGCGCTGATATTTATATTGATGACACACCGGGAATCAGCCTGATGGAATTGCGTACTAAATGCCGCCGGCTGAAAAGTGAAAAAGGAATTGGATTGATTATTGTTGATTACTTGCAGTTGATGCAATCGAGCGCTAAAGATATTGGCAGTCGCGAGCAGGAAATAGCCTCCATCTCACGTGGACTCAAAGGTCTCGCCAAAGAATTGGATGTTCCGGTTATTGCACTTTCACAGTTAAGTCGAGCTGTTGAGCAGCGTGGCGGGGATAAAAGACCACAGTTGAGTGATTTGAGGGAATCCGGTTCTATTGAGCAGGATGCAGATATTGTAATGTTTCTTTATCGTCCCGAGTATTACGGAATTACCACTACTGCCGAAGGACAATCAACGAAGGGGATCGCAGAAGTTATTATAGGAAAGCAGCGTAATGGCCCGGTTGGTTCTAAAATTCTTTATTTCGTTGAAGATTATGCACGATTTGAAAACCTAACCGCAGCCGGAAACAGTGATCCGGCTTTAAGTGATGGCGGAAATAAAAAAGGCGGCTCGTCAAAGGGATCTGATAGTCCGCCAATACCTCATAATCCCGCCCCGGACGAAGACGCTCCGTTTTAATTCCAAAAACAACATCCTTCCCAATGAAGAAAGGTTTATTTCTGCTTATTGTATTTCTTCCTTTCTCATTTATTGGCAATGCCCAGGTAATAGAATATGCAAGAACTGTAGTTAATACACTCGGTTCCGAGGAATTTAAAGGTCGCGGTTATGTAGACGGTGGAGATAAACTAGCAGCAGATTATATCCGTCAGGAGTTTGAGAAACACAATCTGAAATCCTTCACAAAAAACTATTTCCAATCGTTCAAAACACCGGTAAATACCTTTCCAAATAAAATTACTTTAAAAATTAATGGTAAGAATCTTCAGGCAGGAAGTGATTTTTTAGTTGAAGCAGGATCGCCCAAAGTTAAAGGTGTTTTTGAAGTTATTTCAATTTCAGCAGAGGATTTACTGACCGATGAACGCCTCATACCAAAACTGCAACAATCTTCAGGGAAATTTCAGATCATTGAGCCTTTTAATAAAGAGGATTTTACAAAAGAAGAACTGGATCGTATAAACGGAGTAACCGGATTTTTGAAATATCATGAAAATAATCCGGCAGAAGGAACCATCATTTTAACAATGGAAAAACTTACCTGGTCGGGTTCAACCACAGAATTCCCAAACCCAGGTATAACCATACATGCAGATTCAATTTCTGGCCCAATTAAACACATCGAAATTGACCTGAAGAACAAATTCCATAAGAATTATAAAACCCAAAATGTGATCGGTTTTGTGGAAGGAGAAAATTCTGATTCAGCCATTGTATTCATTGCCCATTACGATCATTTGGGGATGTTGGGGCCTGATGCGGTTTTCACCGGGGCCAATGATAATGCAAGCGGAGTGGCCATGTTGCTTAGCCTTGCAAAATTCTACGCTGAAAACAATCCAAAATACAGTACGGTTTTTATAGCTTTTGGTGCCGAAGAACTTGGTTTAGTTGGATCCCGCTATTTTACAGAAAACCCATTATTCGATCTCTCCACCATTAAATTTCTCATCAATTTTGATATTTCGGGAACCGGAGATGATGGCATTCAGGTCGTGAATGGTTCCGTTTATAAAGATGAATTTGATCTACTTACTGAATTAAATAAGAAGCATCAGCTTTTGCCCCAAATCAAAATCCGTGGTGAAGCATGTAACAGTGATCATTGCATGTTTGACCGGCAAAATGTCCCCAATTTCTACATTTATACACTCGGCGGAATTTCAGCCTATCACGACATCTATGACAGGCCTGAAACTCTGCCCTTAACTGAGTTTGAAGATTATTTTACTCTTATCACCAGGTTTATTGAAAAATTGTGATGTGCCAGTTAAAAGCTCACCACAGCTCCTGTATTATTGCTTTGTAATTTCCCAATTAACTTTTCCTTCATAGGGATCATCCACCAGCACAAATTCATTATTTTCTTTCACCACATTTATAATTTGCCATTTCTCCCCTTCGGGTAAATAAATGATCCCATCCGCACGACTTTCATCAACACTAAAAACTTTAAGCTCCAGTTTCGACCAATCCATAAATTTGGTTGATTGTGCCAGCTCAATATGCGGAATAACACTTCCGCTTTTCACCAATACAATAATCGGAATTTCACTGGTTTCAATAGAATGCCAGCCACCTTCATATATTTCCCCTGTTTGGTAGTTGATCCAGCTGCCGGGCGGCAGATAAACATCACGTTCATCCACATTTTCAAATATCGGTGCTACAAGCATATCGGAGCCAAATAAATATTGATCATCTATAAGCCAGGACCCGGGATCATCCGGATATTCCACAAAAAGTGCCCGGAGCATTGGTAATCCTTTTTCGGAATTATATTTCGCCTGAGCATAAATATATGGCATCAGCCGGTAGCGCATATTGTCTGCTTTACGGAATCCTTCCATGAATTCATCACTGTATTCCCATGGTTCGGTAGGTGGATTTCCGTGAGAACGTACATGAGATGTCAGCATCCCGAAAGGCGTCCACCTGCGATATAGATCTTCCGGAGTTGCTGTAACAAATCCACCGATATCGTGACTCCAAAATGTAAAACCACTTACTCCCATGGAAAGGCCTGATCGCAGGGTTGCAGACATTGCTGTGTTTGTAGTTGCCGGATCACCTCCCCAATGCACCGGATAACGCTGACTTCCGGCCCAGGTGCTTCGTGCCCAAATAAATGGCTTGCCATGTACTTTTTTAGTGATTTCACCTACTGCTATGTTATAGCGAAGGGGATATAAATTGTGCTCGTAAAAGCCGGTTCTGCCTGAAGCATAAATTCCGTTTTCAGGAGCAGCCTCCCCAAAATCAACTTTGATAGCCCCCACTCCCATTTCAAGCAACGGTTCCAGTTTATCCTGATACCATTTCACCGCATCGGGATTGGAGAAATCAAGTACGGCATCCTCATACGGGATATTTCCCTTCCGGTCTTTCACCGCATACCCGTTTTCTACAATTTCGGGAAATAAAGTATTCTTTGGGGTGAAATACGGCAACTGCCAGAGTGAGATATGGAAACCATCCTCTTTAAAATCGCTGATCATTTTTTGAGGATCGGGGAAACGATCTTCGGGGAATTTATAATCTCCCCTCCAATCCACATCAAACCAGCCGGTATCAAAGTGGAGTACATCAGCAGGTATTTCATAATCACGGAGTTTTTTAATGACTTCGCGGCCATCAGATTCGGAGAAATACGTAATCCGGCTCATCCAAAAACCAAACGACCAAAGCGGCGGCATAGATGCTTTTCCTGTGAGCTCGGTGTATTCATCAAGAATGTCTTTCGGTTCCCCTAAAAAGAAAAATAAATCGGCTTCATCATCCCCAATCATCATAGAATTGACCGCATTGTAATATTTTCCAACATCCACACTAATTGGAGTGGAATGATGCATAAACACTCCATAACCGCGATTACTCATGTAAAATGGAATAGGCTTATACATGGTCTCGTTTTGGGTGCCATTAGCATCATCCACCCAAAGTACCACTTTTTCGCCACGCTTGTTGAATTGGGTAAAAGATTCTCCAAAACCATAGATCTTTTCATCTGGAGAAAGCGACATTACGGCTGCCATACTGCGGGAATAATCGCTGACGCGACGTACATATGAAAAAGGTAATACCGGGGTAAATGTATTGGTAACGTCCGTTTGATGAACGGTGCTTGTAAGCAATTTTCCAGCAGTATCATATAAATACACATGCCATGGATTTTCCGTTATCACTACTTTTCCGTGGTCGCTTGTGTAGGTGTATCCTCCATCAGATTTGGAATAATCCCATTCGGAACGTGCATCAGGTGCGAACCCATCTACCAGCATCAGGGATGGTTCATTGTCAACAAATTGCGGTCCGGATGTCATCTTTAACCTAACCGTTCTGGATGAAATGAATTGAATGGAAAAAGGAAGCTCAGGACTGGCTGCATATTCTGTTGTAGGAAATTCATTTGCATCCACCGGGTTCAGTCCGGCTAACATATTATTGAATGCCATTCGTGTTGAATATTCATGCCGAAGATATTTTACTGTGCCAGTTGCAGTTTCTGGATCAAACGCTACCAGCTCATCTGCCAGATAGTAGGTATTCTTGAAATCCGTAAAATCAGGTGATATATCTGTTGGTTCGTTGAGAAGATTGGTCCCCTGTAACTGCGCCACAGCCTGAGTTGAAAATAGCATTATGGCTAATAGCCCGAATAGAATGTTGATTTTATTAGTCATTTTCTTGCCTGTTTTGGAATAAGTGATTTAAGAAATATGGAAAAATTTGAATTTGATTTCCTGATCTATATGTTCGTTGAGGATATAACTATTTTATCGCCTTCCAAGCCATCTGAAATAGCTTTTAGTGTGATGCGCCCCGGTTCTTTTTCCGCCTGAACCATAACAAGTGCCAAGCCATTGAAAGCTTTTCTGAAATTTGCTTTAAATGATTCAAGGCTGGTCGGGTCTCCATTATCTACCCCTGCAATACTTCCGGCTCCCTCTATCTCAAATGTAATTTTATTGGATGCATTAGGGACTATATTTCCCTCATCGTCCAATACTTCCACCCGAATAAAGGAAAGGTCAAGCCCGTCTGCTTTAAGTTGAGTTCGGTCAGGTACCAGCCTCAAGCTGGCCGGTGAGCCTGCAGTGTTAACTTCTTTTTCGAGGGTTGAACCATCCTCTTTATAAGCTACAGCCCGGATGGTGCCCGGCTGAAAGGGAACCCTCCAAAATGTATGGAAACTACTGTCATTTTTGGCTTTTCGACCTAAAGACTCCCCATTCAAAAATAATTCAACTTCTTCGGTACTGGAATAAGCCCAAACATCCACCATATCCCCTTCTTCCCAGTTCCAGTGAGGAAACAAATGCAACACATCTGTATCCGTCCATTCACTTTGATACATGTAGTACACATCCTTGGGAAAACCAGCAAGATCAATAATCCCAAAATAGGAACTTCGGGACGGCCATCCATAAGGAGTCGGTTCCCCGAGATAATCGAATCCGGTCCAGATAAACATCCCTGACACAAAATCCCTTCCCTTTACTTCTCTCCAGGTTTCTTCATGCGTTGAGCCCCAGGGTGCGCTTACATTATCATAAGAGGAAACGGTATGCTCGTCATTTCCATCCTCAAATGGCTTATCCCAGGCTTCAGGCCAGCGCATAATGCTATCAGAAGGCATATGATACTCGCCTCGCGTTGCTAAAGCGGAAGTCGTTTCAGCACCAATCATTTTCTGTCCGGGAAAATTTTCTTGAAAATCTTCAAACCACTGATGATGGTAATTAAAGCCAACCAGATCCAGTTCCCCGGATTTGATGAGGGAATTATGGGGAGCCGGGTCATTCATTCCGGAAGTTATGGGACGAGTGTCATCCAATTCCCGAACAATTCCGGCCAATTCTTTGGCCATTGGAGTACCCTCGGGATGCCATTGTTCTATAATTTCATTCCCAATGCTCCACATAATTACACTTGGATGATTACGGTCGCGGCGGATAAAATCCTGCAAGTCCTTTTTATACCATTCATCCCAATCCTGGTAATAGCCAAATTCGGTTTTATTGCGTTTCCAGGAATCAAATATTTCATCCATAACAATGAAACCCATTTCATCGGTTAGCTCTAACAACTCTTTGGAAGGCGGATTATGGGCCGTTCTGATAGCATTTACTCCCATTTCCTTCAATATGTTCAATCGCCGTTCAATTGCGCTTTTATTCACCGCAGCGCCCAATGCCCCCAAATCATGATGTTCACATACCCCCAGGATTTTCACATGTTCGCCATTCAGGAAAAAACCTTCATTCAGGTCGAAATGAAAATCGCGGATACCAAAGCGTGTTTCGTAATCATCGATAACGTCATCTCCAATACTAACCTGCGAAACTGTCGTATAAAGAGTTGGAGTTTCCACCGACCATAATAGCGGATTGGATATTTCAACTTCCTGTATAATTTCTAATGAGTCACGGATAGTTTGTTCATCAGAAATAAGAGCAGCAATTTTGATTCCTTGCTCATTATAAACTGTGGTGGAGAGGGCAAAATTTTGATCGTTTGGAAGTTTATTAACCAACTGTGTTTTAACCAGAACTGTGGCACTATTATCATTAATTTCGGGTGTTGTGATGTACGTGCCCCACTGATCAATATGTAGCGGATGGGTTTTAACCAATCTTACATTTCGATAAATCCCGGAACCGGAATACCATCGGGAATTGGGCTGCTGGGAATTATCAACCCGAACGGCAAGAACATTTTTCCCTCCAATATTTAAATGTGGAGTCAGCTCATAACGGAAAGAAATATATCCATTCGGCCGATTTCCCAAATACTCCCCGTTTAACCATACTTCACTTTTTCGGTAAATTCCGTCAAATTCGATAAAGTAAATTTTTCCAGAATCTGATTCAGGAATTGTAAAAGACTTTCGGTACCAGCCAATACCACCAGGAAGTGCCCCGCCGCTTACACCTGCAGGATGGTCTTCACTGAATTCACCTTCAATACTCCAGTCGTGTGGTAAATCCAGGGTTCGCCAGGATAAATCATCAAATTCTGGATTTTGGCCATCCTCTGCATCCCCTAAATGAAACTGCCAATTTGCTGTAAAGAGATTAACCTCCCGAACATGCTTGCGAGGTTGACTGCAACCCGCCATCAAAATTATAATTATTAAAACTATACCCGTCGCTGAATATTTATTAATTGAGCCCATTTCCATAGTATTTCCTTATGTTTAAACACAACAACACTAAGTATATACTATGAAATATTGATTAAGTAAAAAGAATTTAATAAATAATTTCTGAATTAAAGAATCCAAAGAAATTGACTCTAATTTTTACCCACCATTCCTTCAAAAAGTACATCAACTTCACGAATATGAATTGGCCAATCCAGGTGTTTATTGATGTTTTGCAGGGAAGCTTTTGGCAGAGGTTTTGTTTTTCCCGTGAGCAGATCTTTTAAATAGTGAAAAAGATCATCTTCCGTTTCATATAAAACAGGGGCATGTAAAAGCGGATTTTGTAAGCCTTTCGGGATAAGCTCAGGATAATGTAAGTTATTGGGCACCAATGGATGGCAACCACAATATATAGCTTCCATTATAGCCACACAGAAAAATTCATAGCTTGCCGTGGAAACCACAATATCTCCGGAATGCAATAGTTTGCTGTAATTTTCTTTGTCATCCACATAACCGAAATGCGTGATTTGCTGACCGTATCGTTTCCATGCTTTTTCAAATTCTTCAGGTTTTTCGTGTTGAGTATCCCCGGCCAAAATTAGATCGAATTTCAAATCAATATCATTTAATCGGTTCAACACACGAAAAAACATGGCGGGATTACGGTCAAACTGCCAGCGCTGATTCCAAACAATTACCGGGTTTTCATTTTGATCCCGGGTATCCGGTTGTTTATCAAAACTTGTCAAATCAAGGCCGGGATGCAT
>JBBDLQ010000196.1:14091-24371 GCA_040878765.1 Balneolaceae bacterium | reverse complement strand
ATAGTAGGCGTATGAGCAAATCTTGGATTCGTGAGCGCCATAAATGCAGGCAGGTTAGTCATGCTGCTGGCAAACAATAAATCAATTTCCTCTTCAACCTGATTGGTCATTTCGGCCAGAGTAACCGAGTCGCCGTGCATCCGCCATTTCCATCCTTTATAATTCAGTTTAATGGGAATTATATTATGGCTGGAATGCTTTTCGATCCCTTTCAGGAAAGCTTTATGTGAGCCGCTGTAAAATGGTTCTACCGCCAGAATGTTCATAGATATCTGCTACTTTGCCAATTTGATAGCGATAAGTATAAGAAATTTCCTAATGAACAATGGTTGATATTAACCTCAATATACTCAGCAACAGGGATTCAAAGGATTGTTGCAATTATGCAATAAGTCAGTCGATTTGAAACCCGTGAACCAAGATGAGTTACCTAAATCTTGCCTGAATTTCATCCAGCGGAATATAGCTGATGGTGGGTTTTTTTAGCGGATCGAGATACGGCTGCTCACAAGCAAAAAGCTGATCAACCAATGCTTCCATTTCTGTCTCAGTTAGTTTTTTACCCCGTGGAATGGCCGCTTTACCGGCGAATGCAATCGCAAGTTTTTCCCTTGCTTCCAGCTTCAGTTTCTGTCCTAATTCCTGATACTGATGAAGCATAGAAATTAGCACTTCTTCCTCATTACCAATTTCAATATCAGCTGGAACTCCGTTTATCATAGCTGAATTCCCACTCAGTAATTGAACTGAAAATCCCATTCGCTGTATGATGGAATGAAGTTCTTTAAGTAAGGTATAATCAGAGGCCGAAAGCTCAAGTGTTTGGGCAAATAAAAGCTGTTGTGTACTTGGCAATGCTTCTTCTGTAGCGTTTATCGCCTTTTCAAAAATGATGCGCTTATGGGCAAGATGTTGATCAATTATGGTAAGTCCGGTTCTGGTTTGGGTCAAAATATAAGAGTTATGTAACTGCCAAAAGCCTTTATCCTGAGCAACTTTACCTTGATCATCAGAAGGTTGCTGAAAACTGCCGGCTTCAAAATTACCTGATTGTGGTTTTGGCTGACTTCTCCCATACAACTTCTGACTAAAATCATCCCCTCTTCCCTTTATAGCATCCGACCGGTAATTAATGCGAGAAGGAATTTGAAATTCTCCGGAACCCTGCCCTGATGGTTGATTCGAATTAAAACCAAAACCTGAATCAAATCCTTTGCCCGAATTATCACTCAAAAAAATATCATCATCATGTTGTATATCCGGCACCTGAAAATGTTTATTAAGAGCCCTGTTTACTACCGATCGTGCCAGTTGAATTACACTTCGTTCATCCTCGAATTTCACTTCCATTTTAGCAGGATGAACATTCACATCCACTTTTGACGGGTCGATATCAAAAAAGAGCGCATAGAATGGATATTCATTATTGCGGGTCCACGCATCATATAAACTCAAAATCACATGAGTAAGATAGCGATGCTGAAACGGCCGTCCGTTCACGAATAAAAACTGCTCTCCCCGGCTTTTTTTAGCCAATTTCGGGTCCGATGCAAAACCATGAATTCTCACATAACTGGTTTCTTCGCTAAATTCGATGAGGCTCGCTTTATATGAACTTCCAAATATCTGTGTAACCCGCTGCTTTAAATTTTGAACCGGAAGATCATAAATCACATCACCATCAGCTTCTACATAAAAAGCCACATCTGTACTGGCAAGAGCTGCATATTGGATAGTTCTTAGAATATGCCGAAGCTCAGTCACATCCGTTTTCAGGAATTGACGGCGGGCGGGCACATTGAAAAACAAATTTCTTACTGCAATAGTGGTTCCGTCCTCGGTTGCAACAGGTTTTATCTCCCTTTCTTCCCCTCCCCAAACCTCAAATTCCCAGCCATTTTCGTCTTCAGCACGTTTGGTCTTCACAGTTACCTGAGAAACAGAGGCAATAGAAGCCATGGCTTCACCCCGAAATCCAAGTGTACGAATTCTAAACAGGTCATCTATAGTATTGATCTTGGATGTGGCGTGCCGTTCAAAGCAAAGCGGAAGATCTTCCTTACTCATTCCGCAGCCGTTATCGGAGACCTGCAGGAGAGTTCTTCCTGCATTTTGGATAAGTATTTTTAGCTGGTCAGCTCCTGCGTCAATGGCATTATCAAGTAGTTCTTTAACTACGGAGGCCGGCCGCTGTATTACCTCACCTGCAGCAATCTTGTTACTGATTTCGGGGGGAAGCTGGTGTATAATAGAATCGCTGGTGCGGATCTCGCTCAATGTAAGTATCGTCTGTTTTTAAAGTGAAATTAAGTAAACTATAAAAGCTAATAATGCAGCGAAAAACACAACTCTTGTAAATTGAGCAGGTCTCCGGCGGGTATGAGTTTCAAATTTTATACGTTTTCTCCTCTTTTCTCTTTCGTCTTTCTCGGGATCATAATACCGAAATGGGTAATCAAATTTTTTGGGTTTTGGCCGGAAGCCGAACATTGGTCGGATCATATCAATACCTCATTTTATTGGCTTTGGAAGACTAACGGAACTGGTCAGTCTATCTTGCTTTAATATAGGGATTATGGTTGAAGAATATCTACCAAGGGTTAGCTTTCGGAAGAATTAATGAGATTGAATTTTCTATGATGTGGCAATCCTGTTCAGTTTCACAATTCTATACTCTTCAATTCAATATTCCATAGGATGTTCTTAAGCTCTAAAATTTGTAAACTCCCTGCCCCTTATTTTTTCTTCGAATTTCTTTTTCCGAATTTCCAATTGAAATATAAATTATAAATTATTTAACCTGAAAATGAGCACTGATAAAGCAAAGATTTTTTATACCATAACTGATGAAGGACCCTATTTAGCCACCCATTCTTTTTTGCCCATGGTTGAAGCCTTCACAAAAGCAGCCGGCATAAATGTGGAGACAAAAGATATTTCATTAGCCGGCCGTATTCTCGCCAACTTTCCGGATTATTTGACGGAGGAACAAAAAGTATCGGATGATCTCGCTCAATTAGGAGATTTAGCCAAACAACCGGAAGCTAATATCATCAAACTTCCAAATATCAGTGCTTCTATCCCTCAGCTTGTTGAGGCAATTAAGGAATTACAAAGCAAAGGATATAAAATCCCGGATTACCCCGAAGAGCCAAAAAATGAGAAAGAAAAAGAAATTCAGGCTCGATATGGTAAAGTGAAAGGAAGTGCGGTAAATCCGGTTTTACGGGAAGGTAATTCCGACCGCAGAGCTCCGAAAGCCGTAAAAGAATACGCGCGACAGAATCCGCATCCAATGGGTGAATGGAGTCCGGACTCTAAATCTCATGTAGCAACTATGGACGCCAAAGACTTTTGCTCCACTGAAAAATCAGTAACGGTGCCAAATGCTGATGACGTTCGCATTGAGTTTGTGGATGAAAACGGAAATAAAACGGTACTCAAAGAAAGCACTCCACTTCTTCCCGGTGAGGTGATAGACGCTTCAGCTATGAGCAAAAATGCACTTGTTAAATTCCTTGAAAAGGAAATTAAAGATGCTAAAGAGAAAGACGTCTTATTTTCCCTTCATATGAAAGCCACCATGATGAAGGTTTCGGATCCCATTATTTTTGGCCATGCCGTGAAAACCTATTTCAAAAGTGTTTTTGATAAACATGGCGAAACACTTAAGCAATTGGGAGTGGATCCCAATAACGGACTTGGCGACCTGGAAGCAAAAATCCAGGAACTTCCGGAAGACAAACAGGCCGAAATCAAAGCAGATATTCAAAAATGCTATGATGAAGGTCCTGATCTTGCTATGGTAAATTCATACAAAGGTATCACCAACCTACACGTACCCAGTGATGTAATTATTGATGCATCTATGCCTGCAATGATTCGAACATCCGGGCAAATGTGGAACAAAGATGACAAACAGCAAGATACCAAAGCCGTTATCCCGGACAGTAGCTATGCCGGTATTTACCAGGAAGTTTTAGATTTCTGTAAAGAACATGGAGCTTTCGATCCAACGACCATGGGCAGTGTGCCAAATGTTGGACTGATGGCCAAAAAAGCTGAAGAATATGGCTCGCATGATAAAACTTTCGAAATTCCGGGAAATGGAACCGTACGCGTTGTTAATAAATCTGGCGAAACTGTCGTAGAACATTCCGTTGAAGAAGGAGATATATGGAGAATGTGCCAAACCAAGGACGATCCCATCAAAGACTGGGTTGGCCTTGCTGTGAGAAGAGCCCGTGAAACCGGAGTTCCTGCTATATTCTGGCTGGATGAAGATCGTGCCCATGACTCCCAACTCATCACAAAAGTAAATAAATACTTGCCAGAACATAATACAGAAGGCCTTGACATTCGCATCATGACGCCGGTTAATGCTATGCAGTTTTCTTTGGAACGGATAAAAGATGGTAAAGACACCATTTCTGTAACCGGAAACGTATTGAGGGACTATCTCACCGACCTCTTCCCTATCCTTGAAGTAGGAACCAGTGCTAAAATGCTTTCTATCGTTCCGCTTATGAATGGCGGAGGATTATTTGAAACCGGAGCAGGCGGATCGGCTCCAAAACACATTCAACAGTTTTTGGATGAAGGTCACCTGAGGTGGGATTCATTAGGTGAATTCATGGCTCTGGCCGTGTCCCTCGATCATCTTGGTAAAACTTTCGATAACGATCGTGCCAAAATATTGGGTGAAACGCTGGATGAGGCAACATCAGAATATCTTCAAAATAATAAATCCCCTTCCCGCAAAGTGAATGAACACGACAATCGTGGAAGTCACTATTACCTTGCCATGTACTGGGCTAATGCAATAGCCGGTCAAAGCAAGGATGCCGACCTCGCAGAAAGGTTCAGGCCGCTTGCCAAAAAACTGAAGGAAAATGAAGCTCAAATTAACGAAGAACTAATTGGTGCCCAGGGTAACCCGGAAAATATTGATGGTTACTACTGGCCGGATCAAAAACTCGTTTTTGATCGAATGCGTCCCAGCAAAACGCTGAATTCAATTATTGATTCGTTTTAGATATTACTCCGAATTCAATTTTAAAAACCCGGTTCTTTTTGACCCGGGTTTTTTTGTTTTCATGATATCTGGCACAGGAACAGCCAAATATCCTGGGGATCAAAACCAAAGTGTGCAGATAAAAGCGCTACCAATTCACTATTTATTACTATAAATCAATCACTTGAAAGTAATTTACTATACAGTGTTTACTTTCATCTTCAAATAAAATAGACTTACAGAAATGAAATTTTTTGGCTCACATAGCATTTCAACTTTACTAAACCGGGTAACTTCCGGAAGGGATATCGCTATGATTATTACCTCTGCTACCGCTAATATTATTACAACCCCTTAGGGGGTACTTATCTACATATCGCCTATTGGCAAAAGCCACTCTTCTTATTTAAGTCATCAACTTTTATTGAAATTATATTATGCTTGTTTTGAAATTCGGCGGAACCTCTGTCGCCACCTCAGAAAATCTTAAAAAAGTACAGAACATTGTAAAAGATCAGTCTTCAGCGCAAAAAATTGTAGTTGTAGTTTCTGCTTTGGGCGGTATAACAAATCAATTGCAGGAATGCGCAAAACTGGCAGAACAGGGAAATTCCTCTTATAAAGAGGTACTTATACAGGTTGAAAAAAGACATCTCGGGCTTTGTAATGAATTACTTTCCGTTCAAAAGCGAAGCGAAACATTAACTAAAACCAAGTTATTATTAAATGAACTGGAAGATATTTGTCGCGGTGTTTTCCTGATCCGGGAGCTCTCTCCCCGGTCGCTTGATCATATTTTGAGTTACGGTGAAGTAATTTCAGCCAGAATAATAGCTGATTTTTTCAAGGCGTCAGGTTTGGATACTTCACTTTTTGATTCTAAATCATTTATCAAAACAGATAACAGGTTTGGGAAAGCTGCGGTTGATCTTTCCCTTACTTATTCCCAAATCAAAGATCAGTTTAAATCAGCTCCACAGGTTTCCATATGCCCGGGTTTTGTAGCTTCTTCAAAAGAAAACGATATGATTACCACCCTTGGACGGGGCGGTTCAGACTATACCGCTGCATTAATAGCGGCAGCCCTAAAGGCTGATGAACTTCAAATATGGACTGATGTAAGCGGAATGATGACATCCGACCCGCGTCAGGTTTCCAATGCTCATCCGATTGAGCATTTGTCATATGAGGAAGCTATGGAGCTTTCACATTTTGGGGCAAAGGTTATATATCCCCCCACCGTTCAGCCCGTTTTGGATGCAAATATCCCCGTTCATATAAAAAACACTTTTGCTCCCGATGAACCGGGTACTATTATTTCCGAGAAAGGCACCGAAAATGGTCAGGTTGTAAAAGGAACTTCATGCATTGAGGAAATTGCCCTCTGTACACTTACCGGAAGCGGGATGATCGCGGTCCCAAATATTTCGTACCGATTGTTTGGTTCACTCAGCCGGCAAAGTGTTAGTGTGATCATGATCACGCAGGCTTCTTCTGAGCATTCCATAACTATTGGGATTTCCAAGGAAGATCTGGCCAAAGCCAAAACAGCCATTTCCGAAGAATTTTCTTACGAAATAGAAACGCATAAAATTAATTCACTGGATGTGGAGACGGGCCTGTCAATTATTGCACTTGTCGGCTCCCGGATGAAAAGGCAGGTTGGGGTAAGTGCAAAATTATTCGATACGCTTAGCCATAATGGGGTGAACGTTCGGGCAATTGCGCAGGGATCGACTGAGCTGAATATTTCTGTGGTAATCGAGCAAAAAGACCTTAGAAAATCACTGAATAGCATCCACGAAAGTTTCTTCCTGTCAGATCGTAAAAAACTAAATTTATTTATGATCGGAGTTGGCAATGTTGGCAAAGTGTTCATCAATCAGGTTAATGCTCAGCGTGAATATCTTTCCGAGAACCATCACCTTGATGTTTTTATTGCAGGCTTGGCAAATTCACGCAAAATGTATTTTGATCCTGAGGGAATTGATCTCGCAAACTGGTCAGATTTGCTGGATTCTGATAGTGAAAAAATGAATCCTGAACAATTCATTGAAAAAATGAAATCCCTGAATCTCAGAAATACGGTATTTATTGATTCTACAGCCTCCGAACAGATTGCCGGATTATATAAGGATGTGCTGGAAAGCAGTATTTCCATCGTAACACCTAATAAAATTGCATGCTCTTCGGAATATCAAACCTATAAGCAACTAACGGATTCTGCACTCAAATACAAATCAAAATTCTTGTTTGAAACAAATGTAGGAGCTGGTTTACCTGTCATTTCAACCCTTAACGATTTAATTAAAAGTGGTGACCGGGTGCATAAAATACAGGCAGTACTATCCGGTACTCTCAACTTCATTTTCAATAATTATGATGGCACCAAACTTTTCAGTGAAGTAGTGAAAGATGCCAAGGAAGCCGGATTTACTGAGCCTGATCCGCGTATTGACCTCAGCGGAGTTGATGTGATGCGAAAGATTCTTATCCTGGCTCGCGTTAGCGGCTATGAAATTGAACTTGATGAAATTACCAATAATGGATTTGTCCCTGAAGAATGCATGAAAACAGATACACTGGAAGAATTTTACAATAAACTGGATGAGCATGAAGAAGTATTCCAGGCATTGTATAAAAAAGCAGAAGATGAAGATAAAAGACTGAAATATGTGGCGACCTATGAAAATGGAAAAGCGGAAACCGGCCTGGATTCATTTTCAGCAGATCACCCGTTTTTCAATTTGGGAGGAAAAGATAACATCGTGCTTTTCTACACCAACCGGTATGATGAGCAGCCACTGGTTGTAAAAGGTGCCGGAGCGGGTGCTGCCGTTACAGCATCCGGAATTTTTGCTGATGTAATGAAAATTGCTTCAGCCTGAATCACCATTGGTTCCAACGCAGAGCGTGTGGAACCAGATTTGTTATAACTTATTTTATTTTGCTTAAACGGAGCGTGTTTATCCAGCGATGATATATTTTATCTAACTTGTACCACAAGTGCAGAATCAAAAGTGGTATACCTTTTTTTCTACCACCAAACATGTGAAACCGGTAGTCATTTATCATAAAATTGTTCGCGCCAAGTTTGCTCAACAAGATATTCGATAACTTATTGCTGCTTGTACTATGTTTAGGAACTGTAGATCAAATACTGCTCGCACCAATCGCTCTGCGTCGGTGCGGATTGTGGCACCACGAATTAATCAACAACAAACTAAAATGGAATCAATTAAAGTTTTTGCCCCTGCTACTGTTGCCAATGTGGCCTGTGGATTTGATGTGCTGGGATTTGCCCTGGAGGGACTTGGGGACGAACTCATCATCCAAAAAACTAAAAAAAAGGGATTGGTGATTACAAAAATTCATGGAAGTGATCACCTTTCTAAAGCAACTGATGGAAATGTAGTTACCGTAGCCGCACAAGCTTTAATAGATAGCTTAACGGATAAACCGGAATATGGATTTGAGTTTGAGCTTACCAAAAAAGTTCAACCCGGCAGTGGATTAGGCTCCAGTGCTTCCAGCTCGGCAGCGGCTGTATTTGGAGTGAATGAGCTGCTTGGCGCCCCCTATTCCAGAACAGAATTGGTTCAATTTGCTATGGAAGGTGAAAGGCTTGCCTCCGGTATTCCCCATGCCGATAATGTTGGGCCGTCTATTTTAGGGGGATTTATATTGATCCGAAGTTATGACCCCCTTGATGTTGTTCAGCTTGATTATCCCCGGGATCTGTATGCCGCCATTGTTCATCCTCAAATTGAAATTAAAACCGCCGATGCCAAGAAAATACTTCGGGCACAAATTGAATTAAAAGATGCCATCACACAATGGGGCAATATTGCAGGTCTTGTCAGTGGTTTAGCAAAATCTGATTTTGCCTTAATTGGAAGATCACTTCAGGATGTGGTAGCCGAACCTACACGCGGAATACTAATTCCCTCATTTGCTGAAGCCAAACAAATTTCAGCCAAAAACGGAGCCTTGGGTTGTAGTATATCTGGTTCAGGCCCATCAATATTTGCCCTGTGTCAGGGTAAAGAAGTGGCTGAAAAAGTAGCAAAATCATTTAAGGAATTATATGAGGAAATTGGCCTCGAAAGTTATGTTCATATTTCCCCAATTAACACCAAAGGGATTGAAATTTTAGCATGAAATATTACAGTACAAAAGGATCTGCAAAAGAGGCTACTTACCAGGAAGCAATATTTAAGGGTTTACCGGAAGACAATGGCTTATATATGCCGAAAACCATCCCGCAGCTACCCTCCTCTTTTTTTGAAAAATTAGTTGGTATGGGGTTACCGGAAATCGGTTTTGAAATCATGAAATATTTTGTTGATGGGGAAATTCCTGATGCAAAATTAAATGAGATAATTTCCGAAACCCTGAGTTTTAACATTCCATTAGTTGAAGTATCCCCAAGTATATATTCACTTGAGTTATTTCATGGGCCAACATTTGCTTTTAAAGATGTAGGTGCCCGGTTTTTAGCAAGAAACCTAAGTTATTTCAGTGAGCAAACTGATCAAAAGCTAACGGTTTTAGTAGCCACCTCGGGCGATACAGGAAGTGCGGTTGCGCAGGGTTTTTACGAAGTACCAAATATTGAGGTGGTAATTTTGTATCCCTCAGGTAAAATCAGCCGGTTTCAGGAACAGCAAATGACCACTTTAGGCAAAAACATTACGGCCCTGGAAATTGATGGTACTTTTGATGATTGCCAGAAATTGGTAAAACAATCGTTTTTAGATGTTGAACTGAATAAGCGTATAAATCTTACTTCTGCTAATTCAATTAATATTGCCCGGATGCTGCCCCAAAGCATCTATTATTTCTATGCACTTGCACAACTTCCCAAAAATAAAATAAATAATGTGATTGTATCCGTACCAAGTGGTAATTATGGAAATATTACGGCAGGATTAATAGCTCAAAAAATGGGTTTACCTATACAGCATTTTCTGGCATGCTCCAATATGAATGATACGGTTCCAGCTTACCTTAAAACCTCTGAGTATAATGCTAAACCCAGTGTGCAAACTATTTCAAATGCCATGGATGTGGGTGATCCGAGTAATTTCGTTCGAATGCTGGATTTATTTTCCGGTTCACACCAAAAAATGAGTACCGCGATAACAGGCTATTCATTTTCGGATATTGAAACCCGGGCAGCTATTAAAAATATTTACCGGGAAACAAATTATGTGCTTGATCCACATGGGGCTGTGGGGTTTCTTGGGCTTCAGGATTATCTGAA
>JBBDLQ010000196.1:0-13991 GCA_040878765.1 Balneolaceae bacterium | reverse complement strand
CGCTTTGTAAATAAAGGATTGATCAATCGGAACAGTACCCATAAAATTAATATCGCAGCAATTAAAATCCAGATAGCGTAATCATCATAAGCTTCGTAGTAGGATAGTATTTCGTTTCCAGCGATTACCGAGATCCAGACAAAAACCGGAGTCCAGAGTAATGTGGTAATTCCAAAATACAGCATAAATCTCCAAAACCCGGTTTTAAGGATTCCCGCACTCAGGTAAACAGGAATTCGGCTGCCTGGTATGAATCGGCTGGCAATAAGCATTACAGGTCCTTTTTGGCGAAACCACTCTACTGTTTTTTTCACATTTTCTTTTTTGATAAACCATTTGAAGGGGGCAATTTCCAAAATTGAAGTTCCCAGTAATCTGCCTGCAAAATAAAACATAAAGTCACCGATATATATGCCAATAATGGCTGCAAAAGAAGCCGGCCAAAATTCGATGAGACCATTTGCCGCCATAATGCCTGCTCCAATACAGGCTAAATCTTCGCTGAACCAGGTTGAAATTATAATCGCAATGAAATAAAGAAAGTAAAGTTCATTTTTTGAATCTGCTTTAACCTCATCTATATATGGAACCAGTTTCTCTAAACTGTCGGAATTGATACGGGCAGAATCTTGTCTTTCTTCAATAAATGGTATGCTGGATGAGTCTTGCTGAATTACGGCATCTGAGGATTTTTCATGTATTCCGCCAATCACATTTACTACATTTACTAACTCAAGAGCGAGCACGCAGCAGGTAATAATTAATACTGATAACGGGATCTTAAAAAGCTTCACTTCAGTCAGTTATTAGTTTTTTATAAAGGTAAAGCGGGCTCGAATGGTAAATGTTTTTCATGAAATTCATTTTCTGTAATAACCGGTATAAAATCAGAACGAACTTTATCCTCCAGCTTTTTAGCAAGTACCTTGCGGTTCTCATCCATAATTTTATCATCCCCAAAATTTAATATGGCTTTAAATTTTTTCAGTTTAAGGAGATTAAAGAAATGGACAAGAAAAGAGGTGTCATCCCACCAGCAAACAGCATTATAGGCGGGAATCTGGCCTTCTTCCGTTACATAGGTTATTGCAACATGTGACACCGGAAATTTTTTTGAAGCAGGATATTTCAATAACGAGGCTCTGAAGGGTAAAATATCGGTGCCCGGACTGGTGGTGCCTTCCGGAAAAATTATAATACCCTGATTTTCATTGATGTTTTTTGAAATCAGGTTATTGACGCGTTTAATATCCCGTTTTCGCTCCCTGTCAATGAAAAGAATTCCACAGGTACGGATAATAAAACCAATTAAAGGCCAGGCTTTAACATCACTTTTGGCAACAAATAAGCATCTTAATTGCGAAAACAACACAAATATATCAATGTAACTTAAATGATTTGATACAAGCAGAAATGGCGGTTCGGGTGGTTTGTTTCTGACATCAAGTTCTATGCCTAAAATCTTGCAGCAACTTTGGCCCCATAGCCGAAGTAAATATCCCCGGTATTTTTCGTAATTCAACCCGATGATCGAGCTTAGTAAGCTCAACATTATTATGGAATACAAAAAAAGTGTTACAACAAGAAATATGATCAGCTTAATAATAGCTCTTAATAGGTCCATGGGTAGAAATTAAGAATTTCCATATGAAAATCAGGTTTTAGTTTGGAATAAAATGTTATTAATAATTGCTATTACAAGCTAAAACCGGGATTATTTGTTTATGAGATAATTTTAACCATCCTTAACCTAAATTGATCTTGTTAAGATCGTATTTTACGTTTATTGTAATTTAAAAATTCATGGAACGTAAACGTGATTTTATTACAATAATCAAGAAATGATAATGCTTCCTCAACATGCTGTATTATAAAAAATATAAATCTTCAGACGACAAAGACTGGGTTGTGTTTGTACACGGAGCCGGTGGAAGTTCGTCTATTTGGTTTAGTCAGCTCAGGGATTTTAAGGAGCACTTCAATGTGTTATTGATCGATCTTCGGGGTCACGGAAAGTCCAAGGACTTGCTTCAAAAATATTATGAAGAGAATTACTCATTTGAGTTTATTAGTCAGGATATAATTGAAGTTTTAGATCACCTCAACATAGAAAAAGCTCATTTTATTGGGGTGTCTTTAGGTACAATTATCATTCGGACAATTGGTGAAGTTGCTCCTGAGAGGGTTAAATCAGCCGTGCTATGCGGAGCAATAACGAGATTGAATATCCGGTCCCGTATTCTTGTTTTTATAGGGCACATGTTCAAACGATTTATTCCTTATATGTGGCTGTATAAGTTTTTTGCGTGGATCATCATGCCGAGGAAAAGGCATGCTAAATCAAGAAATTTATTTATTCGGGAAGCGAAAAAATTGTATCAAAAAGAATTTTTGCGCTGGTTTAAACTTACCAACGAGGTAAATCCGCTTTTACGATACTTTAAAGAGAAGGAAATTGAATCTCCGATGTTATACATAATGGGTAGTGAAGATCATATGTTTCTGCCGCCCGTGAGGCAAATAGTACAGAAACACGCAAACTCATCTTTAAAAGTAATAGAAAATTGTGGCCATGTTTGTAATGTTGAACGCCCCGGAGCATTCAACCGTGTTTCTATAGAATACTTGAAACTACATTCTTAGGTTAATTTCCATTTTGCAATGTAAACAGCCAGGCTTCATTATTAAAGCTGTTTCTAATTTCAATAGTTCGTGCAACTGCCCTGTCGAAATCAGCATATCCTTCATAGGCTACATAATTGAACCTTGTTTCCGGATTAAAAAGTATTTGGGTGTCATAGCCATCAGCATCAAGCATTGCTTTAAAATTATCTGCGTTTTTGGGCACTAAAAAGGAAGCACCAATAATGAAGTACTTCAGATCGGTTGAAGAGCCGCCGTTTTCCTGATATTCAAGGAACTCATCCAGGCTAAATGCTTTTGGAACTACCACCATCAATTCCGGGTGGTCAACGGGCATACTTAATTCCTCAGCTAATTCAACCTGATCTTCAGTAAGTTCTTCTGGCTCCACTTCTACAACAGTATCTTCCACCACAGGTTCGGGTTCCGGCTCTGGTTCAACTTCTGCCACAGTATCCTCTTCAATAGGTTCCGGGTCGGGTTCCTGAGTGGGCTCTAAAAAATCCTCACGTTCCTCAGTGGTGAAAACACGGTCAAGATCCGTTCTCATCTGATCTCTAGTATTGTTAAGTATCTCACGTTTAGTAAGTCTTTTTTCAGCCATACGCTGTGATACCGGTTTAATTAACTCTGCCTGTACAATAATTACCAATTCATTTTCACTAATATCTTTGGAGTTATAGCCAAATAAGTATCTCAATCCAAAAAACCAGCCTGGTAAATCTTTTAATATTGGAATTCCCCTTCTTACCGAGGTTTCTTCAGTTCTGTACAATCCAGCAACATAGGTTGCTTCTCCATCAAGGAGTATGGCAGAAGTGGTTGCCTCCTGTTTATTGATAATTGTACTCACAACATCAGGCTGTGCGGTAGATCGTTCTACTTCCAGTTCTAAATAAATGAAAGAGGTGTCGCCCTGAGTGATAATATGAGGTATCACATTTAAAATGGTACCTGTACTTTGGAAATTATCCGTCACGTTACCGGCAATATCTCTTTGTTTAATAGAAAAATCCTGTCCGACCTGAATATTACCTTCCTGTCCGTCCACAACTTTAATGGATGGTGTTGCCAATACTTTACCAAGGTTATCTGCTTCAAATGCTCTGAATAAAGCCTGGACACCAATTCCGGGGCCAAATTCACCCAGATTCACCAAGGCATTAAAAGCATTTTGTGAAACGTTTGCCGCGTTAAATGAATTGACCGAAACAAATTGATCATTAAGGTCAGTTGATGGAACAGTTTCCCCGCCTTCACCAGATACAAAATCTGAAATATTTTCGGGGACATCACTGGTTAATGTTGACCAGTCGATACCAATTTCCTGAAGTGCTCTTTTATTACCTTCAAAAAATGTAGCATTAATTCGTATTTCCCGGGTTTGTGTAGTTGCTAATATATTTTGTGCCTGACCGCCCGCCCCACCGGTACCTGCGGTTTGTCCACCTGTAACAGCAGCTGCAGAAGTTTGCTTGGGAACATTGATTTCATAAAACTCGCCCTGATCTATTAACTCTAGGTCTTGAAAACGCATTATATATTTGAGGGCATCTTTCCAATGCATAGCAGGCAGATTCACCCCAATTTGGCCACTATAACCCGAGTTATCTACAATAAATTTATTCTCGTATTCCTGGGCAAAAGTATTAATAATTTCAATTGCCTCATTATAGGTAGTACTCTTGTTAAAAGTAACGATCTCATCGGGATTGGTATATTCCCGAAATGGATCTACAATTTGTGCATTCACTTGACTTGGAAAAGCAAAAATCACCAATCCAACTAATAAAATGGATAAAAAACCGGTTCCGTATATATTTGATTTCATAGGTTTCATCGCTCTATCTCCAAGGTAACTAATTCCGTGATGCCACCTTTATTTAATTTAAAAGTAGCGGATTTACTATTGAGGTCTATCGATTCTAATTCACCAAGATATACTTTATCCCCTTTTCTTAGTGATATTACATTTCCTCCCTGATCAACAACAAAAATTCTTGATTCAGTAAGGCCAATTAATCTGCTCTGTTCTATATTGGTAAGATTATCCACATTAGGCTTTATGTTAGGTTGTATAAGCGGATAAAATGGATTATAGGTTGAAATACTTTCATCCATAGTAAGCTGATCTGTTTTAGCAGCGCCATCCTGAATTGGAATTCGCTCGTAATAACTTTCCAGAATGAAATTAAAAGTGATGTCATCCAGCTCAAAGTCACCACCTGTTGGAGGCGACAAAGATAAATTGTTAATCTTATTCAATAATTGACTGTTCTCTAACAAATTGATGAAATTAATGACGTTCCTGTATTTCCCATAGCCATTTATATCCGTACGTACGATACCATATTGATCCTGTATGGTTGAGTCCACAAATACAAAATCAAAAAATACTTTTGCTTCTTCACCGCTATTACTTAGATAATTCAGGTAATCGTAAACTTTATCGGGATCAGGGTTTTTAAATAAGGACTTGTCAAAATTTTCAATAATGGAAACCGCACTTTGGTATCTGGTATTTAATTCCGGAAATGCATCACTGGTCGCCCGCTTACTATTGAAATCCCTTTGTTTTTCGGTATAAGAAGTTTGTAAGCGTTCCAGTTCTGCCATTTGGAAAAATTTTATATACGAGAAAGCCGCTCCAATAAATAAAGCGAGCGTAACTAATAAAATAATGGTATTTCGGACTGCGTATGACAATGTTATTCCTGTATTAATTCATTAATACCCTTCACACTTTCCGGGGTATAAATATTATCATCATTAAAAAAATCATTTACTATAAATCTGTATTCATACACCTCTTGTGCCCTTATTTCACTACTTGAAACATTCAATAATGTAGCACTCTCAAAAATATTAGCTAACAGAGGTATTCTATTTTTGTACATCGCATAACCATTTACTTCAATATTGCCACCTTGTCCCTGCGACATTGAACTTAACCAAATTGAATTAACCTCACTAAAACCCTTATTTATAAGATTTAAGTTGGATGTCCAACGAAGAGTACCCTGACTCAATTCACTTAATAAACTCAGTTTAGATTGAATTTGCTCAAGTTCGGAACTTATCTGATTATATCGTTGAATCGTCGGTTCTAACGATCTTATTTGAGAGTCGAGGGTATTTACCTCGCTGCTTAATCGGTCAATATCAGCCGCATTTTGGGTGTAAAAATGATTGGATACAATTGGTGTTAGCAAAATAAATAACAAGAGCATGAAACCATGCCATTGTAACTTAAATATTTTTTGACGGTCGCTAATATAATTAGGCAGGAATGAGATTTTTGGGAAATTCTCTTTTTTAAAGCCCGAAGCTGTCCATGCGGCTCCAATAGCTGTAGTAAATGCATTAATTGAAGTAGCCTTGATATCTTCTGATTCAAAAATTTCCTCAGAAAACTTAAACTCAGTAACATCTACATCCTGAAAACGCTCCTCAAAAAACTCAATGGCTGTATCTCCAAGAGAGTTATTACATATAATGAGACGATCAAGATTTGGGACTTCACCCGTATCGAGCTGAAACAGTATTTTACTGAATATGGTATTTAGAAATTTTGGGTTTTTAATACCTTCAGTAATTATAGGTGAGACTATCCAAAGCTGATTACCTTTTAAAAATAAGACCCTGCTTGATACTTGCCCAAATTGTATAACACCTGTAATACTATTTTCATCCAGATCATAATTAGTTCGTATTAGGCCAAGCAGGATTATTTCATCTGGCAATACTTCATTAATAAATAATTTACCGTTATAAATTTCCCGGGTGCGATTCAGAAGTTTTATAAGGTCAGGCTCATCATCAATGGATGTTAGTAACAAGGCCCCATCATCGCGGACGGAATAGGAATAAAAATCATCTCCTTTCGTAACTCCATGCAACGACTCCAACCTGTCATTTACAATAACCTGCAAATCTTTTTTCTTGGTATCCGAAAAATCGACGTCTTTGAGAATTTGAAATATTGTTTCACCGGCTGGAATACTAACTCCAATATCAACTCTCTTAGTACTTGTAGCGCTTAGTAAGTTATACAGAAGCAGTTCATTAGAAGCGGCAGCTTCCGTTTCATCCACCATATCGGTATCCACAATTTCATCGGAACCTTCAAGATCATCAAAATCCAGATCGTCTAAATCATCTTCAAAATTTTCTAAGTCTAATTCACCTATTTCCTCATCGTCATCATCTTCACTTTCGTCAAGGCCGAATATAGCGTCTTCATCATCTAACGAATCATCAATTCCACCAAAAATATCTTCATCATGTTCAGCTTCTCGTGATTCCTTGTTTTTCTTCTCAATACTTTCGACTAGGCGGACTTTATCCAGGCTGACTAATGTAACTTTTTTGCCCGAAATTTTAATTTTGGCAACTTTAAGAGAGTCATCATCAACAACAATACCGGTATATATTTTATTTCCTACCATATAGTTATTAGGAATTAGTAGTTAATTTCGCTTAAAAGCTGCACTATTTTAGTTTTGTTGTTTGCATGATTTAAGGCACTTTCTTTTGAGATAACACCTTCGGTATAAAGCCTTTTAAGATCCTGTTCCATGGTATTCATCCCCCGCTCGCTGCCTTCCATAAGCATTTGATAAATTTCACCTACGTTGTTATTTCTGATTGCAGCTCTAACGGAAGAATTCACTAATAAAACTTCCTTAGCCATCACCCTTTTCCCATCTAAACTTGGAATCAGTTTTTGACTTATTACACAGGTTAATACATCGGCAAGGCGCGTTCTCACACGGTTTTGTTCTTCTGTTGGAACTTCACCTAAAATCCGCTCGATACTTTCCATTGCTGATGAAGTGTGAAGGGTACCAAAAGTTTTATGGCCTGAATCAGTGATTTCCAATGCAGTCATAATAGTTTCCGGGTCTCGGAGCTCCCCAATCACAATAATGTCCGGATCTTGCCGCAGGGCTTGAATAGCACCATCCTTAAACGATGGTACATCCCTTCCAACCTCACGATGGCGGACAACTGATTTTTGTGGAGTATGAATAAGTTCGACCGGAGAAGCAATTATTACAATGTGTGATTCAACCGTTCTGTTGTTAGCATCAATAATAGTATCAAGAGTAGAAGATTTACCTGAACCGGTAATTCCGGTAATTAGTGTAAGCCCGTATTTATAGTATTTTAGGCTTAATGCTTTTGCAACCTCCGTATGTGCATCCAGGCTTTTAAATGGGCGAATGGTATTATCAATTTTTCGCATATTGAGCGCCAGATGCTCAAGATCAAAATACATATCCGCCCTGAAACGCTGAGTTTTGCCATTATCTAAATTAATAGAATATGAGAAGTCCAGGTTTTTTTCCTCTAACAGTTTTTTCCGCTGAGAAGGCAATATGGCGTTATGCAACAGCACATTTGTTTCATCAAGAGTGAGATTTTCGGGTTTTTTGGATGGGTTTTTGTCACCAAATATTCTATACCATATTTTGCCATCACAACCAGGTCCACCCAAATCTATATCAGAAGCTTCATTTTTGAGCATTTCTTTGAGAAAGGAATCCAGTATATCCGTCAATTCAAGCCTCTCGGGCTCACCGAGGGTTTCTACAACCTCACCAAGCTTATGGTGCCTGTCTATACCTCTGGTAGTGCCTGGTAGCTTTTTAATAACCGGCTCGATCAGTTTGGGTAAATTTTGAGCTTTTTTTGCCGCCTCCATAATAAAGCCAAATCAATTAGTTGATGACAAACAAATAGATAATCGCGAAGTCCTTTTGTTACAAAAAAATTATAAAATTTTAATATAACAAACCTAAATACTTACAATTATTTTAGTTGAGTAGAAATTTGGGATAATGCATTATCACCAGTTTGTGTCATTTAATAACCGTTTTTTCAAATTTAGTAACTGAACATTCATGTTACTGATTTTACGCTGCTGTATTTCGATGATATTTTTTGTGAATATATTAAAAAGCTTTTCGGGTTTTTTCCTAAAGAAATTTAAGGCTTCGTACCGTTCATACCTTAATAGCACACAATCTTCAGTAGCAGTAACTTTTGCCATTCTGCTATTTTTACTAAAAAGGAAGGCTTCTCCGAGGAAGTTACCTTCACCTAAAGTAGCTAACTGTATGTTATCCTTCCAGATACTAACTTTACCATCTGCTACCAAATAGGCGGAATTAACATATTCCGATTCATTTAAAATGATTTCATCGGTTAAAAACCGTTCCTCTTTCCCCAATTGAAGAAATTCTAAAACGTCTTCATAATGAAAGTTCTTTAAGAGCAACGGGGGCTCCTTTAAAAACTTTTTTATGTAATCGTTCATTAATTCATCGCCGGAATTTGACATCTCGCTACTCATATAAACCCCTATAATGGTTACTGCTGCCAGTATAAACAATATGCATCAAGTTAATATTTAATTTCAAGTTTTACCTCTTATTAATCTTCAATAGTTGCTGCGACAATTTCTTCTACCGTAGAAATACCTTCTTTTATGCGTTCCCTTCCAGACCCGCGTAATGTAAGCATCCCCTGAGAAACTGCTAAATCTTTTATAGCTCCTTCATCAATATCGCCACCAGCATCCAAAATCATCTGCTTAATCTCTTTAGAAAAATAAAGAGCTTCGTGTATACCAGCCCTGCCTTTGTATCCGGTATCGTTACATTTATCACATCCTACAGCTTTATAAAAAGTAGTAGTTTCTATTTCCTCCTCAGAAAAACCTAACCCCTTAGCCGTTTCCGGATGAGGTTTAAATTCTTCCTTACATGTATTACACAAACGACGAATTAATCGCTGCGCTACAACAAGGTTTACGGCATTTGCAATCAAAAATGGCTCAACTCCCATTTTAAATAAACGAGAAACGGCACTTGGGGCATCATTTGTGTGAAGGGTTGAAAAAGTTAAGTGACCGGTATTAGCCAGTTTTATAGCAATTTCAGCCGTTTTTAAATCCCTCATCTCACCTACTAATACAATATCGGGATCATGCCGCAAAATCCCGCGAATAGATTGATCGAAGGTCATGTGGTTACTGATTTTTAACTGCCTTGCCCCTTCAATTATATACTCTACCGGTTCCTCTACCGTAAGTACGTTTTTAGTGGGGTCAATTACATAATACAATGCAGCAACCAGGGTGGTTGACTTACCGCTACCGGTTGGACCGGTAATAATTACAATTCCGGATGGTTTTTGAATTGATTTAATAAAATTTTCTTTGGCATTTTTCTGTAACCCCAGTTTATCCAAATCCCGAATTACATTACGGTCATCCAAAACCCGAATTACTATAGATTCAAACTTGCGGTCGTATTGTTTTCCCACAATTGGCATAATGGAAACTCGGTACCGAATTCCTGTTGCATCGATTTGGCGTTGAATAAATCCATCTTGCGAGGCATCTCTTTCAAACCGATCCACATTCCTGGTTTTATCCTTTATTACAGCAGATATCGCTTCCGGTTTTACATTTTTCTGCTGATACCAAAGCTGTAATTTACCATCCACACGAAACCTGATATCAGTAGTAGTTGGCGAACTTGGTACAATATGCATATCACTTACCCCCTGGCGAACAGACTCAACAAGCATCCCTTCCACCAATGAGTTGAGCATACTTTGATTGATCTCGGCATCAATCTCTTCTTCATCAATTTCATCCTGACCTTTTTCCATGTCAGGTTCTTCGTAGTCAATTTCTTCAAGCAGATCCAGAAATTCGTTTTTCTGCTCATATACATTTGACAGAATTTCCTCTATTGATTCGTACTTACAATAAACCAATTCGGTTTGTTTGAAATTGATTTTATTGAGGATGTTCTGAATGTTTGGGTCGGATGGATCCGCGGCAGCAATTATAATTGAATCCTTTGTCTTTTGGTAAGGAACCGCTTTATGATGCACCAATTCATCCACAATTTCTTTAGGAAGTTCTTCCACATTTTCTTTTATGTGTTCCAGTACTTCCTCAGAAATACGATCAACATCTTTAAGGACTTCCCGAAAAGCATAGATACTGGCGATTTCCTTCATAACCTCGTGCCGGTTCAAACCGAGATCCTGAGAGAGAATTTGCCCTAATCTTCTATTGCTTTCTTTTGGTTCCTCAGAGAGTATAGCTAATCCTTTCTGAAGCTGATCATCTGTAATAATCCCTTTATTTACAAGGATATCGCCAATATGTCTTCGGATATTTATTTTTCCCATTTTGTACTATAAAGAATTATTACATGCCTTGATTAGGCTGAATAACTGCTGACTCGGAAGAAACAACTGTTATTGCAATCAATGCAATCATAATGAATAAGTTGATAAAAAGGTTAATTACATCTATCACCGATTGCATTTTATATGTGGTCTGAATTTCATAATACTCGGCAAGCTGTTTTGCGTTTTCACGTAAAGCTCCTGATTCAGCCCCTAACCTAAATCGGCTAAGTGCGGTGGTAGTAAATACACCTGTAGCTTCAAGGGATTCAATAAGTCCCGCTCCATCTTTAAGCATGCTTCTGATGGCAACTTCTTTGATTTGTTTCTCCATGAATTTATTTCGGCAAGCTTCGGCAGCAACTTTAATTACTTCAATATTTTGGCCTGAACCACTATATAGTGTATAAAATACCCGGGCAAATATTTCAATACTGGTTTTATGGAGTAAGTCGCCCAATACGGGTATATGAATCATATATTTGTCTAAATTGAGTTTTCCTTTAGGCGTTTTTACATAATAAATAAAGCCGGCAATAGGAATTACAAATGAAAGGACTATATAAACCCAATTATCGCGAAGCCAGTAACTCAAGTCCAGTGTGGCCGCAGTCATTGGCGGCAGAACAATATCCATTTCCAGGAATAACTCAGCTGTTGCGGGAAATATATACCCGACATAAAACAAAACTACTCCGATTACAGCCAATACGGTAACAGCAGGCATCATTAAAGCTCGCTTCAGGTTCTTTTTAAACTCGGCATCCCTTTCCATGAATTTTGCCGTACTTTCAAACACTAATGCCATATTACCGGATGTAGAAGCCACACTTAACATATAGGCGGCAAATTTCCCAAATACATCCTCGTGCTTACCATATACCTCAGTACCTTCTTTACCATCCTTGAGGTCTTTTTGGATGGTTTTAATCACCTCTTTCATCCTTTTGTTCTGAGTATCTTCATATAAAAGATTCAGAATCTCATCGTAAGGAAGTTGTTGTGTCAAAAGGTCTGATGAAAGCCGTATAAAGGTAACCACCTCCTGCTGAGGAACTCCACCTTTAAAATCAAACCACTTTTTATTGATGCTTTTAACTTTGTACCCAAGTTTTACCAGTGCTTTTTCGAGTTCCTCTTTACTATAAGCTTCCTGTTCACCTGATACAATAGGTTTACCCGGTCGTTGTACTTTATACATGTACAATCTCTTTTCATCAACCGACTGGATCTTAAGCCCATTGGTTTTAGATAAGCGGTCAACCTTAAGCTGTGCTTCTTTTTTATTGTCAGCTTCAAATTCGGTTTGAACAATTTTACCTTTCTGCGAAATAGCTTTTAACCTAAACTGTGCCATAAATTTGTTGTTTTATCCTAACCAAATTTTATTATTCACTTTCTGTAATTATAATTCCCATATAAAATAATCTGCAATGTATATATTTAAAACCTTGCTTTTTATTGTTTTTATATAGTTGAATAGTAAGGATACAGAGGATTATAAGATGTTACAATAAACTACATTTTTTTCATAAATATGCATAATAATCTATGGTTCATAAATATTAATTTATCAGATTTTATTTTACCCAATCTTTATTAGATCAATCTTAGGAAAAACCATTTTATTTTGAAATTTTCACGTTTTCAATTTTCAACTTAACCTGCTCAATCAATTATTTACCTTTTTTTAATGAGCTCCTGCTCTATTTATGATATAAAATGACAATAAAACAAGACGGTAATCCCAATGTGATAATTTTTGCGCTATGGCTGCTGCTCTTTGCGGCAAGCAGTCAGGTGATGATCATTTCCCCTATTCTTCCCCGCATAAATGAGCAATTAGGGACTTCTTTAGAAGTGCTTGGTAATTTGGTTACCGTTTATGCTGTTATGGTTGGATTTTTTGCCATCATAATGGGGCCATTATCTGACAAAATTGGCCGGCGTAAAATATTACTTATTGGCACTGGCAGTATTTCCCTGTTTTTAGTTCTGCATTATTTTGTTGACTCATTCCTGGGCCTGCTGCTGGTCAGAGCTTTAGCCGGAATGGCAGGTGGTGTTTTGAGCGGCGCCGCCGTTGCCTATGTGGGTGATTATTTTCCCTATGAAAGACGAGGCTGGGCAAATGGCTGGATCATGAGCGGAATTGCTATGGGTCAAATTTTGGGCATTCCGTTGGGTACCATTCTTGCCGATTTATTTGGATTCAGAATTCCCTTTGTGCTATTTGGCGGGGTAATGGCACTAACTTTTATCTTGATATTATTTAAAGTTCCACAACCGAATGTAGAGCTCTCTGTTGATAGAATTACCTTAAAAGGATCATTTGAAAAATATTATAAACTATTGAAGCGCAGTGAAGTAAGAGCAGTAGCCGCCGCTTATGTAATGATGTTTTTGAGTATATCGGTTTATGTGGTTTACCTTCCCACTTGGCTGGAAAATTCCTTTGGGGTAAGCGGAACTGCTATAGCCTCCCTGTTTTTTGTAGGCGGAATTGCCAATGTAATTACCGGCCCCATTGCAGGTAATATTTCAGACCGGATTGGCCGCAGGAAAATTATCATTATTTCCTGTTTAGGTCTCTCAATTGTGATGATCATAACAACCTATGTAATTACTGAATTTTGGATCGCTTACTTCATATTCTTTGCTGCTATGGTACTCATTGCAATGCGTATCAGTCCTTTTCAGGCTTTATCAACTCAACTCATAACATCCGATAAAAGAGGTTCCCTTATGAGTTTACTGGTGGCCATTGGACAAATTGGATATGGAGTTGGAGGCGCTATTGCCGGACCGTTTTATGTGAACAATGGGTATGTCAGTAATACAATTATTGGTACTCTCATGATACTTACAATGGCATATATTGTATGGAAACATGTTCCTGAGCCAGAATTAAAATCCTCATCTAAATGATGCTGACAAATACTGATTAAATGATTTTGGGCAAATTTATTAAACATCATTAATCACTTTTTTTAGGAATAAATAATTTCAATATTAAGGGGCGTTTAGAACTTATATGGTTAATGCTGTTTTTAAATCTTCGTTTTTGTAACATTATCAGGACAAAACTCTCTTAAAAAGAAAAAAGTTATGAAAAAACTATCGCTGCTTCTCTT
>JBBDLQ010000195.1:9072-11558 GCA_040878765.1 Balneolaceae bacterium | reverse complement strand
AAAAATGAACAAGAAGCGAGGGAGTTTGTACGTTTATCATTTGGTAAACTAAACGATACAGGCCAAATTTCACAGATTATTCATAAAATGAATACTATCTTAAAGCGACATTTTGAGAAAGTAAATCACTACAAATCGAAGAAAAACAAGACATCATGAAACGAGGATTATTTTTACTTATACTTGCTGCAGTCTTTTTTGCCGGAATCCCATTAATGGCTCAGGAGGCTGATACTGTGGACACAAAAATTACATTAGTCAAGTACAGTGATTATCAGTGCCCAGCTTGTAAGTATTTTGTTTCGATCGAAGAACAGTTAAAAGAAGAATATGGGGATGACATTTCTATTATCACCAAACACTTTCCGCTAAATATGCACGAGTATGCACAATTAGCTGCCCGCGTTGTTGAAGCTGCCCGTGCACAGGGAGCATACAAAGAAATGCACGATATGATCTTTGACGGGCAGGAACAATGGGCACGGGGTAATGCCGAATCCATGTTTATTGGCTATGCAAACAGCCTGGACCTGGATGTTGAAAAATTTAGAACTGACATGAATTCAGCAGATATGCAGCGAATTGTAATGGCAGACAAAAGGGAGGGCTTAGAGCTGAATGTAAATTCAACCCCCACCTATTTTGTAAATGGAAAAATGCTGGAACAAAATCCCCGTACGTTCGAAATGTTCAAATCAAAAATTGATGAGTTGGTAAATTAAGTCTTTTCTCAAGTACTAAATCAGGGAGTATGTTCAGGCATATTCCCTTTTTTTTGTAGAATAGAATCCAAATCTACCCTGATTCCTAATTACCAATTCCCTTATCTTTCTGGAAACTTGAAAAACAATACTCCATGAACGACTATTTAGTTGAGATAATCAGCAAATCACTTGAACAATTTGAATTGGATGAAAAACCGGAGATTCAAATTGAAGCCCCTAAACAAGCCGACCACGGTGATGCCTCCACCAATGTAGCCATGATGCTTGCCAAGCCCCTTAAAAACAATCCCAGGGCTATTGCACAGCAAATTGTAGACGGCATTAAGGTTGATGAAAAAAAGATTTCGGCCGTAGAAATTGCGGGACCCGGTTTTATAAACTTCCGGTTTGCCGAGGTTTATTTGTATGATGAACTGGCCCAAATTCTGAGTGCCGGACAAAAATTTGGCGAATCGGATGCAAACAAAGGAAAACGGGTTTTGGTGGAATTTGTAAGCGCAAACCCAACCGGACCGCTTACAGTGGGTCATGGCAGAAATGCGGTGTTGGGAGATACGGTTGCCCGGCTCATGGAATGGACCGGTGCCGAGGTAGAACGTGAATATTATTTTAATGATGCCGGCCGACAAATGCGTGTTTTGGGAGAAAGTGTGCGTGCCCGATATTTGGAACTGCTAGGCAAACAAGCTGAATTTCCCGAGGGTGGTTACGAAGGGGAATACATACGGGACATTGCTCAGTCGCTGATGGATGAAGAAGGAGATTCACTGGTTGATGCCAAAGATGAAAAGCCCTTCAAGGAAAAAGCGGAGGAAGAGATATTTGCTGATATCAGTGCAACGCTGGAGCGCATGAAGATCAAAATGGATTCCTTTTTCAACGAGTACAGCCTATATGAAGAAGGCAAAATTGAAGAAACCATCGAAAAATTACGGGAGCTGGATCTGGCTTACGATAAAGACGGTGCCGTATGGTTCAAAACCACCGAGTTTGGCAAAGACAAAGATACCGTTTTAGTTAAAAGCACAGGCGAGCCGACATACCGTCTCCCCGATATTGCTTATCACGCCAATAAACTGGATCGTGGATTTGATTTGTGTGTGGATGTATTTGGAGCCGATCATATTGCTACCTATCCGGATGTACTTTCGGGCATCAAGTCGCTCGGTTATGATCCTGAAAAAGTGGATGTGGTGGTCTACCAGTTTGTGACGCTGGTGAAAGACGGCAAGCCCTTCAAAATGAGTACCCGGAAAGCCAATTTTGTCACGTTGGATGATTTGATGGATGAAGTTGGAGCCGATGTCACCCGTTTCTTTTTCCTGATGCGTTCTCCCAACACCCATCTTGAATTTGATATTGCACAGGCCAAAGAAGCCGGTGAGAAAAACCCGGTATTTTACCTGCAGTATGCTCATGCCCGAATATCAAGTATCATGCGAAAAGTTGAAGAAGAATATAATTTTAATGATGAGGTGGAATTACAGCTGCTAACTCACCCAAGTGAAATAAAACTCATCAAAACGATGCTTAAATTTCCGGATAATGTGGCAAACGCTGCGCGGCTCAAAGAACCACATCACGTTATTACTTTTTTGAATGAACTAGCTTCTGATTTCACCAGCTTCTACCACGATTGCCGTATTTTGGGAGAAGATGAAAAACTGGCTCAGGCACGAATGGAATTAGCAAAAGCTACGGCTCAAGTCCTCAGAAATGGATTGGGAATTTTGGGGATCACTGCCCCCGAACAGATGTAAG
>JBBDLQ010000195.1:0-8972 GCA_040878765.1 Balneolaceae bacterium | reverse complement strand
TCAAATCCGGCCTGACTGAAGAGCTTGTCGCTTTCATTGACAGACCAAAAGTTGATCCCCCCAATAGCCACAGATTCCTGCAATAATCGTCCATACCATGCATCGGATTTGATGAGGTGCATCATAAAGAGCGCGCCGTTTTCTTTGAGAACGCGTTTGGCCTCATAAAGCACTTTCAGCACTTCGGTAAGTTCGTTGAGGGTGCCGCCCATCACAATACCGTCAAAGGTTTTGGAGAAGAACGGAAGTTCGCGGCCATCGGCTCGGACGAAGTACATGTCGGTTTCATCAGCTTCGGCTTTAAGCCGGGCCTCCTCCAACATTTGGGAAGAAAAGTCGAGGGCAACAATGGAGGCTTTTTTTTGAGCTGCTTTGAGGGCTCTGCCATAAAGTGCAGTAGAACAACCCAAATCCAGGTACCAACCGTCTTCTTTTGGGGCTGTCCAGTCAATCAATAACTCGTGTTCCTTTTCGATGGGGAATTCTTCACCGGAAAGCAGGGAAAGAGAGCGCTTGCGCCAGATATCTTCATAAATAGCTGCGGTGATTTTCCAATGATTTGAACTTTGGGCCAGGGAAGTGAAATCGGGCTCTTTTCCCAGTAAATCAATGATGTTATTTTTAACCTGATATTCGTCTCCCTCTTTAGAGCCAACCGTTCCATTAAAAGGCATAGCCAGATTAGAGATTTCATCAGGGATGGAAATTCCGGCTCGTTCATCTATGGGAGAGCGTAATTCAAGCTTCATAACTAATCATTTAATTTTGTTTGGAGTACGCTAAACAACCGGTGGTGTTACAGTAGCCACAAAAACTTTTCCAAAGTTATTTAGAGGCAGAAACATAAAAAACGAGCTCGTAATAACTTTGGAAAAGTTGCTATAGGTCCGGCCTCTACTTCTGCAACACTATAGAGATCTGCGCACCTTTATCAACACTTAGCATACGTGCAGCATTTCCTTTATTGATACCAATTTCGAGCATCCCTGAACTTCCAATAAATGCAACGGGCTCTCCTTCTTCCACATCCCCAAAAGTGGTAACCACTTTTTTGAGCATGGTATTGCCAACATAAATTTTCACATCTTTTCGCTTAATGTGGTCATCAATAAGTTCCTCGGAAATATTGGTAATAAGATTGCCAAACCGGTCGATATGCACCACCCATCCCTGAAGTCCGTCTTTATCGGCTATGGGAACTGCCCAGTGGTAGGTTACCAAATCATTGATCGGCTCCCCAATTTCTTCTAAGGAAACCCCGTTGCTAAGGTGAGCTGCAACAGGAGCAAAAATATCACGCCCGTGAAAGGTATTTGAGACCCCTTTCCGCCAATATTTTTGATTAATTAATTTATATGCGTCGTGTTCAAATTCATTAAAGAATAGAGAGAAGATGCCGTTGTCGGGACCAACAAAATACTGGTCTTTAACTTTGAGCGCCACGGCGTTACGTGCTGTTCCCACCCCTGGATCAACTACAACCAAATGAACAGTGCCGGGCGGGAAAAGAAAGGTAGAATTGCGAACTACCCAGGCTCCTGCCATAATATCTTGTGCGGGAATATCGTGGGAGATGTCTACGAGGCGGACATCGGGAGCAATGCCAAGAATGACCGCCTTCATAGCGCTCACATAATGGTCTTGCAAACCAAAATCAGATGTGAGGGTAATTATTTGACTCATCAAGCATAGCTGTTGAGCATTACCGGCATAACCAGCATTAGGATATCTTCGTTTTCATCTTTGTTGGTTGGCTTTACAATGCCCGCGCGATTTGGAGACGAAAATTCAAAGGTGACTTCTTCATCGTCAATATTGCTGAGCACATCGCCGAGATATTTTGCATTGAACCCTATTTCCATTTCTTCATTGGAATATTCACACTCTATGGTTTCTTTCGCTTCACTGCTCATATCAAGGTCTTCGGCACGGATGGTTAGTTTGTCAGAGCCGAGTTGCAGGCGAATTTGCCGGGTGGTGGTGCTGGAGAAAATGGCAACCCGTTTCACCGTAGAAAGCATTTGGTCTTTACTAATAGTCAGGAATTTGTCATTATCACGGGGTATTACCGAATCATAATTTGGATACTGTTCATTTATGAGGCGTGTAATTACAATAGTTCCCCCGCTCTTGAAACGAGCATGATCTTCGGTAACCGTAAGGTCGCAATCTTCCCCATCTATCGTTTTTTGAATAAGACTTAAAGCTTTATCAGGAACAATGAAATTAACCTCCTTTTTGGCAGTAATTTCTTTATTGGCATATTTAACCAGTCGATGGCCATCGGTTGCCACAAACTTGCTTTCATCGGTACCAAGCTGGAAATAAACTCCCATCATAGCCGGGCGCAGGTCATCACTTGACACAGCAAACAGTGTTTTGTGGATGGCTTTGTGCATAAGCTCTGTGGTTGTGCTTATAGTAGTTCCGTCGTCCAGGTTAGGAACCTCAGGAAATTCATCAGCATCATCCCCAACCAACTTATAGGTACCTTTATCGGTGCGGAAATTTATATTTTTGCGATCATCAACATCGAAGAAAACGGGAATGTTAGGCAGCTGCCGTAACGTTTCTAACAAACGCCTGGCCGGAATAGCTACGGCCCCCTCATCTTCAATGTCAGCATTAATATACTCGATAATTGAAATCTCGAGATCGGTTGCCGTAAGTTTGAGTTTTCCGTCTTCACTTTCAAAAAGGATTGTTTCCAGAATAGGAAGAGTGGCTTTTGAAGGCACGGCTCCAATCACAGCCGAAAGTCCTTTATTAAGTTCGTTGCTCGATACAGAAAATTTCATAAATTCAATATTTAAATAGGTTAAAGAGCAATTTTAATTCCAAAGTTGCCCTTTCAGTGGAGTGTGCTTATACTAAGAAATACTGACTCTCTCTGCAACCTCAGAAAGTGCAATTTTCAACTCAAATAAGTCCCTTAATATATCGTTTAAGCGCTACAGTAACTTTTAATTTTTTATCATATTTTTTTTATGATTCGCTCCTTTTTAGCGCTTTTACTGTTTACCTCAATCCCGTTATTTACTGTGGCACAATCGGCACAGGCTAAGTATGGGAATGATTTTTTGAGCACCGGAAGCGGGGCTCGCGCACTTGGAATGGGTAATGCCCACGTTGCCCTGACAAATGATGTGACCTCCGCTTATTGGAATGTGGCCGGCCTCTCCGAAATTCAAAATCCCCAAATTATTTATATGCATTCAGAGCGGTTCGGTGGAATTGTTGGGTATGATTACGGAGCCGCAGCCCTTCCCCTAAAAACTCAGGATGGTGTGATTTCAATCAGTTTCTTCCGCCAAGGTGTAGATAATATTGCAAACACACTAAATGCCTGGGACCGTGAACGGGAACAACCTAAACAGGATGCGGAAGCCTATATAACCCGTTTTAGTGCAGCAGATATGGCCGTTTTCTTTTCCTATGCAACCCAGAAAACAGAAGAGTTATCCTATGGGGCATCGGCCAAAATAATTCATCAAAAATTAGGTCCTTTTGCACAAGCCTGGGGCTATAGCTTAGATGTAGGCGCAAAATATAAAACCGATTTTGCCAATTTTGGGGCAACCGTTCATGATCTAACTACCATGCAAAAAATGTGGGATGTGGATGAATCAGCTTTTGGGGATTATGAGGCTCAGTTTGATAGCCTGGGCGCGACTCTGCCAACAGGACAAAATGAATATGTACTTCCCTCTTTAAAATTAGGAGCATCCAAACTAATTCCAATTGGAGAAGATTTTTTAGTCACAACTGCTTTGGATGCTGATTTCCTGTTTGAAAACCGTCAGGCTTATTATATTAATCTTGGCAGAATGAGTATTGAGCCACACTTGGGTAGTGAAGTTTCATATAAAGATGTGATTGCCTTACGCGCGGGGGTCACAGATTTTATCACTGATCCTGTTTCCGGATTTTCGGTTTCGCCTACTTTGGGGATGGGATTAAAGCTCTCTTCTTTTGTGCTCGATTATGGTTTTGCCAGTTTTGCCGGAGCTTCAAGCGATTTGGGATTTACACATCGTATTTCCCTGCGCTTCGATTTTTGAAAGAGTTGATTGTGTTTCAGAGTTATAGTTTTCACCTGATAACACCGTAATACTATAGCGTAATTGCACCTTAATACTAATAATCTACATTTTGCGAATTATCATTTTAGGGCCTACGGCTTCCGGTAAAACTGAGCTATCTCTTCAGCTTGCAGAAGAGCTTAATACTTCCATTATTTCGGCTGATTCCCGACAATGTTATAAACATCTGAATATAGGAACGGCAAAACCTTCTCCTAATGAATTAGAACGGGTTCCACACTATAATATTTCCCTGCTTGAACTTGAGGAAGATGACAGCGCCATGGATTTCCAAAAACGTTCAGCTCAATGGGAAAACGAAATTCTGATCAACACTGATCATGTGCTTTATGTTGGCGGGAGCACCCTTCATATCCAAAGTCTTATACAACCATTCAATGAAATGCCGGAAGCAAAGGATGAAAACATTGCTCAGCTTGAAAAAAGGATTGATGCAGAAGGAATTGAATCGTTGTATGGAATGCTGAAAGAAATTGATCCGAAGTACATAAAAAAGATGGACGGCATGAATACACAGAGAATCATTCGTGCACTGGATGTATGGATGCAAACCGGAAAGCCATTTAGCAGTTTTCATGTTCAGGATGAAATTCAACCCGATGAAAACACCATCGTTTTTGGAATGAAATGGCCAAGGCAAAAATTATATGATCGCATTAACCGGCGTGTAGACAGGATGATTGAACAGGGATTGATTGATGAGGTTAAGTCGATTTTGGAAGCAGGTCATTCAAAAGAATTACAGTCATTGAATACGGTAGGTTACCAAGAGATTTTAAAATATTTAGATGGTGAATGGCCACTGGATAAAGCTATTGAGAAGATCAAAACAAGTACCCGGCGTTATGCCAAACGACAGATAACCTGGTATAAACGCTGGGAATTCATTCATTGGCTGGACGCTGATGAAATGAGTGTGAAGGAGATGAAGAGCCTTATTCTAAATCAGATTTAGGATAATCAAGGCCTGTGCCTTTCAAGTTACCAATTCTCCCAATCCAAGTTAGCAGCTAAGTTGCAGAAAGGTTAACTTTGGCACTCACTTAAACGAAGCCCGACTATGTACAAAGCGAAAGTAAATGTAACGCTCCGTCCATCTATATTGGACCCAAAAGGTAAAGCTGCTCATCATGCTCTTCAGAATCTTGGTTTGAATGAAATTCAACAGGTTCGTATAGGTAAATTTATTGAGCTTGATGTAAATGCTAAAGATGAAGCTGCCGCCAAAGAAATTGTAGAATCAGCCTGCACTCAGCTTTTGGCAAATGAAGTGATGGAAGATTTTGAAATTATCATCGAATCCTGATCTATGGTTCTTCTTGCTCTACATACCATTAATATTATAATGAGTGAGGAAAGTGTTGAGCACTCAAAAGAAACTATAACCAAAGAGATGACAGAGGAGAAAATAAATACTCCCTGGCGGTTAATTCTCTATGATGATGATATTCACACTTTTGAGGAAGTTATTTCTCAGCTTATGAAAGCAACCGGATGCAGTTTATCCGAAGCTGAGGACAAGACCTGGAAAGTGCATAATGAAGGAAAGGCGCTGGTTCATGAAGGCGAATTCGAAGAATGCCTTCGCATAGATGGTGTATTAAAAGAAATTCAACTGGTTACTGAAATAAAAGGATAAAACAATGGCCACATTTGGCGTAGTAGTATTTCCCGGTTCTAACTGTGATCACGACGCATATCATGCATTGAAGCATGTGATGAATTCTGATGTAAAATTTCTCTGGCATAAAGAAACCGATCTTTCGGGGATCGACTTTTTGATTATACCCGGCGGATTTTCTTACGGTGATTATCTCCGTTCGGGAGCTATTGCCCGCTTTTCTCCCATCATGCAGGAAGTAGTAAAATTTGCTGAGAAAGGCGGCCCTGTTTTGGGCATCTGTAACGGATTTCAAATTTTGCTGGAGGCTGGACTTATTCCCGGTGCCATGATGCATAACGAGAAGCTTAAGTTCATCTGCAAGAATGTATTTATCAGGGTTGAATCTACAGATTCATTGTTTACCAGAGGGCTGAAAAAAGGGCAAGTATTAGACATCCCGGTTTCTCACGGTGAAGGAAATTATTTTATTGATGATGACGGATTAAAATCTCTTCAGGATAATGATCAAATTTTATTCCGGTATTGTAATGCTGAGGGTAAATTGACTAAAAAAGCCAATTTCAACGGCTCTATAGATCACATTGCCGGCATTACTAACACCCAAAGAAATGTATTGGGAATGATGCCACATCCGGAGCGTGCCATGGAGAAACCACTCGGTTCGGAAGATGGCAAGCCAATTTTTGAATCTATTCTAAATTCACTTTCAGTAGCTTAAATATATATTATGATTACTGAAACACAACCAGAGTTAATTTTGCATAGCAAGGGGCTGGTAAAGCGATATCGCAAGCGCACGGTTGTGGATGATGTTTCTATTAATGTAAAACAAGGGGAGGTTGTTGGGTTGCTGGGCCCAAATGGCGCTGGGAAAACCACCACTTTTTATATGATGGTGGGCTTGGTTCGGCCAAATGCTGGTGAAATTTACCTCAATGAAAAGAACCTGACTCATGAGCCTATGTATAAACGAGCCCGCATGGGGATTGGCTATCTTGCCCAGGAAGCAAGCGTGTTTAGAAATCTGACGGTTCGTGAAAACCTGGAATCCGTTCTTCAGTTTCTCTCCATTCCCCAAAAAGAAATCGACCTGAAAGTTGATAAGCTGATAGAAGAATTTGGATTGCAAAAAGTAGTGAATAGCAAAGGATATAGTTTATCAGGCGGCGAAAGGAGGCGAACTGAAATTGCCCGTGCATTGGTAACCGACCCAAAATTCATTTTACTTGACGAACCTTTTGCCGGGGTTGACCCAATTGCGGTTGAAGATATCCAGCAAATAGTTTCCGGTTTGGGACACCAAAATATTGGGATTTTGATCACCGACCATAATGTGCATGAAACATTGGCAATAACCGACCGGGCTTATCTGATGTTTGAGGGAAAGATACTAATGGAAGGCTCGGCAGACAGGCTGGCTGAGGATGAAAAAGCGAAAAAACTTTATCTTGGAAAACAATTTAAATTAGATCGATATACTTCAGAATAAACTCCTATGAAAGAGATTACCGTGCAAGAGTTAAAAGAGAAAAAAGAATCTGATGATGATTTTTTGTTGTTAGATGTGAGAGAGGATGTGGAATACCTTGTATCGAATCTTGACGGACATCATATCCCAATGGGACAGCTTGAAACCCGTATCAAAGAATTGGAAGAGCATAAGGAGAAAGAAGTTATTGTTATGTGCAGAAGCGGAAACCGGAGTGCTAATGTGGTCTCCTTTCTTAATAACCGTGGTTTTGAAAATGTAGCCAATCTTAAGGGAGGAATTAAAAAGTGGGCGGCTGAAATTGATCCGTCAATTCCGGTAGCTTAAGTCGCTTTTCCGTCGAAATTCAACATTCCCCGGTTTATGCGAGGGCTGCAATCTGATTCAATAACTCTTGATTGCTATCGGTGTTTTTAAGCACCTTCAATAATCCCAACATAGATTCTTTTGGCGATTTTTTAAGCAGGTAGCGCCTTACCATGTTTCGTTCTTCAAGAGAATCTGTTATGAATTTATGCTCATTTCTGGTTCCTGAAGCAGCAATATTAATTGCCGGATAAATACGGTCGTTAGACAGCTCCTGATCTAAAACAAGTTCCATATTACCTGTTCCCTTAAATTCCTCGAAAATCAGGTCATCCATGCGAGAGTTGGTTTCGATAAGGCAGGTAGCGATGATTGTAAGAGAACCGCCCCCTTCAATTTTACGCGCGGAACCAAAGATCTTTTTAGGGATTTCAAGAGCCCGAATATCAAGACCACCAGAAAGGGTACGCCCGCTGTTGGTTTGAACCGCATTGTAAGCCCTGCCAAGACGCGTGAGAGAGTCAATTAAAAGAACAGCATCTTCACCCATTTCAGCTTTGCGTTTTGCATAACCAAGCGCCATTTCAGTAATTCGTAAATGGCTTTGAGTTTGTTTGTCGTTTGAAGAAGCAAATACTTCCGCCTGTGTAGATCGGATGAAATCGGTAACTTCTTCAGGCCGCTCATCCACTAATAGTACACTTACATGGATGTCATCATAATTATCGGTAAGTGTTTTGGCAATTTTTTTCAATAAAACAGTTTTACCGGTTCTTGGCGGAGCAACAATAAGAGAGCGCTGACCTTTGCCAATTGGAGCAACTAAGTCCATAACTCGCATTTCCACATCATCGGGTTGAAATCCCAATTTTATCCAATCCACAGGCATGATTGGTATTTGGCGTTCAAACCGGCTTGATTTAGTCCATGCCTCAACCGGACGACCGTTAATTACATCCACAGAATGGACATGTTTGTGGCCTTGGTTGTCTTCCTCAAATTCACCTTCCAACACTAAACCTGGCCGAAGATCAAGTTCTTTTACTTCTTCTGGTTTCAGGAAAGGATCCTGGGGCTGGTAGGTAAACTCGTAATCCAGTTTTCTGATAAAACCCCAACCTTTAGCATTGATCTCTAAAACCCCGGCATATTGGCCGGCAACCCCCTGGTTGTTTTTCCAGTAGAATTTGGGAATGAAAACATTCCCGTTTTTATCGTTACGGTTGCTTCGCTTGTTCTTATTGCGATTTTTGTAATTTTTTTTACGTGCCATTAATCTATTACATGTTGTGTTTCCTTCTCTCGTATCGAAAAGTAGAATTCAGATAATTTTTGTAATGTATGAGGAGGGAAGGGAAAAAGAGGTGCGGATTTAATTTCCGCACCATCAAATAAATCTCAGTAGATGAGAAAAGATACAAATGTTTTAATTGATACCAAATTATCGAAC